>CAZTKR010000075.1:0-14854 GCA_964614115.1 uncultured bacterium | reverse complement strand
TCGGTCAGGCCCATGTCGTTGGCCTGATCGATCTCACCCGTTCGCTTGTTCCAGATGTTCATGGGATAGCCGTCTTCGCTCACGGGACCATATACGGCCTGCCATATGTCCAGTTGCTGGCACGACCGGCCCTTGGACCCCAAAACGGCCTCCAATTGACTAAGCTGGCGCATGGTGACCAGAACCTGTCCGTGCTCGTCTCGCATGAAGGGACGTCGGTAGTGCATCCAGCCGTCCTCTTTCCTGAAGGCGTTGTCGTCGTCATAGATGTTCGTCAGGATGTAGTACCGAAAATCGATGGGATCGGGGTAGTGAGGCCACGTGCCCCCGAAGATATCGGGGTAGAAGACCTGGAGGGCCAGGGCTTCCCAGCCGCCGGTGGACCCTCCCGACAGGACGCGGGCATAAGGCTTGCGGATGATCCGGAAGCGTTCCTCCAACGCAGGAATGAGCTCTTGGATGAGGGCGTCGCCGTAGGGCCCGCAGTTGGCCGAGTTGACGGCGTAGGAGTCGTCGAAATAGGGGCAGGGATGCTGGAAGGTGACGATGAGCATCCTGGGGAAATCATCCGATGTCCAGACTTTGTAGAATTCGTAACCGCTTCGTCCTCTGGGATCATCCTCTCCGGGATCGTCGGTCCGGAACCCGTTGAGAGCCCTGAGAGAGAAATGGCCCTGCTGGTAATACACGGGATAGGAGACATCGGGATGATCGTCGTATCCCCTGGGAAGGAGAATCGTAGCCCCGAGATAAATGGGATGGCCCCAGAATTCGGACAGGCGCTCGCTCTTGATTTTTATCCGCTTGACCCATTCGGTGTCGTCGGGCTCGTCGATGGGCGGTATGATTCTGTCCGTGACCAACGCGACCTTGTATCCCTGGGAAGGATCGAGCCGGACGCGTTTGACCTCGCTGTGGAGGTTTCCTGGTGACTGGTTGAATTGTTGACCTTCCCACTGATCCATGTGAGCCCAGATGACGTGGCCGTCGGAGCGATGAAATTGTGTGTAAATGTTCACCAGGGCCTGGACGAAATAGTCGCCCGCTGGAATGTCCATCAAGCTTTCCGTCGGATAACCGAGGACGTGTTCGTCGATCACCACCGCTTGATCCGGTTCGAGCTCGTCGATGTCCACACCGAAGATGGGAACGCTGTTTCTCCAGGAGCCGGCCTGCAGGCGGGGCTCCCGGTCATCGGTTCTGGAGATCATGACAAAGACGCGGCCCGTGATGGGCTTCGAATGCGTCGCAGCAGGGAAAGAGATTTCAAACCTCAGTTTGGAGGTTTGCGCATGGATGCACGAGCGACCGCCGTGGTGGCTAAAAAGAACGACGATGGCAGCAGTTAGCGTGACGATATATTTTTTCGTTTTCATATCCTCCCTCCGTTTATTTTATAATCAATCGACCTTTGCGATGTATTCCTTAGTCGTTTTTCCGGGACATCACCCTTGGAGATCATATCGCGTCATGAAATAACAATCCGAAATCTATCATAACGTCAGGATTCATCATCCCATGGGTGATGTCGGTCGGGACCGGTTTTACTCGATCCAGAGTTCCCTTTCCCGGTCTTCCCAGAATTCGACCTTCATGCCGTGATGGATGAACACGCCCTTGTAGTAGGGATCGTTCTTCTTGTACTCGGCGTACGGTCCTTCGTAGTTCTTGCGCCGCTTCTTGTAGGCCTCGTAATCGGCCAGGCTGTCGTATTCCCAGACCACGAAATGACGGCCCGACTCTTCACCGGCGATGGTTTTGACGAAATACCGGACGCTTTTCCATTCCTTGAACAGGTCTCTATGTTCGTTGATAAACGTAAGCCAGTGCCGCATTTCCTGCTCGTGCTCTTTGTCTTTTCCCTCGGCGACATACCAGCTTTCGGCTTCGAAGACAGCCATGATGGATTCTCCTCTTTTGGCTGGTGGATAACAGAGGGCAAACCTCAGCATCCCCTGACCTGTTTATTGAATCCTCTCGTGTGCTTTCGAACCGCCAAATTCACCCCCGTATTCATGGGCAAGGCGTCGGAATTCCTCGTTAGCGGTTTCTGAAATATGGCGTTGGATTTTATGTCGTCGATTCTGTAAAGAATTTGTCAAAACGCCTCCGACAGGAAGGATGCAGAGGCTGCCGGAAATTCCGCTTTTGAGGAACGTCCGCCTGTGCATGGATCGTTTCATCCTATCCTCCTCCATCGATTATGTGAAAATTCTACATCAAAGCATTGTCTTTATAACGGGTCTCAGAAATCCACCAATCCCGCCAGCTTCAGGATATCGATGTAGTTCATCACACTCTGAAGGTCGCTGACGTATGCATGCTGAAGGTCGAGTTTGCGCTTGATATCCAGGACGTTGTTCTTTCCGTCGATGAGCAGTTGGAGTTCCCGGGTGCTGGCGATGCTCCGGCGGCCGTAGGGATAGTTGTCTTTGTCCTCCTGGGGCACCTGATCGATGAATGCCTCGTAGGTGCCGTATCCGCCTGTCTTCACCCTGGCCGTTACCCTGGGCACTATCTTCATGGCGTTTTTCTCCAGGTCCGTCCAGCGGACTCCTCCGACTTCCGTATCCAACCGTTCTGCGACCATATTTGCGTGGGTTTTGAGGGCGGCTAGGTGGGAGGCGCCGATTTGATCGACGGTCTTTATCATCCTAGACACGTACTCTTCTACCTTTGCAGCATTCTCCGCCAGCTCCAGGACGGAGCGCAGGGTGGCTTTTTCGTTTTCGACGGCTGTCCTTATTCTGTACGTTGCCATGTCATAGATGCGGTTGAGGGTGTCGGCCGTAGCCCTGTTCAACTCTTCCAGACCGATGGCGAATTGATGGCCGAGTCGCCGTGTGCCGTTGCTGGTAATCTCCCCGGCGATCTTGCAGGCCATGCCGTCGTCGGCGTTGGCGATGGTGTAGGCGGCAGCCGCTCCGATGATGACGACACGCTTCAACTGGGTCGGATCGGCTTTGTCCACGCGGTCGCCCGAAGTGTGGTACCACTGATCCGGCCAGGCGATCATCATGATGCCCGGGACGCGTACACTCCAGTCGTTGAACACTTCGTGATCCGAGGAACCGAAATGGGACTCGATACTGTAATAGAAGGGCTCATCGGCACCGGAAGGTGCCACGATACGCCGAAGGTACCGCCAGTTGTGGAGCTTTTCCCGGTTGGTTTCACCCATAAACCGGTAGTAGTTTTCCATCACATCGTTGATATAATGCGGATTGCCGTAGCTGGTTCGCATCAGGCAAAAAAACGCCTGGTTCTTGCTCAGCCATTCTCCCACCATATCCATGTTAATACAGCAGAGTATTTTTTCCATGCGTTCTTTGTTGGCCGTGACCCACGGGCCGGTGCCCGAGAATTCGGGGCCCCAGAGGAAACGAATCGTCCGCTTGGGCCTGTCCAGTCGGCCTTCCTCCATCAAGGTATGGAGGACACGAGCGACTTCCAGAATGGCGGCGCTGCCCGATTTGTTGTCGTTGGCGCCCTGCTTGGTGTAGCCTTCGAACAGGTGGGCCGAGAAGATGATCTCACCGGCGTCGGGGTCTGTTCCTGGAATGTGGCAGACCACGTCCTGCATCTCGTAGGACTCCATGGTCGTTTCCACCTGGGCATGAACGGTTATGGTCTCACCCTCCAGGAGCCGTCGTTTGAGATAATGTCCCTCGCGGAAGGGGAGGAAAAATCCAAATTTGGGCGTCTCTTCCAGGGTTTCGCGCCAGCCGATGAGGCCGCGCCAGGGGATCTGGAGAGGATCGAAGTAGGGGCGGGACTGGCTGATGACGATCACGCCCAGGGCGTCGGATTCGATACAGGCCGTCTTGTGCACGCGGGAGATGCTTCCTTCCGTGACGACGATTTTTCCTGTGACATCGGCACGCTCGATCTCCTCGGGCGTACCCTGGCCGACCCAGACGAGCTCGGCCTTCACGTCGGCCGTTGTACTGCCCTTGGCCAGCATGGCCGTCATATCCCTGTACGACGCCAGTTTTTGGCGATGGGGGCTGACTTCCCACAGTTCGCCCTTGATGCCGTCCCAGACCTCACCGCCGGGAAAGCGGACGATCTCGGAACCGGGCAGGCCGTATTCCTTCAGCCGATCGTAAATATACTGAGATTCGTAGAACGTGCCCCGGTATTCTGCTGCCAGGCGATCCTTGTTGTAGCCGCCCGTCTCCATGATGGTGTTCCAGGCGGTCTCGCCCGAGGCTTCGCCGATGATTTCGTCCATCTGCTGTTGCGGCAGGAATGTCCAGGTGTACCAAGGGGTGATCTGCGCATTGGCGGTCGTCGTTATCCATGATAGCGCCATCATCACTCCCAGGCCGATTCGCATTGGGATGTTCATTCAATCGTCTCCTTCTTGTGAACGGAACTGAAAAGGACACTTCCGGTATCCACGATATCAGTCCCTCGTGTTCTAAAATTCATGAAGAGGATGCGTATATCGATAGGCTCCTTCTTTAGTCGAAGAGTTGGCAGAGAAGATGCCTGATTGCCGTCGTATGCCACTTTCAATAAGTCCACTTGGATGTGTTCTCACCGTCGGGCGTATATTTTATGATGTGCTCCTCGAATAGCTCGAAGAGTTCCTTGCCCCGGGGCATCCAGCAGTGGCCGTCACGGTCGCCGTATTTCACGACACCGTCATAGTAAGGGTCTGTTGTACTCTCCAGGAATTCCTCCAGAAGGACGACACCCAGGTTGAGGTAGGCGTTGTCCATATCCCCGGTGTAGAGATGGATTTTCCCGACGAGTTTGGGACCGAGCTCTTTCCAATTCTCTCTGAGGATGAGGCTGAGATCGTACTTTTTCCATGCTTCGGCCACGTCGTGGTCGATCTCTCCGGTACGCCAGTCCCACAGGGGCTTGGGGTATCCGTCCTTACCGATGGGTGTATACACGGCGGCCCAGATGGCCCATTGCAGACCGGAGCGGAGCTTATCGCCTATGACTTGTTCGTAGTACAGCCGATTTCGCATGGTGAACATCACGTCGCCGTCCGTGGATCGGGTTTCGGGGATATCCACCTTCATCCACTCGTACACGCGGTAGTAGAAGTTCTCGTCCTCGTAGATGTTCTGGAGTTGAAAGCGCCGGAAGTCCACTGGATCGGGACAGCCGGTCCAGGTGCCGCCGAAGAAGTCGGGATGATAGACCTGAAGGGCCAGCGATTCCCATCCACCGGTGGAACCGCCCGATAGCACGCGGGCGTAGGGCTTGCGTATGATGCGAAACGTTTCTTCGATCTTTGGGATAAGCTCTTCCATGATGGCGTCGCCGTAGGGGCCGACGTTGGGGGAATTCACGGCATAGGAATCGTCGTAATACGGACAGGGATGCTGGAACGTGACGGATATCATCCGGGGCGCGTCCTCTGAGAGCCAGTATTTGTGGAAGTCGTATCCCCCTCTTGCCCATCGGTTACTTTCACCCGGATCGTCGGTCCGGAATCCATGGGGTGGACGGAGGGAGAAATGGCCCTGAATATAGTTCACGGGATAGTACACATCGGGGTGGTCGTCGTATCCCTTGGGCAGCAGTACGGTGGCGCCTAGGTAGATGGGCTGACCCCAGAATTCGGTGAGAATCTTACTCTGAAACTTGATGCGTTTGACCCATTTGGTGTCCGGGGGAATCGTGACGGGCGGAATGATGTTGCTGCATTCGAGTTCGACGATCTGTTCTTTCGAGGGATCGATGTGGACTTTTCTGACGTCGCCGTACAGATTTCCCGGAGACCTGTTCCACCTCTGGCCTTCCCATTGATCGTTATGAAGCCAGAGCGTATGCCCGTCGGAGCGCTTGAACTCGGTGTAGATGTTGATGAAGCCCTGCACGTAATATTCCCCAGCAGGAATGTCACGAATGTTTTCCAGGGGGTAGCCGAATACCGCATCATCGATGACAGCGCCTTCTCCGGGCTTCAGCTTTATAATATTCTTTCCCCAGATGGGGACGCCCGTGAACCCGGTCTGAAAACGGAGTTCCCTATCATCGTGCCGGGAGATGATGGCATACACACGCCCGGTGATGGGTTCGTTATACACTGTTTTGGGGAATGTAATTTCGAATGTAAACGGACATTTTTCGTTCAGGTGTGTATTCCCATCGGCAAAACCTATATTCCACGATAACACCACAAAGAGCATGGCGCAAAATAATGCGGCCGTTTTTTTCATCGTGATATCCTCCATTAAAAACCTACATTTCTTTCTGCTGCATGAGTATCCGGTAACGGATGGGATAATGTCGCCCTACCGGCCCGAAAATCAAATTCTTTACAAGAGAGGCTGGACTGCATCCGATTCCTCTCGTTTTTCATCGCTATGTATCGCACGTCCTCTTCCCATCGGGAATGTATGCGGAGGACAATTCAACGCCTCCTCGGGCGATCGCCGACCGTCCTACCTGTACTTCCACTGCGATGTATCCTCTCCCTGGGGTGCGTAGCGGCTGATGTGATCGGCAAACAGTTTGTATATTTCGGTCGATTCGGGTCCCCAGACATGGGGCTTGCATTCCCCGTACACGACTACGCCCTCGTAATATGGGTCAGTGGTGCTTTCCAGGAACTCTTCCAGGAGAACGACGGCATTATTCAGATAGTAATTATCCATGGTCCCGACGTAAAGATGCAGTTTGCCCACGAGTTTAGGGCCCAGCCAGGACCAGTTTTTCTCCATGTAATGGCGAAGATCGTAGTTTTCCCTCCAGTAATCGGTAATGGTATGGTCGATCTCGCCGGTGTACCAATCCCAGAGGGGCTTGGGGTAGCCGTCCTCTCCGATGGGTGAGTAGACGGCCTCCCAGGCTGCGGCATTACCGCCGGATCGGTGTCTGTCGCCGATGGCCCATTCGTAATAGTAATAATTTCGATTCGTCCAGTAAATCTGGCCCAGCGTGTTTCGGAATTCGGGGCGTTCCACCTTGAGCCAATCGAATTCCTGATAATAGGCGTTCTTGTCTTCGTAGATGTTCACGAGTTCGTAACAGCGAAAATCCACGGGGTCCGGAGCCAGGGGCCATGTGCCGCCGAAAAAATCGGGGTGGAAGACCTGAAGGGCCAGGGCGATCCAGCCGCCCGTGGAGCCGCCCGAGAGCACACGGGCATACGGCTTGCGGATGATTCGGAACGTCTCTTCGATCTTTGGGATGAGCTCTTCCATGATGGCGTCACCGTAGGGGCCGACGTTGGGTGAATTCACGGCATAGGAATCGTCGTAATACGGACAGGGATGCTGGAACGTGACTGTAATCATCCGGGGGCAGTCGTCCGACATCCAGTATTCGTAGAATTCGTATCCGCGCTTTTGCCACCTGTTGCCCTCGCCGGGATCGTCGATGCGGAACCGATGGGGCGCGTTCAGAGAAAAATGTCCCTGGAGATAATGCACAGGATAATACACATCGGGATGGTCGTCGTACCCCTTGGGCAGGAGGATGGTGGCGCCCAGGTAGATGGGCTGGCCCCAGAATTCGGTGAGAATCTTGCTCTGAAACTTGATGCGTTTAACCCACTTGGTGTCCGGAGGAATCTGAATCGGTGGAATGACATTGCTGCATTCGAGTTGAACGGTCTGCTGCGCCGAGGGATCGATGACGACTTTCTTCACATCGCTGTAGAGATTGCCCGGAGATTCATGCCACTGCTGGCCCTCCCACTGATCGTTGTGCATCCAGAGGGTGTGCCCGTCCGAGCGTTTAAACTCCGTGTAGATGTTCACGAAACCCTGGACGTAGTACTCCCCTGGCGGGATGTCGCGGATGCTTTCCAGGGGATACCCGAAATCGGTCTCATCGATCACGGCACCCTCTCCGGGCTTCAGTTCATGAATATTTTTTCCCCAGATGGGCACACCCAGAAA
Organism: uncultured bacterium; assembly: GCA_964614115.1. Classification (GTDB taxonomy): domain Bacteria; phylum Zhuqueibacterota; class QNDG01; order QNDG01; family DSAB01; genus CAZTKR01. The sequence continues at coordinate 6,983 of CAZTKR010000075.1, read as the reverse complement.
GCCGGTCTGGAAACGCGGCTCTCGGTCGTCACGCCGAGAGATGATGGCATAGACCCGGCCTGTGATGGGCTCGGCATGAGCCGTTTTGGGGAATGCGATTTCGAATCGTAATTCGCATGTTTCCTGAGCACCGGCGTCTGTAGCGTGCAGATTCCAAGCCGGCATCTGTGCCATGAGCAGCAAGACTGCGTAACACACGATTTTTTTCTTCATGGTTTTCATCGTTTTACCCTTTCCGGATATGTTCGATTTTCAATACTCCCACCAGTTGACTTCGACGTCCCTGGGGGTATTCACGGCAATGTGGGAAGCGATGAACTTGATTCGTTCGGCACGGGTGAAAGGGCCCGACCAGCAGTGGGGCTTGCGAGGCGCGTACCAGAAGAAGCCTCCGTAATGGGGATTCTCGGTCTTTTCCAGGAAATCGTGGAGCAGATGAACCGCGTTGTTCAGGTAGAAGGTGTCCATGTCTCCCGTGAAGACGTGCAGTTTTCCGACGAGCTTGGGGCCCACGGAAGCCCAGTTCGTTTCCAGGTAGTATTTCAGGTCGTAATTTTCTTTCCAGTACCGGGCGACTGATGTATCGATGACGCCCGTCTGCTTATCGTAGAGAGGCTTGTAGTATCCGTCCTCTCCCACAGGACCGTAAACGGCCGACCAGATATCGAATTGTTCCCCGGAACGGCCATGCGTGCCGCGGGTGAGTTCGTAATAATTTTTCTTCCTGCAGGTCTGGATGACGCGTCCCTGGGAATCGCGGACGCTGATGGTCGGCTCTTTTCGCCATTCGTATTCTTTATGATACGCATTTTTATCCTCGTAGATGTTGATGCCCTCGACATCGTGAAAGTCCACGGGGTCGGGGCAGTAGGCGAAGCAGCCGCCGAAGAATTCAGGATGGTAAACCTGGAGAGCCAGCGCCTCCCAGCCACCCGTCGACCCGCCTTCCAGCACACGGGCGTAGGGCTTGCGGATGATGCGAAACGTCTCTTCGATTTTTGGAATGAGCTCCTGCATGATGGCGTCGCCGTACGGGCCGCAGTTGACCGAGTTGACGGCGTAGGAATCGTCGAAGTAGGGACAGGGATGCTGGAACGTGACAAGAATCATCCGTGGGAAATGATCGGAAATCCAGGCTTGGTAGAATTCATAACCCTGCGCTCCCCAGCGGTTGTTGTCTTCGGGCGGTTCCGTGCGAAAACCGTAGGGGGCGCGCAATGAGAAGTGGCCCTGGACATAATCAACGGGATAGTAGATACCCGGGTTGTTATCATAACCTTTGGGAAGCAGCACGGTGGCGCCCAGGTAGATGGGCCGCCCCCAGAAAACGCTCAGCAGTGCGCTCTTGAACTTGATGCACTTGACCCATTTGGTATCGGGCGGGATTGTTACCTGGGGAATCTTATGGTGACAGACCAGCTTGACGGTGTTGTCCTCCTTGGGGTCGAGGTGGATTTTTATAACATCGCTGTACAGGTTTCCGGGCGACCGGTTAAACTGCTGGCCTTCCCACTGGTCGTCGTGGAACCAGACCGCATGGCCGTCGGATCGCTGGAATAGGGTGTATATGCTGATGAATCCCTGGACGAAGTAGTCGCCGGGCGGGAAGTCCTTCAGACTTTCTACCGGAGAGCCGAAGGCGTCGTTGTCGATGATCGCCGTTTTTCCTGGCTTCAGGTGTTCGATGTCCCTACCGAAGAAGGGCGTGCCGGTTCGCCAGACCTGGAGTCGTGGCTCCCGGTTGTTGGTATTGGAGATCATGACGTAGACTCGACCGGTGATGGGTTTGGCGTGAGCGGAGTCGGGAAAAGAAATTTCAAACGTCAGGTTTGATGTTGTCCCAGCAAACGCCGTTAACACATACAATCCTGTAACTACGAATCCCCTGAAAAGATGGCATCTTGTTTTATTCATTGCGTTCATATTATGATTCTCCTTTACAGTCGCAGAATGATGAACCTGTCGTCTTCGACGTTGAATCCTGGTTTCGTAACATCATATCTACGATCGCTATCCTTTTTTTATTACTCTTGCATTTGTCGGACTTTTATAGGACTATTTCCGCCAGGATGTATCCTCTCCTTCGGGTGCGTTCCTGGCGATGTGATCGGCCATGAATTCAAGACGCTCCAGGGGAGTGAACGGGCCGGTCCAGCAGTGGGTCTTCCTGGGGCCGTACCAGAAGAAACCTTCATAGTGGGGATCGCGGGTGGTCTTCATGAAATCCTGAAGCAGGTGCACGCCGTTGTTTAGGTAGTAGGTATCCATATCCCCGGTGAATACATACAATTTTCCCATGAGTTTCGGCCCTACAGAAGCCCAGTTTTTTTCCAGAAAAACCTTAAGATCGTAATTTTCTTTCCAGTATTGGGCGACATCGGGATCGATGTCCCCCGTCTGCTTGTCGTACAGGGGTTTGGTATAACCGTCTTCACCCACGGGCCCGTACACGGCCTGCCAGATATCCCACTGTTCGGCAGACCGTCCCTTGGTGCCCAGGACAAGCTCGTACTTGTTGATCTGTTCTGAGGTCGCGATGATGGAACCATCGGCGCGACGGCTGTAGGGGATGGGCACCTTTCGCCAATCAAGCTGCCGGGTGTATACGTTTTTATCCTCGTAGATGTTGATGCCCTGCACATCCCGGAAGTCCACGGGATCGGGGCAGTAGGCGAAACATCCCCCGAAAAAATCGGGATGGAAAGTCTGCAGGGCCAGGGCCTCCCAGCCGCCCGTCGATCCGCCTTCCAGAACCCGGGCGTAGGGCTTGCGTATGATACGAAAGCGGGACTCGATTTCAGGGATGAGTTCGTTCATGATGGCGTCTCCGTACGGGCCGCAATTGGCCGAGTTGACGGCGTAAGAGTCGTCGAAGTAGGGGCAGGGATGCTGGAACGTGACGAGGATCATCCGGGGACAGTCATCGGCGATCCAGGTCTCGTAGAACTCATAGCCCCGCTTACCTCGCCGGTCGTTTTCATCGGGCGGTTCGGTGCGAAATCCCTTGGGTGCACGGAGAGAGAAGTGTCCCTGGATGTAGTCGACGGGATAGTATGTCTTCTTATTCTCATCGTACCCCTTGGGAAGCAGGACGGTGGCACCGAGGTAGATGGGACGCCCCCAGAAGTCGCTGAGCAGTTTGCTCTGAAATTTGATCCGCTTGACCCATTTCGTGTCCGGGGGTACTTGAATCGGAGGGATCACATGGATGGCTGCCAGTCGGATAGTAACGTTCTCGTTCGGGTCGAGACGAACTTTGAAGATGTCGCTGTACAGATTACCGGGCGAGATTCGGAATCGTTGACCTTCCCATTGGTCGTCGTGGAACCAGACGACGTGCCCGTCGGAGCGCCGGAATTCGGTGTAGATGTTGATGAATCCCTGGACATAGTATTCACCCGCCGGGATGTCCTGGATGCTTTCCACTGGAGAGCCCAGCACCGTCTCATCGATGATAGCGGGCTGACCGGGTTTCAGTTGTTCGACGTCCAGACCAAAGATGGGGACGCCGGTGCGGCCGAACTGGAATCGCGGCTCTCTCTCGCTATTTCGCGTGATGAATACGTACACCCTTCCGGTGATGGGCCCGGCATGGGCGGAGTCGGGGAAGGAAATTTCGAATGTCAATGTGGGATTTGTCTGATTAGTTTTCGGATGTGCCCGTCCGAAAGATGATAGTATGAGAATAAAAAAGATGGTCGTCCAAGGCCCAACCAAGTGATGCTTTAAGAATGTCATAGAACCTCTCCTTTTTTTATCCCTCTGCAACGGAGGGTCGTATGTGTTTGATAGAATAGAGTCTGTCTCAATAATTCCATGCCGAGGTGTCGTCCCCCGGATCGGCGCTTTTTACGATGTGGTTCCTGAACAGTTCGAACAGCTCCTCTCCCCGCGGACCCCAGCAGTGGGGCTGCCGGTCGCCGTATTCGACGGTACCCGCATAGTAGGGCTCCGTCGTATTCTCCAGAAACGCCTCCAGGAGGACGACGGCATCGTTGAGATAAAAACTGTCCATACTGCCCGTGTAGATATGCAGTTTACCCACGAGCTTGGGGCCGAGCCAGGACCAGTTTTGCTCCAGAAAGTATCGCAGGTCATATTTTTTCCACTGCTGGGCGACGTGGTGGTCGATCTCACCCGTCATCTTATCCCATATGGGTTTGGGATACCCGTCCTGGCCGATGGGGCTGAACACGGCCTCCCAGATATCCCATTGACCTCCGCCCCGGGTTTTGTCTCCCACCACAAGTTCGTAATAATTTTCATCCTTCATCATGAATTGAATGTTCCCGTCGGTGGAGCGAAGATTGGGACGCTCCACACGCATCCATTCCAACTCCTGGTAATACGCGTTCTTGTCCTCGTAGATGTTCACGATCTGGTAGTACCGGAAGTCGACAGGATCGGGACACAGGGACCAGGTTCCTCCGAAGAAATCGGGATGGAAAATCTGGAGGGCCAAACAGATCCACCCGCCGGTGGAACCGCCGGAAAGGACACGGGCGTAGGGCTTGCGGATCACCCGGAACTGCTCCTCGATGCGGGGTATCAGCTCTTCCATGATAGCGTCGCCGTAGGGGCCCGTATTGGGGGAGTTCACACCGTAGGAGTCGTCGTAATAGGGGCAGGGATGCTGGAACGTGACGGCGATCATCCGGGGGCATCGGTCCGACGTCCAGTATTTGTAGAAATCGTACCCGCGCCGTCCCCATCGGTTTTCTTCGCCCGGATCGTCGGTCCGAAAGCCATGGGGCGGGCGGAGAGAAAAATGCCCCTGCACGTAATTCACCGGATAATGCACATCGGGATGGTCGTCGTAGCCTTTGGGCAGCAGAACGGTGGCTCCGAGATACATGGGCTGCCCCCAGAATTCGGTGAGGATATCGCTCTGGAACTTGATGCGCTTGATCCATCGGGTGTCGGCAGGGATATCGATGGGGGGAATGACGTTCTTGCAGTTCAGTCGTATGGTCTGGGATTTCGAGGGATCGATGGACACTTTCAACACGTCGCTGTACAGGTTGCCGGGTGAGAGGTTCCACTGCTGTCCCTCCCACTGATCCTGGTGGAACCAGAGGGTATGGCCGTCGGATCGTTTAAACTCCGTATAGATATTCACGAGGCCCTGCACGAAGTACTCGCCCGGCGGGATATCCTGTATGCTCCTGAGGGGAAATCCAAACGTGCTTGCATCGATGATACCGGCCTCGCCGCGTTTCAAGGAATAGACGTTTTTTCCCCACAGGGGGATGCCCGTGGCTCTTCGAATCTGCAACCGGGGTTCGCGCTCGCCCTGCCGGGAGATCATCACGTACACACGGCCGGTGATGGGCTTGGGATGAGCTTCAGTCGGGACAGTGATTTCGAACGTCAATCGTGAATCTGTGTCAGCCGGTTCTTGACAGGCCGTCATCAGAGTTGTGAATACAAACAAACAAAAGACGTGCGTGGTCATCCATACATAACGATAATTGCAGAGCTTCATAGCACTCCTTCCTTATATCGGCTTCTCCAGAGAGGAGGTTCTGTGTATGATGAAATCAGGATTCGTATCAATAATTCCACGCTGATGTATCGTCTCCCTCCTCAGCGTTTTTAATGATATGATCCCTGAGCAGCACCAGCAATTCCTCTCCCCGGGGGCCCCAGCAGTGAGGTTCCCCGTCGCCGTACCGGACGACACCGTCGTAGTGTGGTTTCGTCGTGCTCTCGAAAAATTCCTCCAAGAGTTTCACGGCATTGTTCAGGTAGAACGTGTCCATATCGCCCGTGTAGATGTGAAGTTTTCCTGCGAGTTTCGGACCCAGCCACGACCAGTTTTTCTCCAAATAATATCTGAGATCGTAGTGTTCCTTCCAGTACCGGGCCACGGCCGTGTCGATCTCGCCCGTTTTCTTGTCGAACAGGGGCTTCACGTAACCATCCGGTCCCACGGGCCCGAACGCGGCCTCGAATATATCGATCTGCTCTCCCGACCGGCATTTGGTGCCCATGACCAGCTCCATGTGGTTTCGCTGGCGGTACGTCAGGTGGACGATACCGTCGGTGAACCGGTCGCTGGGCGTGGGCACCTGGACCCAGTCGAATTTTTTCACGTAAGCATTCTGATCCTCATAGATGTTCACGCACTGGAAGTAGTGGAAGTCCACGGGATCGGGACAGAGGGAGAAGGTGCCGCCGAAGAAATCGGGATGGAGAATCTGGAGAGCCAGGGAAATCCAGCCGCCCGTCGATCCGCCGGAGAGCATCCGGGCGTAGGGCTTCCGGATGATCCGGAACGTCTCTTCCACGAGGGGGATGAGTTCTTCCATGATGGCATCGCCGTAGGGGCCTGTGTTGGGTGAATTCACGCCGTACGAATCGTCATAGTACGGACAGGGGTGCTGGAATGTGACGAGGATCATCCGAGGGCACTCGTCGGAAATCCAGTATTTATAGAACTCATAGCCTCTGCCTTGGCGGGAATTTTCTTCTTCGGGTTCCTCTTCCGTGAAGCCCCACGGCGTTCTCAACGAAAAATGTCCCTGTACGTAATTCACGGGGTACTCGACATCGGGGTGGTCGTCGTACCCCTTGGGCAGGAGGATGGTGGCGCCCAGGAACATGGGCTGACCCCAGAACTCGGAGAGAATGCGGCTCTGGAATTTGATTCGCTTGACCCATCGTGTATCCGGGGGAATCTGGACTGGTGGGATGACGTTCCCGCAGCTCAACGTGATGGTCTCGTCCCGCGAAGGATCGAGAACCACTTTCTTCATGTCGCTGTATAGGTTGCCGGGCGAGCGGTTCCACCGCTGACCCTCCCACCGGTCCTGGTGCAGCCAGATAGTATGGCCGTCGGCGCGTTTAAATTCCGTATAGATATTCACGAAGCCCTGTTACTGCTTCGTTGGCATGGCCGTGCATTTTTATTTCTGGAGACTGAGGCAGATACCCTGCCGTACCGAATTTAGCAGAAAAAGTTGTTGAAGGTAAAAGCTCCG
>CAZTKR010000074.1:716-14960 GCA_964614115.1 uncultured bacterium | reverse complement strand
AAACATTAAAATTCAAATATATAACATTTCGGGTGAGTTGGTCAAAGTGTTGATGAATGGGCATGTACCGCCAGGTAACCATTGTGCTGTTTGGGATGGCATGGATCGATGGGGAAATCGTGTGGCCAGCGGTGTTTACTATTACGAATTTGTATGTCCCGCCTACAGAGAAATTAAAAAATTATGCCATGTGAAATAGTGTTTTTTATTCCATCATTCAGGCGATAGATTCATGTCATAGCCCACGGACCGTTCGGTCTGTACGGCGTTCCGAGGGGATTTGTTTAGAATTTTGTTTTTAAAAACAATTTTGCCAGCCAGCTTTCCTCACCCACGGCTCCGTATAAGATGAGTAGCGACAGTGTCGTCACAGCCGTGGCCGCGATGAGCACTCCAATGATATTGGCGATGATGAATTTTTTCCGGTCCACACCGAGCAGGTAGGCACCGAAGGCGCCCGTATAGACACCAGATCCGGGGAGCGGGATACCGATGAAAACGGCGACGCCCAGTTCTCCGTATTTCTCAACATAAGGGTGTATCCTGTGTCGTGTGCGCTCTAACAGAGGCCATACTCTGGTGTCGAACCACGGCCACCTTCTGAACAGCATGAAAATAGGGCCGAGGATCAGAAAAACAACCCAACCCAGAACGATGTTCGTAAGAATGCAGACGATAACGATCATCGGCCAGGAGAGTTGATCCTTCATACTGAAAATACCGAACGGTATCGAGGCCCTCAGTTCGAGCATGGGAATGAGGGTTATCAGTGCCAACCATACAATAGATCGGATCATAAGCCTACCTTTTTCATCGTTATCCCCTGTTATTGTAGATACTTTTTAAAATCAAACGGCAGAATCGCCGGGTGTCGTCCCATCGCCGAATATGGCTGCCGGAACCGTGGTACAGTGCTACGACGGGGCAGAATGCAAATGTATAACCCTTCCGCGCTGCTTTGATGATCAATTCCGTTTCGGTCTCAAAGTGACTCGATTCCAAATCGATATGCCTCAACACCTCGGTCTTGATCAGTCTGTATCCGCATTGACTGTCGGGAATCCACATCTTACTGACACAGGATACGATCAGGGAACTCAACCGGTTGGAACAAATCCTGTCCAACGGCATTTCACCGACTCGTAATGGCCGCGTTCCCAGTGCGATATCAAAGTCACTCTCTGAGAAGATGGTGATAAACCGTGGAATGGCTTCAGGATCGTGCTGACCATCGGCATCCAGTGTAATCACGCCATCCCAGTCATTATCCATGGCGAACCGGAACCCGCTCTTCAGGGCCTCACCTTTTCCGCAATTCTTAGGATGTTGGAGAAGCACAACACCCAACGAAGTGACCGCATTCGCCGTATTATCTGTCGAGCCGTCGTCAACAACGCAGATACGCGTTTTGGGTATATACTCCAGGGCTTTTAAAAGAACGTGTCGAATATCATGTCCTGCATTGTATGCAGGGATGACGCTACCGATCTTCATGCCGCTTCCGGATGAAAAAACAATACGTAATGACGACTCATTGTCTCTTCCAGAATGGTTCCTAAAGGTGGGTATAAGTATACTTATTTTGCGTACAAAATGCAATTTTTTTTTCATGGGCAGGAGGATTTTTCATGTCCAGGGAGGGATACGTCTTGACTTTTATGCATTTGTTCTTTATGTTTATCCGATCTGTTAGTTCGTTGGGATAGTCATCCATGATAAAAATTGTATCCATCGTCGGTGCGCGGCCTCAGTTTATCAAGGCGGTTCCCGTGTGCCGGATTCTGAGAGAAACGATGACCGAAGTTCTCGTTCATACGGGACAACATTATGACGAGAACATGTCGCGTATCTTTTTCGATGATCTCGGCCTGCCCCGTCCGGACTATGATTTGGAAGTAGGATCGGGAAGCCATGCCGTACAGACGGGTCTGATGATGGAGAGAATCGAGCGTGTCCTCGTCGACGAGAAACCGAATCTTGTTCTTGTATACGGGGATACGAATTCTACCCTGGCCGGTGCTTTGGCGGCGGCAAAACTTTGTGTTCCCATCGGTCACGTGGAGGCGGGTCTTCGTAGCTATAACCGGAGAATGCCGGAAGAGATCAACCGTCTTTTAGCGGATCACTGTTCCGAGCTTTTATTCTGTCCCACGGATACAGCACGGAAAAACCTGGAAAAAGAGGGCATCACCGAAAACGTATTTCTGACCGGCGATGTGATGTACGATGTGGCTCTGGAGTTTGGAAACGTTGCCGACAAACAGTCTCGGATTTTGACTGAATTAGGTTTAGATAAAACGGACTATGTGTTATGCACGGTGCATCGGGCCTACAGTACGGATCATCGCGATCATTTATCGGGGATTGTGGATGCCCTGATGAGCACCTGCGACAGGATCGTTTTTCCGGTCCATCCACGTACAAGAGCCGCGTTGGAACGGTATGATCTGTTGGATCGCATGGAGGCAGCCGAACATATCGTGATAACTCAGCCGGTCAGTTATTTGGATATGATTCGACTGGAAAAGAATGCGAAGAAGATTTTGACCGACTCGGGCGGCGTTCAAAAGGAAGCTTATTTTTATCGCGTACCCTGCATTACCCTTCGGGATGAGACCGAATGGGTGGAGACCACAGAAGATGGCTGGAATGTGTTGGTAGGTACAGACACGTCCAAGATTCTCCAGGCTATTCAGACATTTTCACCCGCTTCTGATCAACGTTTTCTTTTTGGAGACGGCAAGGCCGCTGTGAAGATTGGAGAGATTATTACAAATTATGTATCAAAACATTATTAAGGGAAAATGTATTTTTTACTTGACAATAAATTAATAATATCATATATTATTAACAATACATTTTACTATACTTCGTACTGTAGGGGAGGTATTGATGGATGCAAAAATTAAAACCCGGATACGAGAATGTGAAAAGATTATCCCCTTTCTCAAAGTCGTCTCCAACACAACACGTCTAAAAATTCTATGCATTTTAAACGAGGGTGAGAGACGTGTTGGCGAGATACAGCAGTTCTTAGGGGCAAAACAGTCTTACGTGTCGCAGCAGCTTAAATACTTAAAGAATGCTGGGTATTTAAGCAGTCGTAGAGAAGGAACCCAGATCTATTATCAACTGATAGACCCAAAATTTTCTCAGATCCTCAAGTCTTTGAAAAAAATTCTTGAATAGATCCTGACGTTTATCCTTCTTGGAAATAAAAGCCTATCCCTATAAAATGGGATAGGCTTTTTTTATCTGTAGACGGTGTTACGTCGATTATGAGAATGGATTATTCTTCAGATATGAGGCGGTAATCACTGTTACCGTGTCTGTCCAAGAACACAAAACGCTTTTGAAGATTCCTGTAATACCATATTTCATAGCGGCTTGTACCCCCGGTAGCGGTGGAGGGTGTATCGATTTCCGATGGAGGGCCGTAGATGATGTACGTCCTGCCCCTGTCTGTCCTCCATCCATCCATGCCGCCTTTCCAGGTCGATAGGTTGTGATTGGCAAAAGCGACGCGCCTGTAATATTCTTCCTCAAGCTCATTATCCTCGGTGTCGGGATCTGGATCGCGTTCTTTCCAAAATTGATCCAGTGTCTTTTTTTGCTCGTCTTCGGGTAATTTCTGGAGTTGATCCCACTGACGGGCCTCCATGATGTAGCGGGTTGTTTCGACGGCCTGCTTCAGGTTGGGTATGAATGTTGAATGAGATTTCCACCGGACATAGAATGGGCTCTTAAGAACGATTTCTTCATTTTTATCGGATAATGTTATTGACAAAGAATACTGTCCAAAGTTGAGTTTCTGTTTGATGGGAAGGAGAATAGGTTGAATCTTGGAATTCAGGGTTATGTCGTGGGATGACTCGGTTAAGGATTGACCCTCGTTATCGAATATAATTTTCTTGAGTGTTAACGATCGGTTGGATCCATCGGAGCAGACGTAGAGTTTGGTCCAGAAAGAGCCATCTCTTGAAGAAAAGACGGCGGGGAAATCGGGAATGGTTTCGGGCCCGGAAGACGAGTCGTTACCCTCTGAATGGAAAAAAAGCAGATCGGTGGCTGTTAATGGTTTGGAGAAGAATGCGGGAATTTTTAACTCTTCGTTTCGTCGGATGGGTTGTTTGGTCTCAATATCCAGGAGCTCTATGAGAAGATCGTATTCCCCCGGCCGGAGATAAAATTCAATTTTTTCTTTCGTAAATCGATCCCGCGTGTTGGTCATGCCAAAATTTTCCGCGTAGATCTTCCGCTTTTTAATTTTTCCGGGTATGGATTCGCCTCTATGGCTCTTTATGGCGACGATCAACTCATACTGTGCAATGTACACGGAATCTGTTAAGACGAACTGGAGTAGGTCATTGGCAACCTTTGTGTAGAGTGTGAATCGTACCGTGTCCGGAGAGTGGGTGGGCATGGCGTACGTCTTGTATAGAAAGAGGTCGTTGGAAGGATATTGGAACTGATTTGTCTGTTGGCTCTCATACCATGGTATCTGAGATAAAAGCCTGCCGGACGGATTTCCCACATGGAGTGTTAAAAGGAATAAAGTTATCATCTGAATCATCATCAATTTCATACCATTTTCCCTTTCATACATGACACAACATTTAAGGTAATACATCTTTATTACTTTTTCAAGTCCCTTTGCTAATATGCTGGATTTTAATGCATTCGGGTGGTTTGAATCGCTCCACAATCGGAAAATACCATAAAATCACGAACTGTTTCGTTATGTTTTTTATTTGTTGATATTTAACGAATTAAAAGTTATATTATTCAGAAATAAATTCCTGCAGCTAAGCCAGGCATGAATATTGCTATTTAACGATAAACTTGTCATGAATAAATAGAACTTGACAATGGAATAAAAATTTTTTATTCTAATAATCATAAGATGAGTGGATTCATACCCTTGGAGAATATGGACAGTAAACGTCAAATGATTCGATTAACATACAGGATCGTAGCTATCTGCTTGTTGAGTTTCATGGGTCGTGGAATGGCTCAGATGAGCACGCTTGCCGTTTTAGATTTCGAGAACAACAGCCTCTTCCAGTCTGAACAGTACCAGCCACTCGCCAAGGGTTTAGCTGAAATGGTGATCACGGAATTGAGTCGTGTACAAACGATTCGGGTTGTTGAGCGGAGAGAGCTGCGATCTCTTTTAGAAGAAATGAAGCTGTCGCAGACGGGCAGTGTCTCAAGCGAAACGTCGGTACAGGTCGGTAGGCTGCTTGGGGCTCATCATCTGGTTTTTGGCGGGTACATGGTGGCCATGAATGAGAAGATACGTATCGATGTTAGAATCGTCGAAGTCGAGACCGGGCTCACGGTAAAGGCCGAGGAAGTTACAGGAAAGACGGATAAAGTATTATCATTGCTAAAAAAACTCAGCAAAAAAATACTGGACGACTTGGATGTAAAATTAACAAAAAACGAAAAAAAAGCACTTGACCAGGCGGATAATTTTGATATCGAAGCGATTATGTACTTTTCAAAAGGGGTGGAGTGCGAAGATCTGGGGCAGTGGGATAAGGCTAAAATAAACTATCAAAAAGCTCTGGATATAGAGCCAAAAATGAAAAGGGCCGAAGAGAGATTACGGGCCGTTTCAGAGAGGGGGAAAAACGAGTAGGTACTCGGGATAAGGGCATAGAGATACCAGTGTAACTTCATGATTTCACTCTCCCTATTTTTATTATTTATATCGTCATAACGCCTTAGGGGAGAGCTTAGGTTATCGAGGACATCCATTGCCAGGTACTATTCAGGTCCTTTCGGAGGACGTATTGTATTTCTGGAGGAACGGATGATGAGAGCCAAAATACTCGGGGTATGCATGTTTGTGCTGCTCATGGGCGGGTGTACGACCTCAAGGTTAGGAAAGGCCGAGAAACTCCTTGAACAAAAAGAGTATGTTCAGGCTATTCGCACTTACCTGAGGATGCTCGATCCCCATTTACGTGATGGTAAACGATATATTTATTACGATAGAGAGGTTATTGTCGGTATCAGTAACGTCTACTGGAATATGCAAAGATACGAGATGGCCATTAAAATTCTTAACATGGTCGTCGAAAAGGAGCCCACTTACGGTAAGGCCCTCTTCCACCTGGGTTTGTGTTATGAAGGACTGGGCATGGAGGAAGACGCTATCGATGTGTACCACAGATACCCCTATCTTTCCGCATCGGATCCTTATCGTCAGGTTTTAAGAGGAAGATTGGACTGGAATATCCGGAGAAAGGTGGCAAGGGAGATCCAGTATGCGTTGCAGAACGAGTCACAACTCGACATAGATTATTTTCCAGAAAACAGCGTGGCTGTACTCTATTTTCTCAGTGTCAGTGATGATCCACAATGGATTCCTCTTCAGAAGGGTTTGGCTGAAATGATCATCACGGACCTCTCGCAAGTAGAGGAACTGACGGTCATTGAACGATTACGCTTGAGCAAGTTGATGGAAGAACTTCGACTCAGCGCTTCCGGATTAATCGAGGAAGATACGGCTCCTCGACTTGGTAAGCTCATGGGGGCCAGGTATATGGTAAAAGGTTCCTATATGGTGATGGAAGATTTGAGGATGACTTTGGATACGGGTATCTATGAATCGGATAAAATATACCTTCCGACCTCGGCCAATTTTGAGGGGAACCTGACCCGTCTTTTTCAGATCGAGAAGGAAATCGTCCTTCGGATTCTCGATTACTTTGGAATCGAACTGACCCCCTTGCAGCGTGAACGAATCCTCCGTATTCCCACGCAGGACATGGTCGCCTTTATCAGTTATTGCCGTGGGCTGGATGCTCTGGATAGAGATAATTTTAAACTCGCGCGGGAATTTTTTATGGAAGCCGTTCGATTGGATAACAATTTTGAAATGGCCAAAGATTATTTGATGACGGATCAGGTATGGAATGCCACACACAGCCAGAATCTAGTGCGGGTTTACCGGGAAGTAGCACAAATCATCGAAGAGGCTCCACAAGGCCAGGCCGAAGTCGTTTATACACCGCCCGAAGCCCTGGTGAGTACCTGGTATCGTCTGCAGTGGATGGGCAGGTATCAGAATGCCGGATTCCTGCCCGGGGGGGAGACGCGAAAATCATTTCAGGAAGCGGAATTTTACGGAGCTCCCGTACTGCCGCGGCGTATCGGGGAACCGCCCGCACCCGGCTCTACCGAGTGAACATGATGCCGTATTCATGGATGAACGACGTTTTTTGGAGAATTTGATATATGCGTAAACTAATATTCTTCGGATTATTGGTTGCCTTGTTGAACGAACCCGTTCGAGGCCAGGAATCCAACGTTACCCTTTTAGGTCAATGGGGTAAGGGGCCGTGTGAAGCTGTTTTCCGAAGGGGTGGTTTCACGTTCATCGGTAACGGCAGTTATTTGGAGTTGTACCGTTATAAGTGGGGGATGTACACGAAGCTGGATTCTCTGCGCATGCCTGGACCTGTGAAGGATATCTGGGTCCAGAGCGATACGACAAACGTGTACGTGGCCTGTGGGGATGAAGGACTTCAAGTGGTCTATCTCGATTATGCCAATGCAGATTTTGTACGAATCATTGCCGATACGCTCACGGGGGGGTATGCCACCAGCGTTGTGCAGTACAGAGAATACGCGTATGTGGCCGATGGCGACAATGGACTGGTGATCGTCAACGTGGGACTTCCTTCACAGCCCGCCATCATTGGACGTCTTGCCCTGGCCGATTATGCCTCAGATGTATGGGTTCTTAATGATACCACTATGCTCGTAGGCGCTGAGGATATGGGTATTGTATCAGTAGACGTCCGCGCGAAAGCGGCACCGGCCATCCTTGATGTTTTGGATTTTGCTGCGCCCTTTCCCTGGGTGGAAGAGCCGCCCAAGGCCCATAGTGTCTTAGTCGTGGATACGGTTGCCTATGTGGGTGACGGCTGGGGGGGCATGCAAACCGTGGATGTAAGAGTGCCCACTAACCTGCAATCGCTGGGCAGATGGGTGGATACGGTACCCGTGGATGTGCGGCACGTCTGGGTTACCGATAATCGTGCTTACCTGGCATGTGGCAAGAAGGGAGTATACGGCCCTGTTGATGTCACCAATCCGATGAATCCTATTATCTCCCCGTACACCAAGGACACAGAAGGGTATGCATCGGTGGTGGTCGTTGATCGGGATACCGCATACGTGGGGGATGGTTTTTGGGGTCACCTCCTCATCAATTACCAAGAAGGGCAATTTTATCTCGAATCCATCGATTCGGTGAAGACGGCTGGCATTACCAACGACGTGATGATTTCGGGCGCGTATGTCTACCTGGCCACGGGCGAGTCGGGCATTCATGTATTGGATACCGGCGTGCCGGGAAGTCCGAATTATTTTCTTCAGGATAAGGAATCTTACAGAACACCGGGAGAAGCACGGAGAGTGGTAAAGAGGGGGAGTTGGCTGTACGTAGCCGACGGTTCCCACGGCTTGACGATTCTGGACGCCATGAATCCAAAAAATCTACAGCCGCACGATGAATTTGTCATCAGCAGTGATATTTGTTATGACGTCGACGTCTCCCCGACGTATGCGTTTATCGGTTGCGACGTAAGCGGTCTCAGGGTAATCGATCACACGCTTTGGGTGTTCGAAGTGCATCCGGCGGGCCTGCAACCGCACAACGAAGTCACAGCCGTGAAGTTCGTCGAAGAAACCAACCGGTTATACATCGGTTCTTCGGCGGGTATCTATGAGTACAGTACGACGGGATTGCCCGATGGCATGGCCCTAATTTCATCGCTGACATTCGGAAATTTCGATCCCCGCGACATCGATGTCGTCGGCAGCACGGTATTGATAGCCAACGGTGTACACGGACTCCTTATCTGGGATCCCTCCATCGGTTCTGTGAATCGTATTGAGACCGGTGATGTGTGCACCGATGTCTTCGTGAATGAAACCACGGTATTCATCACCGAATCCCTGCGCGGCCTGCGCCTTCTGGATTTTTCAAAGGGATTCTTCAATGTCGACTATCGCGTCGTGGGTTATTATAACACCGGCGGCAGGCCCGGCGGAGTAGTTCTGCACAATAATCTTATCTATATCGCTGATGGGCAGGACGGCCTGTATGTCATGGAGAGTGAGATAAGGCCCAGAATCGTTCTGGAACCCGAGCTTTTAAATTTCGGCCCTGTTCCTCGGGGAGCGAGTCGGCCTTTAATCGTATGGGTTAAAAACGAGGGGCTGAGTGCATTGAACGTCACCAATATCCAGCTTCCCGTGAGTGTAAGAAATGAATTTGATTTCAGCAGTACGTCTTTTTCCGTCATTCCCGATTCGTCGTATAAGCTGGAGGTGACCTGTTCGCCGTCCACATCTTTTCCCATCGGATATCAAGGCTGGACAACGGCATCCATCTACAGCAACGATCCCCAAAACTCCCCGGATACCCTGAATCTGACATGGGCCGTGGGCACGCCGGTACAGACGCTTCCCTATACGGTGGACGATTTTACTGTGGGTTTGTGGCATTTTGACGAAATTGGAGGACTCATTGCGTATGATGCAACAGCCCATAATCTGGATGGCGGTTTATTGGGAAATCCGAAGCGTGAGACATCAAAACAGGACTTTAACCGGGCCATACGATTCGACGGGATTGACGATCGAATCGTCGTGGAATCGGACCCACGGCTAAATTTTCAGGGAAATCAATTCACCCTGGAGTTGTGGTTTCAGATTAAGGACAAGCTGACGCTGCCGTACATCCTGCTCCAGAAAGGCTATGGGACTCTGCAGTATCAGATGGCTTTGGTGGAATCCGACACAGCCAGTGGACTATGGGGGCTCGTCCAGGATACCAACGGACGTATAACCTACATCTCAACCGGATCGATGGATGCCTTTAAAATCGGTCAGTGGTACCATGGGGCGTTTACCTGGGATGGCGATATGCTTCGTCTGTATATCAACGGCGTGTTAAAAGCGGAAGGAACCTTCCGCGGACCTCTACCTACCAACAACAACGAAGAAATGATGTTCGGGGCCTATTATTCCACGATCATTCGACGGCCTTTTTCCGGTGTCCTGGATGAAGTACGTGTATCGAATGTCGCGCGCCAGCCCTGGGAGTTTCATGTCAATCGCAGCCGTCTCTCCGTAGAGGCCGATACGCTTAATTTTGGCACGGTATTCGTACGTTATGCCCGGCGTGTTCCGTTCCAAATCACCAATATCGGAACCGAACGCCTGGAGGTTGAAAGCGTTTCGGTGAGCCCGGACACGCTGGTCCAGGTCACCCCGGCATCCGCGTTTAATCTGGACCCCGGCGCCAGCAGGACGCTGTGGCTGATGTATTCCCCAACCAGCGAGGCGTCGTTGGTGGGAACCCTCACCATTCAGAGCAGCGATCCCACGTTTCCACTGTACTATGTACAGCTCCGTGGAGAGGGTACAATGCAGCCGAAAGCGGGGCCGTATGAAACCGATTCGTTCACACTGGGGCTCTGGCATTTTGATGAGTACGGTTCAGACCCCACGGTTTACGATGCCTCGGGTAATGAGATGCACGGTTCGTGGACCGGCATTAACCGTCCCGATGGCAAGTTTTATCCGTTGTACCCCAACGACCGCTCTCTGCTTTTCAGTGCTGGGGCGAATTATATCTGCTCCATTAAACCCGGTGACGATCACCACATAGGGCCACATAAGGGTGGTTTTTCTGTGGAGGGTTGGATTCGAGTCGAATCCTTCCCAGGGGTGAGGAGTACGATGGTGAGGCGTGGGCAGGGTTCTCTGTCCCAGTTCGTCGTTCACATAAACAGCGATGCGACCGTTACTGGCTCCATGTACAACACACAGATGACAGCCTACTCGGTATCCAGCCGTAACAAAGTGGTCTTGAATCTGCTCCAGTGGTATCATGTGGCCATGAGCCTTTCGGAAGGCTATCTGCGGCTCTACATCAACGGGGATGCTGTCGATTCTACGGCATTCGGTGGCACGTTGGCCGGTTCACAAATCGGAACACCGGTCGATACATTGTCCATTCTCATCGGTCGGGACAGGGGTGGGCTGGAACCCTTTTTCGGACGGATCGACGAAGTCCGGATATCGGATATCGGCCGTCAAAGCTGGGAGTTGAACGCCAACCAGGCACGTTTGTCTATCTCATCCGACGCTCTGAATTTTGGCAGGGTGCTGTTGGGCGAAGAGCGTTCGTTAAAGCTCTGGATTGAGAACACGGGATTCGATGAATTGTCTGTGGATAGTGTGCTGTCGTCCGATCCGTTGCGGTTTCAGGCCGATGCCGACAGTTTTCGTGTGGCCCCCAAACAAAGACGATTACTCCATGTCTCGTTTCAACCCACCGATACGCTGATTCAACTCGATTCCCTTAAACTCAGGACCAACGATCCCTTCTGGACGAAACGTTGGATTCGGTTGAGCGGCCAGGGAACCGCCTTCCGGGCGAGGGGACCTTATGTCACCGATATATTCACAGACGGACTCTACCATTTTGATGAAACGGAGGTTACATCCGATACCCTGCACGATGACTCGGGACAGGGCGTGCACGGTACCATCATGGGAGGTGCGGTCTTTGTGGGGTCCGATTCCAGCCGATTTGGGAGGTCCTTATTGCTGGATGGATTCGATGATTATGTGAACATACCTTCTGTGATGAATCCGTTGGATGTTACCGTCGTCGACTTCTCCATAGAATTCTGGTTTTCCATGCTGACCAAGCCCGCAAATAGAGCCGTCCTCCTCAGGCGTGGCAGCGGCGGAACGAGACAAATAGAGATGGCTCTGGATGCCGAGACCGGCGTTGAGGTGAGTGTATGGGATTCTTCGGGTGTTCAGCATACGCTGGCCACGGACGCCATGAGTGCGATGAACACCGACCAGTGGTATCATTTGACGTTTAGCTGGGATGGAGATTCGATATGTCTTGCTATCAACAACATCGTCGTGACTGGGGATACACTGAGAAAACCGCCAATGCCCGCGGGGCAGGCCCCTGTCATCATGGGTACCGGTCTGGAAGCCGGGCAGTTGTATCGTGGATATTTGGATGAGATGCGGATATCCACCGTCCACAGGCAACCTTGGGAGATCAGTGTCCTTCCACCCGACATCTCCGTATCACTCTATGAATTAAATTTTGTCCAGGTTCTCAGGGATTCATCCAGGACGATTCCCGTCGTTGTAGCCAATAGCGGAGACCAGGATTTGATCGTATCTGAAATAGACGTCATCGGCGATGCATTTCACATTCCCCCGGATGACGTCGCCTTCACCGTTCCCCGAATGTCGACCCACAATGTACCCGTAACCTTCAGACCCACCGTACTCGCGTTTCATCAGGGAACGCTGATCCTAAATTCCAACGATACGACCCAGACACCCATCATCATACCCATGGAAGGCACGGGTATCCAGTGGGAAGGAAAGAGGCCTTATACGGCGGACTCCCATACATCCGTCTTGTTTCACTTTGCGGAAAGCGATACGATCATCGACGCTTCCAACAACATGCTAAGCGGTACGCTGTACGGTGCCCAGTGGACGGAGAATGGATTCTTCGGAGGCGGACTGGTGTTCGATGGTGTGGACGATTACATCGAAATCGGATACCACGAGGGTATTGCTTTCGATATGACCTCGGAAAGTTTTACTCTCGAATGTTACTTCCGCACAGATACCGTGAGCCAGGCCTTGTTGTTCATGGGATTCGATGACATCGATCGTTCCGTGAATTACGGCGTGTATATCAATAACGAGGGACAGGTTGCCGCTGTCGGATTTGGAGCCGGAGGAGACCGTGTGAACGATGGTAGCTGGCACCATTTGTCGTTCCTGTACGATCATTCTACAGCCATGGGACGGCTCTACATCGATGGAAAGATACAATGGGCGTTACTGTGGACGAATACAACGTGGGATTCCGGAGAACGCCCCCTCATCCTGGGAGCCGCCGAATACGGATCCGGACTGGTCTACCGTCATTTTGAAGGGTATCTGGATGAAGTCCGTATATCCGATATCGTGAGAGAAACCTGGGAATTTCAAGTGCCGAATTACGGTATCGAAGCCGATTCCCTGAATCCAAATCCACCAGAAGTGGGACAACCGTTGACAGTTCATGTTCATGTTCCTGTAGATCGTCAGGCGCTGGGTGTCCGTTTGTACCATCGGGGTGCAGGCGGAGGAGATTACCAGAACGTTGTCGGAACTCGCATCGATTCCGCCACGTATCGAATCAATCTTACGGGCGAGGATATCCTGTTACAAGGATTTGAATACTATGTAGAAGTCCCGACCACAGCCGATACGATTCTGTATCCGGGATTGAATCCAGAGAACCGGCCCATGGCAACGGGCGTTCGTCATCGGTCCATCAACGTTCCTTTGACATACTTCTCGTATCAAACCGAGGATGGCCAGTATCAAGTAGCCTCCATGTTTACGATTCCCTCGAATCTGGATTCATTTATGGTGGATGATGTTTTCTTGGATGACTTCGGGGTTTACGATCCTTACGAATGGCAGGTGTTCTGGTGGCATCCCGACTCTAGCCAACTGCGATGGGAAGCGAAACAGGAAGAGACCAATCCGATAATCCAATCGGAGATGAGGGTCTATTACGATTATAACGAGATGCGTCAAAAAGAAATCATGATGGTTCCTGGAAATGCCTACTGGATCGTCGGTCATTTTGAGCGTCAATTCGACATCGATGCGGGAGAGACGGTATCGACAGAAACGAGTCACGAAATAACAATCAGGCCCGGCTGGAACATGGTCGGATCGCCGTTCCATTTTTCCGTACGCTGGGATGATTGTTTCCTCAGTTCCGAACTGGTCAGTCCGCTGGCATGCTGGAGTGGCGATAATGATTATATTCAGGATTGTTCCCTCCTGGATCCATGGAGGGGATACTGGATTCACAATCCCGACTCGGTTATACAACGGCTTTACGTTCCTCCTCGAATGGCAGATGTAGGAAAGACAACAGGGACCAAGAGTTCCATCGCGCACGATCTCAAGGATGAGGAATGGTTGATCAAAGTGTCTGTGGAGACAGAAGGAGCCACGGATCAGTACAACTACTTCGGCGTAAGGAATGAAGCCCAGGAAGGCAGGGATCGATTTGACAGGGTTGAAGTACCGAAAGCCTTCGGAAAATATATATCCATGTATTTCGATCGTACCCAGTGGACATCTTATCCGGAAAGATACACG
>CAZTKR010000074.1:0-706 GCA_964614115.1 uncultured bacterium | reverse complement strand
TAGGCAAACATGAAGGCCTCGTCGAAGCGGATCGCGCGCATCACCTCCAGCGTTTCCCGGTAGTCCTGCGGTCGCTCCCCCGGGAAGCCGACGATCAGGTCGGTCGTCACCGCCAGCCCGGGCAGGCGGGCTATGTTTGGGATTTTACGGTCGAAGGCAATAGTCCAAAGAAATCCGTACATCTGCGTTGGGCGCGCTATCATCAGCTTCCACAGGATTGGCAGGCCTTTCTCTTCGATTTGACGGATGGCATCTCCTACGACATGATGAAAACCACGGGCGCGGAATACAAAACGGGACAAGTATACCCCGATTACCGTCGATTCAAGACCGTGGTGGGTACGCGGGCGTTCATCGAGAGCCAGAGTGAGGGTATTCCGTTGGTGCCCGTGGCGTTTGGTCTTATGCAGAATTATCCCAATCCCTTCAACCCGGAAACCACGATTCGCTATAGCATATCGAGGAATGGCCCTGTCGAGATCGTGGTTTTCAATGCTATCGGTCAGCGTGTGAAAGTCCTGGTCCAGGAGATGCAAAATACAGGACATCATCACGTGGTATGGGATGGACGGGACGACCGAGGCCGTCTTGTCTCAAGCGGTGTCTATATTTACAGGCTAAGAGCCTTGGATAAAGTTGCCACGCATAAAATGATTCTGTTGCGGTAGGATGAACGAATCGTGATCGCAGCTAAAAGAGGTATATC
>CAZTKR010000073.1:0-14985 GCA_964614115.1 uncultured bacterium | reverse complement strand
AGGCATGGCGGGATACTTTTTTTTCAGAAGCGACACAAATTCTCCGCCGTGCATTTCAGGCATTCGCACATCGGTGATCACGATATCGGGAAAATTTTCCTTGGTATGATGTTGATCTAAGTATATGAACGCTTGGGTGGCGTGCTCTACTTCAGTGACAGCGTAACCTTCGAACTCCAACTGAATCACGAGCGATCGACGGAAATTGAGATCATCATCCACAAGCAGTATGTGTTGCATCGACTATTCACCTCAGACCATTAGTGGAGAATGTAAGGAATCATGTTCAATTTTTATACCAAACATGTGAAAATATATATATTTTTTCATGATTCTCCATTAAGTCATTGTTTCTATGTATCTAATAGATAAGTGTCTTTGCATGCGAATCCCCGATGAATCAGTGTGAACATTGCAATGTGTGTTCTGAATCTGACACCCGGTCGGAGCTAGGGGCGTCCTTCTGAAATATGATAGGATTTTAGACGAGAAATGAGCGTGGTGCGTGAAATCTTTAAAATTTCAGCGGCCTTTTTCTTGTTGCCATCTGTCTTTTCGAGGACAGACAAGATGTACTTTCGCTCTAACTCTTCCAACGAAGCATTCGTCTCGAATATCGAATCATCCGATTTATCTTCCACTCCTTGAAATTTCGGGGGAAGGTCTTCTGCTCGAATCTCATCGGTCTTGGCCACGATCAACGCGTGTTCGATGGTGTTTTCCAGTTCGCGGACATTGCCGGGCCAGGTATTCTTTAAAAATATCTCGTAGACCTGGGGATGAAGGCGGGCCACGGGCTTCTCCATCCGTTTTGAATATATGTCTAGGAAGCGCTGGGTCAGAGCGGGAATATCCTCCTTCCTCTCTCTCAAGGGCGGAATGTCGATGATCGCCACCGACAATCTGTAATAGAGATCTTCGCGAAACGTCTTGTTCTGTATATGGTCTTTCAGGTCCCGATTTGTCGCAGCCAATACCCTCACATCGCTGTAACGCTCAGCGACTTCTCCAACACGCCGGAAATGTCCGTTATCTAAAAATCGCAACAATCTGACTTGAAGGGCCGGGGGTGACTCGCCGATCTCGTCCAGGAATAAGGTGCCGCCGTTGGCCTCCTCGATGAGTCCGCGTTTGTTTGACGCTGCTCCTGTGAAGGATCCCTTGCAATGTCCAAAGAGCTCACTGTCCAGGAGTGTATCGGGAAACGCGCCGCAGTTGATGGGAATGAACGGCTTATTACTCCGTCCGCTTAAATGATGAATGGCCATGGCCACCAGCTCCTTACCCACACCGCTATCCCCCTGTATCAGCACGGGCACAGACCAGTTGGCAACCTGCGCGACCTGGTGCATGACCTGGCGCATCCCAGGACTGACGGCCACGATGTCATCGAAGGGGTAGTGATCCGCAAGAACGGTTTTCAGGTGTTTGACCGTCTGCCTCAGTTCCATCTGATCCAAACAATTCTTTAGCACCATCTCCAGTTGGTCATTGGAAAAAGGCTTGACGATGAAATCGTAGGCACCCTGCCGCATCGCCTCCACGGCTTTAGCGATGGTGCCGTGAGCACTCATCAGGAGAACTTCGGTCTGCGGACTCAGCTCCTTGGCCTTCTGCAGCACTTGGATGCCATCCATTTTTTCCATGACCAGATCGGTCATCAGCACGTCGTAAACCTCCTTGGTCAATCGTTCTACGGCCTCCATGCCACTGGCCGCCTCGGCCGTGGTATGTCCCCATTCCTCCAATGTGATGCATAAGCTTCGCCGGAGACTCTTTTCATCATCAACAACTAATATGTTAGCCATCCTTCTCCCTTTCTACCGGAATATCGACGACTACAGTGGTGCCTGCGCCTTCCTCGCTGTCGACCAGAATCTGACCCTTGTGGGACTCGATAATCTGTTTAACGATATGCATCCCCAATCCAATGCCCCGGGCCTTGGTGGAAAAATAGGGTTCAAAGATGTGTTGAATATTCCCTTCCTGGATCCCGGAGCCGTTGTCTCTCACAGACAGACGAACATACTTATTGGGCTTTCTTCCGCGACACTGGAGCGAGACCTCGACAACACCCCCTTCTTGGACGGCCTGCAGGCCATTCTTAATCAGGTTCAGCACCATCTGCTCCATGGCATCGGAATCCAGCCATATCAGCGGCAGATCCTTGGGAAACCGCTTGACGATTTTCCGTCCCCACATCAGCTCAAAATCCTGATCCATGATGAAAATCGCCTTTTTCACGACCTCCCGCATGTCACCCATGACGAATTTGAAATGCCTGGGTTTTGAGAATTCCCGTAATTGATCCACCGAACGATTCAGGCGTTCCGTTTCCCAGCCGATGATGTCCATCAGTTCCTTCATGCGTCCTTCCAGATGCACACGTTTCTGAAGCACCTGAATCGCATTGGTAATGGCCGCCAGGGGATTCCCGATTTCATGAACCACATTGCTGGCCAGGGCGCCCAAACCGGCCAATTTTTCCGATTCCACCAGTTTGTCCTGCGTGATCCGCAGCTGATCCAGGGTTCGATGGGTCTCTTCATACAGTCGGGCATTCTTCGCTGCCATACCAATATGGCCACCGATGCTCGTGAAAAAATCGTAATCGATTTCTGCCGGTAAATACTTGTCTTTTCCGAACAGAAACAGCGAACCCGCGACGCGCCTTCCGATCTTGATGGGTACCACGAGACATTGCATGAAGGGTATTCCCTTTTTCTTCGATGGACCCTCACGATTTGCCCGATTCAGCAGCTCGTCGATAGCAAACCGTTTCGTCTTTCCCTCGGATAAGAATTGACGGAACGGAGAAGATTCCCTCGTATGGAGCTGAGAGAGAAGATTCACAACCCGGGAAGATAGCCCTTGGTGGATCTCCAGATTGACGGACGACACGTCGTCGTCGAAAAGAAACAACGCGCCCGCCGAAAACTCTGCCAGTTGTATGACTTCGTGCAGGGCCTTGTTCAGGATGACGTCCAAATCCAACGTCCCACTCACGGCCTGGGAGATGACATTCAAGGAATTCAATTGAACATTGCGTTTCTGAAGTGCCTGCTCTGCTTCCTTCCGTCGGGTAATATCGGTAAACGTGGTGAAAACAGACTTTGGGCTTTTCTCGGTTCCGACAAAAACGGGTGTGGTATTGACCAGAACCCACCTTTTCTTTTCATCGGGTGTGACAATGCCCAGTACGATGTTGGAAGCAGGTTTTCCTGTGTGCAGAGAAATCAAAACAGGATGCTCCTCTTTCGGCAGCGGTGAGCCGTCCTCCTGTATTGTCCGCCAATACGGGTCCAAAGCGTTGCGGCCCAGCATTTCCTCCCGTTTCATCCCCAATATATTTTCTGCAGCCGGATTACATTCGATGATACAGCGGCGCTCGTCATAATATACGACACCTTGTGCCATTGTCTCAAAAAGGCCCCGATACCGCTCCTCACTCATCCGCAATGCAGCTTCCGCCTTCTTGCGTTCTGTAATATCAATCCCCATGGCAAAGTAAAAGTCAAAACCGCCGTCTTTTTTGAGCACAGGCCTGCCATGCCATTCCACCAGAAGCTGCCGATGGCTCTTTGTCAGCACATGGCTCTCGTGTAGTGTGTTTTCCCTTGAGCCGACCAGCCGCTTATGGATCTTCAACACTTTTTCACGATCACTCTCAGGGATGAACGTGGACACATAGTCTTTTCCGTCTACCTCCTCCCATTCGTAGCCCAGGGCCTTTAACATCGCATCATTCATCATCAGTGACCGGCCATCCTCACCCACGGCCACGTAAAAAGCCGGAGAGGCTTGCATCAACGTACTGATAAAATCCTTCTCTCTCTGCAGTTGCTCTTCGGCACGCTTGCGATCCGTAATATCCTTGAATACGATGACCACACCGATGATATCTCCCCTATCCCCCCGGATGGGAGCCCCGCTTTCATCGATGGGAATCCTTTGACCGCTCCTGGTCACTAAAACCGGATGGTCAAACAAATCCATGATATTGCCCTCTCGCAATATCCGGGTTACCGGACTCCTGATGGATTTGCCTGTCCTGCCGTTCACTGTCACGAAAACATCCTTGAGCGGTTTCCCTACAATATCTCCGTGACTCCATCCCGTCAGTCTCTCTGCCACCTCATTCATGAAAGTCACATGACCCTTTTTATCCGTCGTAATCACGCCTTCACCGATACTTTTCAACGTGGTGGAGAACCATGTCTCACTCTCTCTCAGTCTTTTCTCCATCGTGTGCTTATAAAGGGCCGTTTCGATAGTACTGTGCAGTTCCCGATCGTTGAAGGGTTTTAAAATATACCCGAAAGGCTCGGTCACCTTGGCCTTATCCAGCGTATCATCATCGGCATAGGCCGTCAGATAGACGACGGGTATATTGAATAGAGAACGGATCTCTTCAGCCGTTTCAATGCCATTCATCTCGCCCCTGAGGACAATATCCATCAACACAAGATCGGGCGGGTTTTGTTTGACTTGTTCCAGAGCTTCTTTGCCCGACGCCACGACTCCCGAAGCAACATAGCCGATTGCACTGATACTTCGCCGTATATCTTCCGCCACGACGCGTTCATCCTCAACCACCAGTATCTTTATCTTTTTCATACAAACGATCCTTGACTGTAGAAATCCGAATCAGGCACAGCTCTATCACAGTCTATGAATGATATGAACAATGTGCGTTATTCCCAACGGGTATCCAACTTCTTCAGGAATGAAAAAAGGAATCCAGGGAAGAGAATAGAAACTGCTCTTCGCGATTCAACCTGGATTCCCGCTTCTTACGTGCGTGGATGATATTCATTCGAATGATGCTATTAGGCGACCGTCCATATAAAAATATGGCCAAATAATCCTGTGAGAAGAATTCTCCAAAGTCAAGATAAATATATGGAAAGAAGAGGGGCAATGCAAGAAAAATATGGCGGACCAAATAAGTCAAGAATACATCATTCGATTTGCAGAGGGGGAGACGATATTCATCGATGGGAACTACTCGAAAAGATGAAAACAATGGAAGAGGATCGATAAATACCGATCCTTTCTGTAAGGTTGTGATGATGCTACACGTTAATGTGTGCGACAGATTCGTCCTGTCATCCACTGCAACAATAAAAAACCCCGCATAGCGAGGATATAACATAGTAGCGGGGGGAGGATTCGAACCTCCGACCTCAGGGTTATGAGCCCTGCGAGCTACCAACTGCTCCACCCCGCGATGATTGTCATTTTAATATACGTAATTTTAGAAAAATGTCAAGACCTTTTTTCTTCGTCAAAATTAACGGAAACAATCTTTGAAACACCCTCCTCTTCCATCGTAACTCCGTAAAGTGCCTGAGCGACGCGCATCGTCATTTTATTGTGAGTGACGATGATGAACTGCGTCTTTTCCGCATATTCCGAGAGCACGCGTGTGAACCTTTCCACATTGGCATCATCCAGAGGCGCATCGATCTCGTCCAGAATACAGAACGGACTCGGTTTCACCAGATAAAGTGAGAAGAGAAGCGATATGGCGGTTAAGGCCCGCTCTCCCCCTGAAAGAAGGTCAAGATCGCGAAAATGTTTTCCCGCCGGACGGGCGATGATCTCAATCTGAGCTTCCAACGGATCCTCGCCCTCTGCCAAACGAAGATCTGCCTCACCACCGTGGAAGAATCGGGAAAAGGTTTCCCGGAAATTTTCTTGGACTAATGAAAAAACCTGGAGAAACCGCTGACGTGCCGTCTGATTGATCTTCTGAATCGTTTGCTCAAGGGTTTCTTCTGCGGACGTCAAATCGTCCCTCTGTCTGCAGAGAAAGTCCAATCGTTCGCTCTCTTGCTCATACTCATGAAGTGCCGTCAGATTCACGGGACCCAAGGCCTTGATCTTTCGCTTACGTTCGTCGATTTCGAATTCCATTTTCTCCAAGTCACCCTCTTCCCGGGCCGGAAGCTTGGAAACATCCGTCTCGTAGCTTTCCCAGAGCCTGTCTTTCAGGGTTTTGGCCTCATGTTCCAACTCGGAGATTTCCATGTCCAACGTATGAATCTTATCCGACGCTTCATCCCGATCACGCCTGACCAGACGAATATCCTTTTCCAGGTTTCGAACCGCTTCCATCAAATTCTGATACGCTTCTTCCTTTACACGCAGGTCCTTGTCATAGGACTCCTTCTTGGTAAAATCACTGACCAGCGCTTCCTCATTCTGAGCCATCTCATTCTTATAACGCTCACCCTGTTCTTCCGCTTTGACGATTTCCTGTGAACGCTGCTGAATCGTTGCTTCAATCTCCTTCACAAGCTTTTGAGACCGTTCGATATCGTAATCCAAGTTTTTCGCATCACCCTTGAGCCGAACAATGGAGAGGTTGAGTTGATGGACCTCTTTTTCCTTTATTCCCTCCGCCTTTTCCAGCCCATCTACTTCTTCTTGGATCTGAGAAGTCACGGATTCGATTCGCTCGCGTTCATCCACAAGCGCATCCATCCGAGGACGCAGGTTCTCCAGGCTCTCCCGTCCTCGTTCGATCTCTTCCAGGAGTTTCTTCCTTTCGATACCGTTGGCGCCGATACCCTCCGCTGCTTTCTCCATTTCGAATTGAAGCCTGGCTTGCTCCTTGTCGGTAAGAGTGATTTTCTGATCTAGATCATTCAGGGATTTTAAAACCTGCTCCTCTTCCCCTATTAGGATTGCAAGCCTTTTGCTTTTTTCATCAAGACGCTTCTTCGTCTCGGACAGACGTTTGTTGTACTTTTGAATCCGTTGCTGGAGTTCGTCCATCTGCTGTCGTCGCCCAACCATGCCGACCCGGCTGCTCGAATCGGGTTCCGCCGTATGAATAGCGCCCCAACCGGTTATCAACTCACCATCCAGGGTGGCAACACGAACAGACCCGTCGGACCATGCTTTCGACACCTTTCGGGCCGACTCCAAGTCCTTGACGACCAGGAGATCGCCCAAAAGATACCGGAGGATGGAACTCAGCTTTGCATCGCTGGTCACCAGATCGTCGCCCCATCCTACACTCTCTACACCCGAGGGCATCTGAGGACGTTCGGTCTTCCCCGGAATATTCGTGATCCTGTCCAGACATACCAGCGTGGCTCTCCCACCGCCTCTCCTCTTGAGGAGCTTTAACGCATCGAATGCCTGCGTCTCTTTCTCCAGCAGCAGATAATGGGCTGTCTCCCCCAAACCGACTTCGATGGCATCCCGATACTCAGGCTTGGTTTCTATCAAATCTGCCAACACACCCCAAAGCCCCTCCACTTTCTCCTTTAAAAGCTTCTTTGTCCCGTCGGTCACACCCTCATGGCTTTCCACGAC
Source organism: uncultured bacterium (assembly GCA_964614115.1). GTDB lineage: Bacteria > Zhuqueibacterota > QNDG01 > QNDG01 > DSAB01 > CAZTKR01. Next base: position 7,656 of record CAZTKR010000073.1, on the reverse strand, counting down.
GTTCCGGAGAAAATCCAGCCTGCCCTGCAGAAGGTCACATTCACTCTGGTCTTTGTACGACTGCTCCTTTGCACTCTCGATATCCGTCCTCAGTCTCTCCATCTCCTGGGAGATCCGCTCTTTATTCTGGGAATGCTTGCTGTGTTCTGATCGCAGATCTCGGAACTGCACATCCAGTTTTTTCTGTGCCTCTTCAGCCTTGCTCTGCGTCTGCCGAAAAACCACATCCTCCTCGTCCAACCGCTCCATCCTTCCCTGGGAATTGTCGATTTTTGCCCTTAATCTCGTCTCCTCCCCACTCAGTCGATTCATCTCTTCCAGGCACCCGATGATCTCTTTTTTCTTGGCGTTCAGTTCCAACCTTTTCAGATTGAGACCTTGCTGGAAAACCTCCAGTTCCTTCTGCTTGTTGCTGAATATTCTTCCGGTGCTGGTGATCTTAACCTGAAGCGCCTCTCTCTCTCCGAATATCACAACCAGATGATTCTTTTGGTCTTCGATGCGTTTCTTGAGATCTTCGATCTCCTGAACATACCGTGTCCTGGCTTCCTGCAGGGCTGAAATACGTTCCTTGGCCACCCGGATATCACTTTCTCTGCGGTGTATACGCTCCACGGCATCGTTGAGCTTCTCTCGAACCTCTACCAGCGCCTTTTCTTTCTCCGTTAAATCGAGCCGAATCGCCTCCAGGTCTGCCTCTTCTTTTGTGATGGCCGTGGTTCGACCATCTTTCTGCTTCTTCAGCGAGGACAACGATTCCTTTAAAGGCTTCATCCTTACTTGAAGCTGGAAGTAAACCTGGCGACCTCTCGTTAATTCCAGTTCCTTGATTTCTTCCTGGAGTACTTGATACCGCTTGGCCCGCTGTACCTGCCGTTTCAATGAATTCACCGTCCTCTGGACTTCCCGGATGATATCGTTGACCCGGATGAAGTCGTTGTGCGTGGCATCCAGTTTTCGCATGGCCGCTCTCAGACGGTGCTTGTATTTGGTCACGCCTGCCGCCTCTTCCAGGAGCTTCCTGCGGTCTTCGGCCTTCTCGCTCAGGATGTCTTCCACCATCTTGAGCTCGATGACCGAGTAGGCATCGGCACCGATGCCCGTATCCATTAAAATATCCTGAACGTCCTTCAGGCGGACGGCATTCTTGTTCAACAGGTATTCGCTATCTCCAGACCGATACAGACGCCGGGTGACAACGACCTCCGAATAATCGATGGGCAAGATATGCTGGGAATTATCGAAATGGACAGACACCTCCGCCATGCCCAAAGGCCGGGAAGACTGGGCTCCACCGAATATCACGTTCTCCATCCTGTCCGCTCGGAGGATGGAAGGTCTCTGCTCTCCCAGACCCCACCGAATGGCATCGACGATATTCGTTTTACCGCAGCCGTTGGGACCCACTACGGCCGTTATTTTACCGTCAAAACGCAGCTCTATTTTTTTGGCAAACGATTTGAAGCCATGAAGCCTGATCTTTGACAGAATCATTCAGAGCTCGAAACTTATGTTGAACGACCAGCGAACGCCGGCAAAAACATGATGTTTTTTTGACCTGATAGCCGAGTACATAACACACGGGACTCGAAAAAATGAGAATGTCCAACGCTCAAGACAATACGTGATTGCGATGAGAAGGGCAAAGATTTTCATTCCCAACAAGAAAAATCCCCCTGTCAGCATGGAAAGAGGGGGACGTTGAAGCCCGACCTTTCCTCATCGGACTGATTTAAATATACCTAATTCAAAAAATCTTGTCAAGAAAAAACATTTTTCCCCTTCCCTTTTTCAAGATTTTTCCTTATAATAGAAGATTCATACTGCTGTTATATTGTAAGTGGTAAACATGAATAGAACAACCCATCTGTGACCACCTACTCTCTGCAGCTTACTTACATCATCACGACCCAAGGAGTACCGCCAAAATATAGCATGGAGAACTCAACGCATGACGGATGAACGAAAAAAAATGAGCCTGGGTATCGCTCTTATACCCATCGTTTTTCTGGTCTTTGCCCTGTCATTTACCATTATCGTCTTTAAACAAACACCCCATATTCCCCTTATCTGTGCCGCTGCCGTGGCCGCCGGCATTGCCGCCATTCAGAAACGTACCTGGAAGGAAATTCAAGACGGTATGGTTCACGGCATCACACTGGCCATGGGCGCCATCCTCATCCTCATGGTCATCGGTACGATGATCGGCACATGGATTCTCGGCGGTGTGGTTCCATCGATGATTTATTATGGTTTGAAGATCCTGTCGCCGGGGATTTTCCTCATCGCGACCCTCATCGTCTGTTCCATCGTTTCCCTGGGTACGGGATCGTCCTGGTCCACGGCGGGCACCGTGGGCGTGGCTCTTATCGGCGTAGGTAGAGGATTGGGCATACCCGTTCCCATGGTTGCCGGTGCCATCATCTCCGGTGCTTATTTTGGAGACAAGATGTCACCCCTTTCGGATACGACCAATTTAGCGCCGGCCGTTGCCGGAACCGACGTGTTCTCCCATGTCAGGCATATGATTTATACGACAGGACCGGGATACATCATCGCCCTCGTCATTTACGGATTCATCGGCCTTCGATTTGCCGGCGGCACACTGGACACACAAAACATCGAGCTCATGCTTTCAACGATGAAGGCTCATTTCTCTATCCATCCGGTTTTGCTGCTTCCTCCCTGCTTTGTGATCGTCATGGTCATCAAGCGGATACCACCCCTGCCCGCCCTTCTGGGGGGCACTGCCCTGGGCGGTATTTTTGCCGTAGCCATACAGTCCAAATCCCTGGCCGATGTGGTCCAGGCCGCCCACAGCGGGTATGTATCGGAAACGGGCATCGCCATGGTGGATGAACTCTTGAGCCGGGGCGGTCTGATGAGTATGATGGAAACCGTCGCCCTGATCATCTGCGCTCTTTCCTTTGGGGGCATCATGGAAAAGACCGGCATGCTGGAGACAATTGCCGCAGCCCTTCTCAAACGCGTGAGGACGACAGGGTCGTTGGTGACAACCACGATTTTCAGTTGCATCGCCATGAACGCCGTTGGCTCGGATCAGTACATGGCCATCGTCATTCCTGGAAGGATGTATAAGAATGCCTTCGACAAGAGGAAACTCCATCCCAAAAATCTGTCCCGCTGTTTGGAGGATTCGGGAACCCTCTCCTCCCCCCTCATTCCCTGGAACACGTGCGGTGCCTTCATGCACGCCACACTGGGAGTGAACCCGCTCCTGTACCTTCCCTTTGCATTCCTGAATTTGACTAATCCCCTGGTGTCGATTTTCTACGGTTACACCGGTATCACCATGGAGAAAGTGGACGAAGCGGATGCCCAGACCGTCGAGACGAAAAAAACCGAGAACGACGCATGAACCCCTCAATGGTTCAGATCGAAGGCCGATCTCTCAAAGATGATGAATTCTGTTGTCCTCGGCATCAAGAACGAGTAAAAAGGATGTTTTTCAAAACCAGCTAACTACGTGCATGAATGACAGAAAATAAAAAAGAAATCCCCCTGGCCGTCTCCCTGATACCCGTCCTTTTTTTAATCGGCACGCTGTCCGTCGTCCTGATTGTCTTTCATGAACAGCCTCACATCCCCCTGATTGCGGCAGCAGCCCTGGCCGCAGTCATCACGGCCATTTACAAGCATTCGTGGAAGGAAATCCAGGAAGGCATGGTTCATGGCATCACCATTGCCATGTCCTCGATCCTGATTCTCTTCATCGTGGGCATGATGATCGGCATCTGGATTCTGGGCGGCATCGTACCGACGATGATTTATTATGGCTTGAAAATTCTCTCGCCCGGCATTTTTCTCGTGGCGACCCTGCTCATCTGTTCCATCGTCGCCTTGGGTACGGGCTCGTCCTGGTCCACGGCCGGTACGGTGGGCGTTGCCCTGGTGGGTGTGGGTCGGGGACTGGGCATCCCCCTCTCCATGGTCGGCGGGGCCATCATCTCGGGCGCCTACTTCGGCGACAAGATGTCGCCCCTGTCGGACACCACGAATCTGGCTCCTGCCGTGGCCGGAACGGATTTGTTTTCCCATATCCGTCATATGATCTACACCACGCTGCCAGCCTATCTGCTGGCCATCCTCCTCTATGGTCTCATCGGGATAAAATTTGCCAAAGGAACGCTTCAGGTCGAGCAGATCGACATCATGCTCTCGACGATGAAATCCACGTTTTTCATTCATCCCATTCTCCTGGTACCCCCCACCCTCGTCATCTTCATGGTCATACGGAGGATTCCGCCCATTCCAGCCCTGTTCGCAGGAACCCTGGTGGGGGCCGTGTTTGCCGTGGCGGCTCAATCCGCCTCTCTCTCGGGGATCGTCGAGGCCGGATTTTCCGGCTATGTCTGCAAGACCGGTGTGAGTGTGGTCGACGATCTGCTCTCCCGGGGAGGAATCATGAGCATGATGGAAACCGTCGCCCTGATCTTCTGCGCCCTGGCCTTCGGAGGCATCATGGAGAGAAGCGGCATGCTGGAAACCCTGGCCGGATCGCTCCTGAAAAAAGTGCGCAGGGACGGATCCCTCATCGCCACGACCCTCGGAAGCTGCATCGGCATCAATGCCGTGGCACCCACTCAGTACATGTCCATCGTCATCCCGGGGAGAATGTATAAGACCGCCTTCGAGCAACGAGGCCTGCATCCGAAAAACCTCTCCCGCTGCCTGGAGGACGCCGGCACTCTCACGTCCCCCATCATCCCCTGGAACAGCTGCGCCGCCTTTATGCATGCCACCCTGGGTGTGAATCCCCTGTTCTATGCACCATATGCCTTTGTAAATTTGTTCACACCCCTGATTTCCGTCATATACGGCTACACGGGATTCAGCATCGTCAAACAACGAAGTACAGATTCTGAAGAATGAACAAGACAGCTTTACACACGATTTCTAGGACAATAACCATGCGATGAAGAATCGACCCGCCCTCAAAGCCGTCCTCATTCTGATGGCAGGAATCATGGGGGAGCGATTCCTGAACGTGCCATTCCTACCCCTTCTCATCATCACTTCGGCATTCTGTCTCCTGGCACTGTGGGGCTTTCTTTTAAAAAAAGGGGACACGTTCGTACAGCTTCTGCTGATGTTATCGCTGGCATCCCTGGGCATGCTTCGGTATGCCCAGAGTATCCGGCTCCTTCCTGCGAATCATGTCCTGGGCCATGCCGTAAATCCTGAATCCGTCACCATCCGGGGCCACTTGTTAAAAGACCCGGTGGAAAGACCGAACCGGGTCGAACTCATCGTGGAATCATTGGAAGTGGTGATGGGAAGCAAACGGAGTCCGACACGGGGAAAAATCCTGGTCACCGCATACGATAAGCTCCCCATCGACCTGCAGTACGGTAATGTCATCACAGCCACAGGATTTCTCCGGAGACCCAAAGGACAGAGGAATCCAGGGGGCTTCGACTATCGAGCCTACCTGGCTCGACACCATATCCACACACTTCTCAGGGTGTCTGAACCCAGTGACATCACTCTGACAGGGACAGTACAGGGCAATCCGTTGCTGAGGCATGTCGTCTATCCGGCCCGCCGGTATATGCTCCAGACCATTGATAAGACGACATTCGGGCCGGGCCGCGCCGTGCTGCGGGCTCTCATCGTCGGAGACAGAGGATGGATGACCCCGGAACTGAGAGACCGGTTTGCCAGGGCAGGCATCGTGCACCTGCTGGCCGTGAGCGGACTTCATGTCGGATTTGTGCTTCTCATCCTCACGGCAATCGCTGGACTTCTCCGCCTTCCCCATGCCGGCCGGGTCGTCCTGATTCTTCTGGGCCTTCTGTTCTACACTCTGCTGACCGAAGCCAAGGATCCGGTTATCCGGGCATCCATCATGGCCAGCGTCTACCTGATAGGTACACTCCTGGAGAGGCGAACCAATGCCCTGAATACCCTGAGCGTGGCCGCCCTGGTCATACTTCTCCTCAGGCCTCAGGATTTGTTCGACGTCGGATTTCAACTTTCTTTTGCCGCCGTCGTTTCCATTGTCTACGGTTATCAAAAACTCCATGCCCAACCCTGGGTTATAAAATGGCATCAAAAACGACCCAGACATACCGTCACCGATCATGCCATGACCCTTGTTCTCGTATCCTTGTGCGCACAGATCGGCATCATCCCCCTGGCCGTCTATTATTTTAACCGTATCCCCCTGCTGTCCGTTGTTGTCAACGTGTTTGCCATTCCCATCGTCTGGCTCATCGCAGCCCTGGGATTCACGTCCATCCTTTTTGGCATCGTCAGTCCCTGGCTCGCAGAAGTCTACGGAATTCTGAATCATGAAATTATCGCCGTTTTCATCAAAGCCGTCGCGTGGGTCGGGGGCCTGCCGTTCTCCGAGGTCTCCATCCCGACGCCTCATCTCCTCCACATCCTGACCTATTTCTCTTTGATCCTTCTCCTTATTCATATGCGGAATACCGTCGTTCGGAAAAGACTCGTCATGTTGGTTCTTTTGGGCCTCAACCTGATCGTATGGAAGGCAGCCCTTTCCAGCGATGCAGGGAAACTGACCTGGATACAGTTCGACGTGGGTCAGGGCGATGCGGCGCTCCTTCGCCTTCCCAGGGGCAAGCATGTTCTCATCGACGGCGGCGATAAAACACCCTTCTTCGATAATGGGGAACAAGTCATCGCATCTTACCTCAGGCATAAAGGCATACGGAAGCTCGACACCGTCATCCTTTCGCATCCCCATGATGATCATGTGGGGGGACTGCTCTATATCGCAGACCGTTTTCGAATCGACCAAGTCGTGACGGGCAGGATCGATCTCTCATCTCCACTCTACGATGCGTTCCAAGAAATCATCACAGACAAGAAAATACCGCTTCGCACCGTGACAGACCTCGATTCCCTGGTATATCCCGGGATAGCATGCTATCTCGTCCCGCCGGACGAAGGCGCGTTCACGGAACGATACAACGTCAACAACCAATCCCTGATCGTGAGAGTCCTGTTCGGGAAAACACGGCTCCTGTTCATGGGTGATGCGGAGAAGGAGGCCGAACAACACATTCTGGCCTCGAGCATTCATCTGCGCTGCCAGGGCCTTAAAGTCGGACATCACGGCAGCGCCACTTCCAGCACGGCTCCGTTCCTCAAGAGGGCTCGACCGGAGCATGCGATCATTTCCGTGGGAGAGCACAACCGATTCCACCATCCGTCCCCTGTCGTATTGGAACGCATCCAGGCTATGGGCGCAACCGTATACAGAACCGATCTGTCGGGTGCTGTGATCTTGAAATCCGACGGTCAGACGCTTCATCCTATCGATTGGCACTGAAAGAGGAAAACATATGACACATGACACCAGATCCAGTTGCGCTTATTGGACATGCTTTCTGATGATCGTTCTCGTTGTACCGATGCATATGCTGAGAGCCCAGGAATCATGCCCGTTGAAGTTTGCCGTTTCCTTCCCGCCTGAAGCCCACGAGGCACCCATCACAGGACGCATGTACGTCATGATTTCTGAGAGTGACCATCGCGAGCCCCGGCTTCAGGTACATACTCACGGCATCCCTTTCTGGGGAAAGGATGTGACCGGCATAGAACCGAACGAGGCCACACTGATTGATGAGAATGCGTTGGGTTATCCCCTGGAAAGTATTCGAGATA
>CAZTKR010000072.1:0-15028 GCA_964614115.1 uncultured bacterium | reverse complement strand
TGAGTTTTGTGGGAATGACTTTTTGTAATTGATTTAAAAAACAGAATTTATTATAATCTTTATCCTTAAATAAATGGGTTGGTCAACACGCAGTAAAAAGGTATCGTGTCAGAGATCACTATTTTTCCCTGTATACACATTAAAAAATTGTCCAGAGCAAAGGGCCGAATATCACCATCGAAGAGAATTAGGAGTGGGTGAAAATTTTTAATCGGTAAAAAATAGTCTTGACTAAATAAAAAAAGTCTATTAAGTTTGAATAGGGGATGATAAACGAAGGATGGCATCCTCCCGTTCTTTCAGTAAGGATCACGCTGTCTATCCCACATCGGAAAAAAGAACCATCAAGTCGGTTGGTTATGCGATGCATGCGTGGAGCCCAGGAGAATGATCGGACGCATCGATCTTTTTTCAACATATCTCGAATAGAGGATTCGGGAACCTACGATTTGAGTCGTCACTTTACCACCATCGGTTTATAGTCGTAAGAATTCATCGCACCCAGAAATCTTCCATCAGTTTGCCCAGTTCACCCATGACTCCTGATAAAATGATGCACTGTTTTACTTTTAGGTTGTCTTACGCTTAAATGAATCTCGATACCATCTTACTCAAAACGATTGTTACTATGACCTGTTATTTTGATAATAAGATAATCCTGCGGCATTATCCCATCGCTATCGTTCCCGCCGTGCCGACACAGCATCGTCTATTCATGCCTACCTGGTTATTTGTAGAACGATAGACAGAGGATGATTCCATTCACTATTGAAATGTATTACTACAGGAGGTTCACTATGATGAAAAAGGTATTTGGTCTCTTACTGTCGCTTTTCATGTTCTACTACCTCACAGGTTGTGCACCTACCTACTATACGCAGGGGAGGAAGAGCATGGAAATAGAGGACTACGACACGGCCATCGAATATTTTGAGATGGCGCTCAAGAAGAATCCCAACGACCAGAAGGCTCTGAGGGAACTGGGCATTGTGTACTACAGCCGCATCGAATTTGATAAGGCCTTTCCGTATCTGATCCAGGCTTTCCTCCAGGATTCGACGGATGGTCGCACACTCTTCTACTTGGGAACGGCGTATGAGATTACCAAGGATTACAGACACGCCATCGACATCTATCGCCGATATACACAGGTGAGTCGGCTGGAGAGTATACGAAACAGCATAGAGGCCAGGCTCAACCGGCTCGTCTTGGGAGAGCTGGAGAAGGAATCCAGGGCTCTGATGGAGCAGGAAGAAACCCTGGATGTGTCTTCCATACCGGAGAACACCGTAGCCGTACTTTATTTTCAGAATATGGGAGAGAAAAGAGATCTCGATCCCCTTCAGAAAGGTATTGCAGACATGCTCATCACAGACCTTTCCAAAGTCCGAGCACTGAGGGTTGTGGAGCGCATGCGGATGCAGAAACTCGTCGAGGAAATGGCTCTGGGTGTGACCGGCCTGGTGGACGATCAATCCGCGCCCAGGGTGGGTAGACTGTTGGGTGCCTCCAACCTGGTCAAGGGTACGTACCTCGATTTATCAGCGTTGGAACTACGGATCAACGCAGGACTGATCAATACCGGGATTGAAATGTCCGTTCAAAGCGAGTATGTCACGGGTGAACTCGCCAGACTGTTCATGTTGGAAAAAGACCTGGTGTTCAAGATTATCGATGGGATGGGTATCGAACTCACTCAGAAGGAACGTGACGAAATCGAGATCATTCCCACGGAAAGTCTTCTGGCATTCATGGCCTACTGTCGGGGGATGGATTACGAAGACCGGGGTATGTACAGCCAGGCTGCGGAGGAATACGCCAAGGCGGCCGAACTGGACCCGAAATACACAGCAGCCAAGAAGAAGCAGACGCTGACGGAGTCCATGGCAGCCGAAAGCGAAATGGAGATTTCGGAGCTTGTCAACACGTTCATGGCGCTCACGGGAACTCTGCCGCAACCCAGAGAGGCGCGTGCAGCAGAGCCCGTCGAGCCGGTCGCGGAAGAGGAAGTCACGGAATTGCCCGTGGAACCGGTGGTACAGGCAGACTGGCTGGGGAGCCGTTCGATCCTGGATCATATGTTCCACACGGGCGAAGTGGGCAGTCAAGGTTTGCTCCCGGGCATCGACTCCAGAAATCCGGCACAGGAACAGAGTCAAACCAGTTTCGGGAATTCGGCAGCGTTCGAGATTGAAATCCCCCTGCCATTGGGTAAAAGGAGGTAGGTCATGAATACGCGAATCTACGTTTTGATACTCGGCATCCTTGTTTGCGCTTCCGGTCAATCGGTATTGGGCCAAGGACAGACCTATCGTCTTCAATCCGACATGTTTGGCGAGGTGGGATGTTCATATGAAACATGGACTGCCGACAAGGATAAGGTCACGGAATTCTCACTGCCCGTGAAATTCATCTATCCCTACAGCGACAAGTTACGATTTTATGCCATGACATCGCCGGCATTCTGCAGTATGGATGCGGGCACGGACTACAGTCTCAGCGGCTTGTCCGACATCAAATGGGGCGGCCATTACCTGATGCTAAACGACCGTTATCTGTTGACCTTTGGGATGAATCTACCGACGGGAAAGAGTGCCTTGGAGGTCGAGGAAGTACCAGTGGCCAATACGCTCATCCTTCCTGCTTTTCGTTTCCGTGTGCCCAGCCTGGGCCAGGGATTTGACGTCCAGGTGGGATTGAGTACGGCCCGTGAGTGGGGGGAATACATCGTGGGTGCGGGCATTACCTATCTGATGAAGGGCGGATTCAAACCGTATATCGATTCGGACGACAAGTACAATCCCGGGGATGAGATTGCCTTCACGGTGGGTGCCGATAGAGTGGTCAACCTTTTCCAGAGAGAAGTACGGATGACAGGGGATATTCTCTATACTATGTATTTTGACGATGCGTGGGGGGGTGATAAAATCTTCCATTCGGGGAATCGCTGGATTTTTCAACTCATGTCGACCTTCAAGATGGGATCTCTAGACATGGTTCTCTTTTTCCGGGAGGCCCTCAAAGGGAAGAATAAGGTTGGCTCTGAGGATGTTTTCGAGACCGAACGCAAAAACAGCAACGCCAATCAATTCGAGATCCATAGCTATGGATACTATCCCTACTCGCAGAATGTCCGGCTCAAAGGCATTTTGGAACTCAGAATGTATTCCAACAACGATTACGATCGAGGAGGCGCTACGCTTTTCGGTTTCGGAGGCGGCGGACAGATGCGCTTGACGCCTCGAATCATGCTGGATGGAGATATGCGATACTATGTCGGGAGTATACAGAGCAGTACTGAGAGGGTCGGGACCTCCGGGTTCAAGCTCTTCGGAAGCATTCAGTACACGTTGTAACAGGTCCACGAAAAACAAGGAGAGTAAGCCATGTCAAAAACAATAAAGGTGGGTGCTGCTGTCTGTTTGCTGATCCTGGCTTTTGGCCTTTACTGTGGACGGCAGCCGACGGAAACGATGGAAGGGGATGTCCGGTTCCGCTTGAGTGTTCGATACGTCGAGAATCCCGAAAGCAATCTGTCGTATGCTCCACAGTTGGAGCAGGCTGTATATAAAGGGTATTCAGCATCAGAGCCGATGCAACTCCAATCCATCGACCTGGCCCGGGTGCTGGTGGCAGACCTATCCGACCATGACGATTTGAATGAATTCCTCGAATCCAATACCTATGAAAATTTCCTGGAGGATTACGAGGATTTGCAGGAAAATTTGACCAGTTGGGGTGAGTGGGAGAAGCTGGTCAAGAAACACTTCAAGGTCATTACGAACCAGACCTTGGACATTGGAAGAACCCATGCCAGAGGAACCGTTCAGGGTGTTCGGGGACTGAATTTTATTTTTGTGGCCTTTCTGGAAGACAATGAAATCCAGTGGGATAGCTGGGGTGATATGGATGCATATGTGGAGGGAAGGAGACGAGAACAGGAGGTCGTCCTCGATATGAACCGAAGAACAACGGAGGATGGGGATGGCGGCGACATCGTTGTAAACATCACGTCTCCCGGTGACGGTGATGTGATCGATGAGAGAACCGTCCTCGTCCAGGGAACCGTGAGCGATCCAACGGTTACCTCGGCCACGATGATTGTCAACAGTCTTTCCCAATCGATTTCTGTGGCGAATGGAGGATTCAGCAACGAGGCTATCCTGTCCAGCGGCACGAATCGCATCCGCGTCGAGGTCAGGAATGCCCAAGGACAATCTGGATTCGATGAGATTACAGTGACATCCACCGTCGCTCTGGTGGATATACGCATAACGCTAAAATGGGATACGGACGAGACAGATTTGGATTTGTATGTCACGGATCCCAACAACGAGACTGTTTACTTCGATGACAAGACGAGTCGGATTGGCGGGGAGCTGGATGTGGACGACTACGATGGATACGGGCCTGAGAACTTCACGCTGGACCGGGGGGAGGCCATTCAGGGCAATTATACCATCGTAGTGAGACACTATCCAGCTTCGATTTACGGGCCATCACCCCTGCCGTCCAACGCGACGGTCGTCATCCTGCTTCATGAGGGTCAATCCAACGAGAGTATAAGGACATACGGGCCCCATCAATTTACATATGACTGGGAGATTTGGCAAGTCACGACCATCACATGGCCCTGATACAGCGGTCATTCATGCGGTGAGGAGGTGGACTGTGTCGAGGGTGTAATCCGTATACGAAACGAGCCACGCACAGTGAAAAGTGCGTGGCTCGATGGAATCCCATCATTCCACTGTGAGTATCTTCTTTAAATCGCTTTCATTCACGTTCAACAGGTCAGAGGCGGGAAGGCGTTCCGTCAGGATGCGCCAGTTGTTATTCTTCCGAAAAATTTTCTTGAACATGGGCAAAGCTTCGTCCAGTCGTCCCAGATTGGCCAGCGAGATGGCGTGCCAGTAGGTCATCTCCAGATTGTCAGGAAACATGGTGCCGGCCGATCCGTAGGCCTGGAGGGCCCCTTCTTCGTCGTTGTTGGTGATGGCTTCGTCTCCCTGGTTCATCAATTCGTAAGCCCGGAACACTCTGAGCAGGCGTTTTATTTCTTTCACAGCCTCGGGATGATCTTCCACCCTGAGGTCGATGAGCCTGTCTTCCCAGATATGGCCCGTGGCTTCTCCCCTGACCACCAAGAGGGCTGCCGACTGTTTTCCCCGGATATCCCCACCCTCTCCCTGGGCTGCTTCTAAAGCGGCCACGAGCCTTTCGGCCAGAGGGCCTTCTGTCTTCTTGAAAGCATCGGCCATGGCTCCCCATACGGTGTTATGGAGCATCATGTTGGCCTGAACGGAAAAATGACTGTCGACGATGTGACCGGCCTCGGCGATACATTTCTCTCCGGTATGCGCCGCGACGTTTCCTTGGGCATCGATGATGGCGACTTGGCGGAAATCGGGTGCATCGTCGGACGCGATCAAGGCATTCAGGGCTTCCTGGGCCGTCTTGCCCTGCTTCAACATCTCCAGACCGCGCGGGCCGAAGGAGACGTTGACGAAAGACTGCGTGGCCACGGCACCGACACCGGCTTCAGCCCAGGAGACGACGGAGCCTACGGAGAACCAGTGGGATTGGACGGCAACGCCCATTTCACCCGTATCTGGATCCCTTGCCACGATGGAAAACGTGTGAGCCAAGGGATCGGCACAGGGTTTCTGGGCATATCCGCCGGCGATGATGAATAGTCCAACGAATCCGAATACAAAGGCATGACATTTTCTCATGGTGGTTACCCTCCGGTTATCTATAATAAACATTCCTGTTCAATATAATACAAACCCGGATGTTGACAAAACTATTTATTCGTCATAGTGCGGTGCTCGCCCATCATCTCATTCCTTCATTCCAGCTCACCCCACTGGGATAACACAAGGCTCAATACGACGATTCCTGCCGTCTCGCCTCGGAGTCGGCGCGAACCCAGGGAGATGGGCTGGAAGCCGTGATCCCGGCTCTGCTCTACTTCAGATTCGGTGAATCCGCCTTCGGGCCCCACCAGGATCAAGGCCTTGGGCTTGAATTTGGGACTGGTCAGCTCCGGAACGGCAAGAGCCTTACTCCCAACGCCGGAATGGGCGATCAGCCGGCAATGGCAGTCGGTGCCCATGGAAAGAATGTCCTGGAAGGATTTCATGGGTGTGATTTCGGGCAGCACAGACCGACCGGACTGCTTCATGGCTGCCATGGTCACGCGCTTCCACCGGGAAAGCTTTTGAGGGCCGGCGACAGTCTCGGCATTCTCGGTCATCAGGGGAATAATGCGTCGGACACCAATCTCAGTGGCTTTTTCTACGAGCCAGTCGAAACGTTCTCCCTTGAGAATTCCCTGGGCCAGACTGATCTCGGCCACGGGCTCACCGATGCGCCTCCGGGTCTGCAAAATCTTTGCCTGCGCATCATTCCTTGTGATGTGCATAATCTGCACTTCATAGGCTGTTCCCTGGCCGTCCACGGCCCAGACAGAGTCCCCTTTCTGCTTTCGCAATACGCGGGCCAGGTGATGCGCTTCGTCCCCTGAGATGGTGAGTTCCTTTCCGTGTACGTTTTGTGGCTCGACGTAGAAGCTTTCCCAGTGCATATTCTTCTCCTAGATGTCCACACCCATATCGAGAATGAATTGCTTTTTCCCTCTCTCGTTGAAGGCCATTTCGAACCGCAGTACATTTATGTAGGGAAGATGTATATGGAGTCCCAGGCCGTAACCGGTCTGGAATTTCAGGCTTTTGATTTTCTCATTTTGAAACCATACGGTACCCGTATCGATGAAGAAACCGAGGCTCAAGCCGAATTTAAGGTTCATCATCTGAGGTTGATCTCCCAGATCGACATACCGCACGGGGAGCAGAGGAATCCGAAAAGCGGCGCTGGCCAGACCACGGTTTTCCCCCTCGAATGCCTCGAAAAAATGCCCCCGTACGCGCTCGTTGTATCCGATGTAGAGCCTGTCGTAGAGGGGGATCTTACCGTGTGAACCATCGGAGGCCAGACGGAATGCCAATGTCGTCCTGCCCAGAGGAACGTAGACGCGGGTGTCGAAGCCGTAAAAAAGATAATCGGCTGTCATGGAAGAAAAGCCCGTTTTTACGGTAGAGAGATAAACGTACCAGCCCCTGTGGGGATATTCGATCAGATCGCGATGATCCCATGCCAATGAGAAGCCGAGGCTGGGCAGTCGATCCCGGCCATTGGGCGATAGAGTCTGGCCTGAGTCGCTGGGTGAGAACGTGACTTCTCTGTAGCTTAAGCTCATGTTGAGATGTGTGTGATATCCAAATCGTTTACCCAGGATTCCATATATACCCGTGTGGTTTTCTGTGACTTCTTCATCCCTGTAGTGTTTACTCCTGATTTTTTGGAAATAGATATTCGTGCGAAGACTTAGATGGTGTCTGCCGCCTATCCAGGGATTGATGTAATCCAGTTGGACTGCCGGATTGTAACCCAGCCAGAAAAAAGCATCCAGGATTTCGGCCCGGCCCCGAAAGTTGAAGTGCTTGAGCCCCGCACCGTAGGACAGTTTGTCCCAATCCCGCTCATTAATGAAGAAGATGGGATAGGGGAAGATGTACCATTGTTCTGTGACTTGAACATGCACAGTGATATCGCGATCCTGACGTTGGGCGAATATCGTGACACGGTTGAAGAGATTCAGATTCTGGATGCGCTTCTGATCCTCTATTAGGAGAGACGCGTCGAGGGAATCTCCTTCACGACTTTTCATCTCTCTTAGGATGATGGAAGCTTTGGTTTTTTGATTGCCGTGAATTTGTATACTGTCGATTCTTCGTCCGACAAGGACGGAATCCAGAAAGACCTGACCGTGAAGGGAACCTTCCCTTATAAAAATGATCATGGCAGCCATGAAGAACGCATACTTCATGGCCCGTGTCTGCATATTTCGATGAATCATTTTAATGAGGTTCGTACCGGTTTCTATCATTTTCAGAATTTAATGCCAGTCCCCATGTTGATGAATCCCCATCCTTTTCCCCGGTTTCCGTATTCGGCGCGCAGCACCCAATGATCCCAGATAAAATGCACCCCGAATCCCACGGAGCCACGAAACATGCGCGGGCTGAATGTCTCATGCTGGAACCAGGCAGAGCCTACGTCAACGAATAGAACACCGGCATAACCCGCATGAATGCCTGCCAGCGGGTTTCGCTCATACAAGATGGGGAAACGGTATTCAGCGCTGACGAGGATGCTGTTCTCGCCTGCCAAGGCATCCGTTTTGTATCCACGGAGCAGGCGTGAACCTCCCAAATGAAGCCTTTTGTACACGGGAACAGCGCCGTCGGATAGTTGCAAGGAAGCCTGGAACGCGATGATGTTGTCGTGGTGCGCGGGTGTGTATAGCCGGAAATCGATTCCTGCGCGTCGGAATCGATGATTCTGGAAGGGCGCATACCAGCGCAGCCAGGAATGCAGGTAGAAGCCTGTCTTGGGATACAGGGGCCAGTCGCGGGAATCGAGACAAATAAAAGGCTCTAACTGAAAAAGATCATCCGTATGCGTGCCGGAGAGGGTGACATTCGAATCGTCCGTCCAGATTCGTTCGATACAGGCCCTCGTACCGACTCGAACCTGTCTTCCAAGCGTCCTGCCCAACGTCCAGACTACACCCATGTCGTGTTCGCTGAAATCGTTCTCGTAATCCCGGAACACATAGCGGAATGATGTTTGGTAGACATCAACCTCTGTGAACAGTCGAAGCTTACCACCTAGCCAGGGGTTGGCATACGTCAACCGGAAATCTTGGATACTGCCCAGCTGGACTTTTATGTCGATTTGATTCCGTCTGCCCCAGGCATTGTGTCTCGTGATATGTGCTCCGGCGTACCATCCGAAGATGTCCTTGTTGCTGAGGATCGGGCTGACAGACCAGGCTCCCTTCTCCTGAATGACAACGATGAGGACGCGCTGCTTCTGCGTGGATCCGGGCTTCATTTGGAATTCGATCCGCTTTAGAAAATCCTGTCGGAGCAGCCAGGCCCGGTCGTCCAGGAGCTGACGCTCGGAGATGGGTTCACCTTCTTTGGTTTTTAACTCCCGGAGAATCACATGGGTCTTGGTCCGGGTGTTACCGAAGACGGCCACTTTCTCCAGGATTGGAGGTTGACCCTGCACGGCCAACAGGGGGAACCAGATGACTACATAGAACATGAGCCGCCTCATGGATGGCCTCCTGCTTCACTCAGGATGAGCCGTACCTGATCGTTGCAGTCTTCATCCATCGGATACCAGAGAATAATGTCGGAGTAACCATCGCGGTTGAGGTCGCCCACCCACAAGTGGGGCGAGATCGCGGCTGGTATCTTCAAGGATGGTTTCTTGTTAAAGAGAGTCTGGGAATGTCCAGGGAAAACGGTGATGGTTTCATCACCGGTGCCGATGAGGAGGTCCCGAAATCCGTCACCGTTGAAATCGCCTTCAAAGGAATGACAGAGCGTGGAACCCAGAATCTCGTCGATTCGAATGCTCCGGGAAAAAGAAATCCTCCTAACGGACTTGGGGGGATAGGTATGATCGGAACGCATGGGGTAGATGTCGAACGCGTTTCCCGCCTTCTTCGTGAGGAGAAACTTGATAGCCTGAGTAAATCCGATCTTGAAAGTCAGGAGGGCAAAATCCTGAAGACCGTCTCCGTTAAAATCCCGGATGATATGTTCGCCGCCGAAGTTTTCGGTGGTGAAGACATGGTCGGGCAGGATAGCGTAGCGTCCCAGTTTGTTCAGGTATACTTGGATCTGGCTGATCCGGTGGGTAAAAGTCGCCCGCGATCCCTGCGTGACGATGATATCGACATAACCGTCGCCGTTCAAATCCCGGGTTTCCACTGACGCAGAGACCGGTGTCAGAGATTCGAGCACGGTTGTATTGACATTTCGGGTGCCCATTCGGTAACGTAAGTCAGGAGGGGTGAGAGAGGATTGGGGATTCACACAGGTCTGCGGATACTGGAGGAAAACATCCAGCCGGTCTCCGGATACCGCGAGGATATCCGAGAATCCGTCGCCGTTATAATCCTGGGCCCTGCATACGGGAAGTTCGAGGGATTGCGTGAGAGCGCTCCTTGGAGGGAGCTTGTATTCGGGTGATGTCCAGAGTCTCTGAACGAGTCTGAATTCTCCATCCCATCTATCCGACAGTATATGGAGTTCGTGACGCTGAGGTATGATGATTTCTGGAGCGCTGTCGCCGTCGATGTCCAGGATGAGCCGATGACGCGGCAGAACGGAGTCGTCGTGGGGCAGGAAAACGGAGGATGTGGCCACGATATGCTCCAGGACTTGGGAGTAGCGTCCATCGACGAACTGGCGAACAGAGATCCCATCCTCCAGCAGGAAGACGAGTTCCTGGTTGCCGTCACCATCCAGATCACCGACGTCAAAAAGGATTTCTCCCTTGTCGGCCAAGATGGTTTGGGTGGGCTCTGAAGTGAAGGCATCCCGGTCTTGCATAAATATGGACAGCGCCCGTTCTGGGTAGGACTCCAGGGTTCGTGCTCGGCTGTGAAGAACGACGATATCCTGAGCCTCATCGCCGTTTAAATCTTTAACGCAGACGTCGTAAGTGCCACTACTCACTCGGAGAACATGCTGCCGAAATGACGGATACACTTGGGCGTGCATAGGACTCGTGCTCAAGAGCATACAGGTCAGGATAGGCCAATGGATGTATCGTTTATTCATCAAGGATAGCGTGTTTCCGTTATTTTAAGGGCACCGTAGATGGTGTGGGTCATTGTCTCCTCCGGCCGGTCAGTATCAAACAGCACGGCCGAGAGTCGCCTTTCCGATTGTCCTGCATTCACGGCTAACGTTTTTCCGATTTTCTGTCCGTACGCAGAAGTCACGGCCGGTGATTCGTGAATATGGCCGTGCAACGTGATACGGGGCTGATGCTGTTGGATAAAGTGTCGTACGGCCTTGCTGCCCAGTGGCGTTTTGTCATAGGCACGATCCAGCAGGCTATTGTAAGGTGGCGCATGGAACAGGAAAAGAACCTCATCGCCGGACTCATGCCGGGATAGAGAAGCCAGGTCGTCTTCGATGGCTGCATGCCGGTCGAAGTAACGGGCCTCGTCGACGGCTTCGATCCGGCCATTCAGGCTGATCACAGGATACCGCGTGGTTTGGTTGGGGGCATCTTCCGTCTGATCCCGTCTTTCGAAATCCTTGGGAGAGAAGGGAGTGGGTGGAACGTAGGGATATCCCCACACACGGAACCCTTCGGTAAGACAACGGGACTCTGGATAGGGAATAATGACGAGACCCGCATCCTCGAGCTTCCGGAAATCAGGAAGTACGGCGGCCCAGTCGTTGTTGCCCGGGATAGCGAATACAGATGCGTGGGAACGATCCCTCACTTCCAGGAGAAAGGGATGAATCTCATCGCGGATAAAATCTTTTTGGATGTTCACACTGGTGTCGCCGTGTCCCATTCTGGGCAGCAGATCGCCTCCCAGGAAGATGGCATCGATTTCCCGGGTTTCTATCCAATCGACTATCTCGCGATAGAACTGACGACAGCCGTGAAGATCCGACGTGTGGAGTACATTCATTTTTTCCCGGATGCGATAAGGTCTTCCAGCTCGATGGTCAGCATTTCCATTATTTCCGGTTGATAGCCCCTGTGTTCGAAATGGATGTTCCCTTCGGCGTCGATGATGAACAGGGTGGGCACACCTTGAAGCCCGTAGTCCTGGTCCGTATCATCGTTGAGGACGACGGGCAAGTAAATATTCCTTTTCTTCACATAGTCGTTGACGGTGCTGTATTCCACGTCGGTGGCGATGGTGAGGAAAAGGATGTCCTGGCCATAGGTTCTTGACAAGGTGTGGAGTGCCTTCAGCATATCCCATGAAGACCGACTCCAAGATGCCCAGAAGCAAAGAACGACGATGGTGCCTTTCTGATCGGAAAGGCGGACCCAACGCCCGTTCATGTCTTCCAGTTCGAAGTCCGGTGCAGGACGTACGTTCCTTTGTGCCAGCACACGACGTTTGTAATGATTCTTGATCCACTCGGCTTCGCGATCGAGGTACATACCGATCTGGCTGGTATCCTTACCGGCCCGTGTCCAGAGCTCGTAGAAATCCTGGTAAGCCATTTCGCCGATCCCGCCCTCGTAGGCGGCCGCTCTGGCGTAATTAAGAAGGGCTTCGTCGGTGTCGCCACTTCTCTCCAGGGCAGAAGCCAGATGAAGGTAAACACCCGGCTGGGACGTCCCCTTGACCGCTTCTCTTAATTCGCTCAGACCATCGGCGGTTTTTCCCTGCTTGACATAGATCCAGCCGAGAATATCGCGGAAACGCGCTTCCGTCGTCTGGAGGCGATTCTGCCATTCGTCATCGGACATCTCGGATGGCCGTGGTGATGTTTTGGCCGATAGGATGAGAGAAAGAGCTTTGCTGGCGTAAGCCGACGCCCTGGGGAGCTGATATCCCTTCTCCGACAATACACCGGCGAGACCTGCCAGACTATTGGCCGAGATGGGTGTTGATGCTTTTTCCATCAGTCTATCTCCGATCGATACCATCTCTGTGGAATCGTCCTGCTCGATGGCAGCTGTGGCCAGACCGGATAAGGCGAATTCGGTGAGACGCGAATCCGGGAATTCGTCCAGGAATGTCCCTAGGCGTTCGGCCCGAACCTCTGTATCCTCCAGTTTCATGATTTCATCCAGGGACTTCATGGCGGCCTGGTTACTCTTGGGATTTCGCTCGATGAGTTTGTCCTCGAGATCTTTTGCCTTGTCCGTGAGTCCGATCATGCGGTATGCGTTGATGGCAAAGTTCACGATCTGTTCACTGTCGGGATGTTCATCGAGATACGAACCGATTTCCCTTTCGATTTTTCTCCGGGTGGCACTGTCGTATTCGTTTAGGCTGAGAACGATGGAATACATCAAACTGCGGGCTGGCAGATTATCCGGGAATACGGAGAGCTCGTTTCTAATCTCGGTATAGGCTTGACGGAGGTCCTTTCCTCTCGATCCTCCCATGCCCGTGTATGAAAGAGCGCGTGCCTGATGTGAGCCTCGGACAGGTGTGCCTTCCTGACCGACCACCAGGGCGTCCCAGTATTCACCCCCGTTGTCATCCATCAATTCCTCGTTTCGGAGCCCTAGCGAGTCCTTGGCCTGAAAAGCGAATAAGAGCATTTTCACACTCGTGTCGGTCAGTGTATAGTATGCCTGCCATCGACCCTCCTTGAATTCCATATCCAGAATCTCGGGTGGATTCAAGGGATTGGTGAAGATGAGGGCTGAGATGCCCTGAATATTTTGAGCATACTTTTCGAGAGGGGATTTGTCCAGTTCGTATTTAATGAGAAACGGGCGACCATAGTACAATGCATGGGTGGTTTGATTTATAGTAATTCCTTCAGCACAGGCGGTTGTCGATGTGCCGGTCTTATAGGTCGCATTTACCAACAACCACGCTGGAAGGATCAATCCCAGAATCAGGTTGTATTTCTTCATCGTGCTTTCCTTTCATGCCGGTGTTATATGTTTCACAGTATTGGAAAATGCGTGGATGGCGATACCGAATCGCAGGCCCCGATCGCTCACGCGGATGGTCTTGAAAGGTCCTCTAGCCATAATGGCCTTTAACAGGTAGGCTCCGGCCAGGATGATGTCCGCACGTTCGGGGTCTATCTCCATGATTTTTTCCCGCTCCGAAAGCGTGAGTTTCTGAATATGATCCGTCATCCGGCGAATACGGCTGGCTTGTAAGATATGTCCATCCACACGATGGGGATCGTAAGTCCTCAAGCCGAGATCCAGGGCGGCAAGCGTCGTCACGGTACCACCGACTCCGATGAGATTTTTCGCGCCCAACAGCAGTGGAACGAGTGTGTCTTTCATGGTAGTATTGATAAAGTGTTCCATGTTTGCCAACTCGGTATCAGAAGGAGGATCGCTGCGCAAGAAGCGCTCCGTCAATCCGACGGCACCTACTGGAATGCTCTTTACCTCCACGATTCGGCCCGCTTTGCCCAGGATGACTTCCGTGCTTCCGCCTCCGATGTCGACGACACATGCCGGTTCCATCAGCCCTCGGCCGAAGGTCGCTCCACAGTAGCTCGCCTCGGCTTCTTCCTTTTCGGAAAGGATACGGAGATGAAGTCCCGTTTCTTCTCGGATCGCTTCACCAATGTCTGCTTTATTCCGAGCTGCTCGAAGCACATGGGTAGCGACGACGATGATTTCATCGGCATGTTGTTCTTGGGCCAGTTTTGCATACTCCTTCAAGACTGTGATAGCTTTTTTTAAGGTCGCCTTTTGAACGATGCCTCGAGCCCCGATGTTCCGGCCCAGCCGTACGCCCCGGATTTCTTGATGAACACATACGATACGGCCGGCACGTTCTTTCTCGGCCAGGAGGTATAGAATCGAGTGGGTTCCTATATCGATGACGACGACGCGCTGCATGGTTCATTCCTCGCCCCGAATAATCCCAGAGCCTTGGCGCCATTGGAATGGTGGACTCTTGGCCGTGATGATACGGTCTCCGAATCCCGTCAGGTTGAGCACCAGCCCCAGAAGCCAGTTTCCGGCTTTTTTACCGGGAGATTTGGACGTTCGGATGGCCTTGGGATTCAGCTCTTTGACTTCGCCGGCCAGCCATCGTTTGATTTCCTGGTAATTCTCCACCGACATGGGACGGAGAATGACCTTGACGGCAATGGTATACTGACTTCCATCGCTCAGCATGTCTGCGGAGGTCAGGGGGAAATCGACCAGTTGCGAACACCGATTCAGAATGCGGTCCTCATTCATCAGACGGGGGCCTTCCTGGGGTGTTGTCAGGACATATCGCTTTTCCCAATTATCAAAACTCACCTTCATGCGAACGAATTCTTCCGTGACCAGTTGATCAACCCAGTGGGGCCGTTGTTTCCAGAGTTGAATTTGGTACTCCAGAGCCGCCGTCATGCCTTTCTGGAGGCCTTGAAGAACCTCATCGCTAAAAAGATCGTAGACTTCAAAGTTAACAACCAGTGCA
>CAZTKR010000071.1:8348-15136 GCA_964614115.1 uncultured bacterium | reverse complement strand
GCCGGCATACTCATCAAAATACGATTTTTAGTCGTCGGCAGTACGGGAAGCAGTTCAGAGATTCGCATCGTGGATAAGAAGTTGTACAACCTTCAGGGTGAGATGAACGTCAACACAATCAACAACGGCACCCTCACCGTTCTGAACAACCAGAACACGACAAATATCGACATCACGTTGTATCCCGGCTGGAACCTGATTTCCTTCCGGCTCGTGGCTCAACCCAGTGCACTGCCCGATATACTGGACGGACTGCCCGTGGATTATATTTTTTGATTCTATTCCGGCGAGGGGCCACGGACATGGGATGTCAATCGCCCGCCGTTTCTGAATGACCTTCAAATGCTGGATGGATTGCACGGTTACTGGGTGAAAATGAGTTCTGGACAGGCGGAAGTCCTGACCGTATCCGGAAACGTCATTTCCGCTACAACGCCCATTCCCCTTTACTACGACTGGAATCTCATCGGTTATCTTCCGTCCTCGTCCAACGCTCTGACTACTTCTTTTCAGTCCATCAATCCTCTATACAGTTATGTGATGGGATATAACGGAAGCACGGGCCTGCCCCAGACATGGGACCGGGATCGACCCGAATGGCTCAACGATCTGACAACACTGACTCCAAAATCGGGTTACTGGCTGAAGATGGACAGTTCGAGAACACTGATCTACCCGGCAGGCGAGGCCATGCCTAAGGACAGACCGAATCCAGTGTCCACGGCGTCCTATGAGGAAAATGGGTTCAGTATGCTTCAGCCGCCCCAGTTTTGTGATTTCTGGGCTGTACAGCCGGATCTGTTCAGGAAAGGTGATACGGTTCACGTATACGACGGTAACGGCGTCCTCTGCGGTGACACGACGGCCACGGCACAAGGCGGATTTTTAGTCCATGTTTCCGGTGATGACTTTTCGACGCCTGGCATCGATGAAGGGGCAGAGCCTGGAGAAGTGGTCCTGTTTATGGTCAACGGGGACACGGCCGAAGTCATCGGCACGTCCGCAAACTTCGATACGGCCATCGTCGTCGGGGGAGCGCCCACTTGGGAAAACATGGGTTCGAAACGCGTTCTGCTTGACTTTATACCCACTGCAGTGATTCCATCGCCGGGTAAAATGATCCCCCAGGACGTGCATCTCATACAGAATGTTCCCAATCCATTCAATGCGTTCACCGTCATATCCTACAGCCTGGGCCGGCCGTGTGGAGTGACGATTCACATCTATGATGCCACAGGACGTTTGGTGCGGACGTTGTTGAAAGACCAGCTCCGTTTAACCGGACAACATCGAATAACCTGGGACGGACGCGACGACTGGGGACGGCGCGTCTCATCCGGGATTTATCTGTGCCGATTGCAAGCAGGCAGCACCCGGCAAAGCACCAAGATGGTGCTCCTGTTCTGATAAATCGTTTTAGCCTTAGGGGAGGTTTATCATGAAAAGATTCATCCTGTTCTCGAGGATTCTCCTGTTTCTGCTCCTATGGACAGTGCAGGGAGAGTTAATGGCGCAGAACGTTCGAAACATCACGATCCTCCAGCCCAATCGTACGATGACACTGGATTGGAGTTGCCAGTTGATTCTCTGGACGCTCGATGCGCCAAACGTTCAGTTCCTTCGTGTCGACATCTCCACCGATTTTGGTCAAACATGGTATACGGCCGATTTTCACGAAGAGCCCGGAGTGCCCGAAGAATGGGCTTACAACGACGGTTATCTGACGTTTTGTCCGCCTCATGTCTGGACCAAGTGGGCTCATATCCGGCTGAGCCATGTGTACAAGCCGGGTGATTTTGTCAAGAGTGAACCGTTTGAGATTACGAGTCCCACACCGGAGGTCCTTCGTCTCGTCCGTCCTCAGGCCGGTGACACGTACACGGCGGGCACGGCCATGGAAATCGCATGGGAATCGAATTATTACATGCACTACAAGCTGGATGTCGAATATTCCCTCAACAGGGGAAAGAACTGGATCACGATTGAGGAGGACACAGAAAACGACGGCTATTTTGTGTGGCGCATCCCGCCCGAGCTGGAATCTGAAAATTGTGAAATTCGCATCATCCATCAGGAAAACGGCATCACTTTCGAGAGTTCGGCATGGCCGGTCACGATCAACCAAAGTACTTGGGGCAGCTATTTTATGAATGTGACTTCGAATGCCGGTATAAACGTGACTGGCATGCAACGATCGGCCTCCTGGGTCGATCTCAATCAGGACGGCTGGCTCGATCTGTTTTTTACGGGAACCGAGGGATACCCCAACGTGCTGTACATGAACAACGGGGATAAAACGTTCTCCAAGGCATCTCTGCAGCCGGAGGTGGAACGCCGGGGGATGTTCAACCTGGCATGCGTTTTTGGGGACATCAACAACGACGGCTTGCCGGACCTGTATCTGGGAGAGGGCAGTGATTACGACGACAAACTCTTTTTGTATTCCGAGAACGGTGCGTTCGTGGATATCACGGAACAGGCCGGGATTGCGTCGCACTGGGCGGCCACCAACGGTGTGGCCTTCTTGGACTACGATCGGGATGGCGATCTCGATATATACGTGTGCAAGGGAGGCATGAAAAATCTCCTCTACCGGAACAATGGGAATGTTACGTTTACCGACGTGACGGCTCAGGCTGGTGTTGGCGGAACTTCCGATGCTTGGAGTTCGACAGTAGCCGTGGGAGATTACGATCGGGATCTGTACCCCGACCTGTACGTGGCCAATTCCAGTTCGGATGGCAACGTGCTGTATCATAACAACGGAGACGGGACATTCACCGATGTGACGGATGCGATGATGGCCCTTCAGGGATTCACGTGTGTAACGGCTGAATGGGGAGACTACAACACCGATGGACTCATGGATCTCTACGTGACGCGACGTAACTATCCCAACGCCCTCTTTCAGTATAATTACGACCGCACGTTTTCCGAGGTGACGCAGCAGGCACAGGTTGGTGATAACGGAGACGGTACGGTGGTGGGCACTGGTGATTTCGACTGCGACGGACGCCTGGATATCTGTCTGGGGAATCGCGGCATGGGCGGATCGGAGAAGACGATACTGTACCTCAGAAACCGGGATGCCGCCTTCGATGAGATCGGTGCCATCTCAGGCCTGACCCCCATGAACGAGCCGAGGGGTATGGCTGTAGGCGACTACGACAACGATGGCGACCTGGATTTGTACATAACCGATTACGGCGGTGTCAGCAAGTTGTTCGAGAATAAACTGGTCGATGAGAGTTATAATAACTGGCTGAAGATTCGACTGGTAGGCGTCAAGAGCAGCCGCGATGCCGTCGGTACACGTGTCATGCTGTATTCCGAGAATGTGTGGCAGATGAGAGAAGTCGGGATAGGCACGGGATTCGGCAGCCAGAACAGCCTCGAACTCGAATTCGGTGTAGGCCGGCACGAGCGTGCCGAGAGTATGGCTATTTACTGGCCTTCGGGTAGAAGGCATACGTTCTCTTACCTGCCGGTGGACAGCGTGTATTTATTCCAGGAGATACCCGATTCCCTGTTGGATATTCTCGAGGGTACGCTTACGATCTCATCCCCGACCGCAGAATCCGTCTTCTACTCCGAGGAGACGGTCGATATTCTATGGGAGACCACGGGTAATTTCGACAACGTGCTTTTGGAATTCTCGCCCGATGGCGGGATGGACTGGCATGTGGTCGGAACCACAGCAAACGACGGCGGGTACGATTGGACGGTTCCCAGGTCTGTGCATTCCGACAGTTGCCTGATGCGTCTTTCCGATGCCGAGGATGGGTTGCCTTCCAACACCACGGATATGTTCACCGTAGAGATTCCCACCGTTCCCCTCTCCTGGAATGTCAGCGATACGGTCGGTGCCGGCGTTCCCTTTAACGTCGACTTAATGCTGGGTAACGGGAGCCACGGTGTTTATTCCATGAGTAGCATGAGAGCCGATCTCGTGCTTTCGTATTTCGAATTTCTCGAAGTTGTCCCGGGCAGTATCGAACTGGGACCGATTTGGGGGGAGACGCCCACAACGGACGTACAGATCGATACACCTCAGAGCCGTATCGTACTGGAGCTGGGGAGATCCACGTTAGAAGGAGGCTTCGACGGGACGGGTCGCGTTCTTCGATTTCAGGTGATTGCCGGGCAGGACATTCCCGATGGTGCCGATATCGTGATGAACCTCCACGAAGTCACCCTGGTGGATACCGCCGGAGTCACGATTCCGACGGCCCCGGAGAGCCTAAGCGTGAACGTGACAAACACGGGTGTGGCGGTCTGGCCGGGCGATATGAACAACGACGGCATCGTAAACCAGGAGGATATCCTTCCCCTGGGTTTTCATTGGGAATTGGAGGGCCGCAGCCGGACTGGCGGGTCTTCCGATTGGACCAGGCAGAACTGTATACCCTGGGATGTTCCCCTGGCCACGTATTCGGATGGCAACGGGGATGGAACCATCGATCTGGACGATCTGATATCCATCCAGCAGAACTGGGGCATGGAGCACCAGGACGGCACGTCGGTATTCCCGGTGGGTCAGAGTCCGTCCAATGTCGTCATAGGCATACAGGTTACAGGAGACCCGTCCAGTGAAGTGTTCTACGTCAACCTGTCCGTGACGGGTGGATTGGCTCTCTTTGGTGCGGCCCTGTCCGTATACTACGATACGGAAAAGGTCGAGTTCGATTCTACCGACCCGGGAACGATATGGGGTGACGATGTGCTTTTTGTGGACCACAACGATCCGGTGATGGGGAAAACGGATATCGGTATCTCCCAGAAAAAGGGTCAGGATGCGAGCATGAACGAGGGTGTTCTGGCTACATTATACATGAGGATCAAGGATGGTGTGCCCTTGAATACGCCCGTTATCTTCTGGCTGGATGACGTGGAAGCCATCAACCCGTTCGGCGGCGGCCTGTTGGTTACGGCGGAGAACGGCGGTTTCGTGACAGGGATTGAAGACGACGCGGCCGGAGGTCCCGATGTGTTTCGTCTCTATCCCAACTATCCCAATCCTTTCAACCCGTCGACGGTCATTTCCTATCAGCTTCCCGCGGACGAGCATGTCGTTCTGCGTGTATATGATACCCGGGGCCAGGAAGTCCGAACGCTGGTAAATGAGCGCCAGGAAAGAGGGGCTTATTCCGTGGACTGGGATGGCTCGGATAATCGGGGTGTTCGGGTGTCGAGTGGTGTGTACGTGTACAGGATAGTAGCGGGGGATAATGCGTCCACACGTAAATGTATCTTAATGAAGTGAGTGTAAAAATGAAAGCAGCGCCATTTTTCAAGGACAATTCGATGATGCGGGGAACCCTGCATAAAAAATGGATGCTCTTGGGAATCGCCCTATCGTGGTTCCTCATGGTTGGCTCGGCCAAGGCCCAGCAAGAATTCTGCGATTTTTGGGGCACGGCCACAGTCATGGGCGTGCCCGTGGATGGCGATGAGACTATAAAAGCATTCGATTCCAACAACATGTATCTCGCAACAGCGTATCAGGTCGGCAGCGGGCTGTACAGTATTCATGTTCCCGGGGATGATCCGACCACTCCTGAGAAAGATGGCGCTTATACGGGTGAATCGATTCGGTTTAAGATTGACGGTCAGGCGGCAAGGGTTGTGTCGGGCAGCAATACATGGATCAAAGGATCGCGGGAATGTAATATCGAGATTCCCCAAGAGCCTCCTCAGGCCGATGCGGGTGGGCCCTACAGCGGTCCCGAGGGAGGTACGGTTAATTTTAACGGATCGGGCTCGTTGTATGCCAGCACGTATGATTGGAATTTTGGTGACGGCACGCCCCATAGCAGCGGTGTGGCTCCGACCCACGTCTACGTGGATGATGCCGATTACTCGGTGAGTCTGACCGTGACCAACAGTATGGGCTCCGACGTGGACTACACGGCGGCCAACATCTACAACGTGGCCCCGAATGTGCAGGCAGGGAACAATAAGACGTCCAACGAAGGTGACGTGTTGAACTTCAGCGGAAGCGCCACAGACCCGGGCGTGCTCGACGTGCTGACATACAGTTGGAATTTCGGAGATGGAGGGACGGCCTCGGGTCAGACCGCGAGTCATGCTTTTCTCAACGACGGTGTGTTCAACGTCGTTCTCAGCGTCAGCGATGGCGATGGCGGCGTGGGCACCGATAACCTGACGGCCACGGTCAACAACATTCCTCCCACCGTAGAGGCGGGCAGCAATAAGAATGTAAACGAGGGGGCGACGGTCAACTTCAACGGCAGCGCCACGGACCCGGGCGTGCTGGACGTACTGATCTACAACTGGAATTTCGGGGATGGCGGTGCCGGAACGGGCCAAAGCACCACGTATGCCTACGGAGACAACGGCACCTTTACTGTCACCCTCACGGTGAATGACGGGACCGACAACGGCACGGACAACCTGACCGTTCAAGTAACCAACGTGGCGCCCACGGCCAACGCAGGCGGACCGTATACGGGTGTGGTGAACAATCCTGTTCAGTTCAACGGCAGCGCCACGGACCCGGGTTTCAACGATGTACTCACCTTCGATTGGGATCTGGACGGTGACGGCAATTACGAGGTGAGTAACAACCGGAATCCGACAAAAACATACACATCCACGGGAACGAGGACAGTCCGGCTGCGAGTGAGGGACGACGACGGGGGTGAGAATATTTCCACGACCACGGTCGAAATCAACGCTGGTGTCCAGGTGACCTTCCGTACCGCGCCCATCGGAATGCAAGTCATCGTCGGTGGGCAGTACTACAAAACACCGGCAACAGTTATCCT
>CAZTKR010000071.1:0-8338 GCA_964614115.1 uncultured bacterium | reverse complement strand
GTACCTACACCATAGAAGCGCCGTTCACCCAGTGGCAGGGGGAAGGCTATCGTTATGTCTTCAGCTACTGGAACGACGGCGGTGCACGGGAGCATAATATCGTGGCTCCTTCCTATCCCGTTACGTATACGGCACAATACCAGCTGCAATATTTTCTGGATATCGACACGGGCGGAAAGGGTGGAAATCCTGTGGGAGAGGGCTGGTACGATCCGGGTGCGCGGGTGCAGATATCCGTCGACTCTGCCGTGGTGGCTCCGGAAGAGGATTCCCGGTATTCGTTTCAGCGCTGGGTGGGAACGGGCAATGGATCCTATACAGGAGAGTCGCGTCAAGCGACCGTCACGGTGAACGAGCACATCATCCAGGCAGTGGAATGGGCCGAGGAGTATCGGCTTGAGATACAGAGCGCGTACGGAGAGTTTACCGGAGACGGCTGGTATGAACCGGGCACGGAGGTAACCATATCGGTGGATTCTTCCACGTCCACAGGGAAGGGAAGGCGCTATTTCTTCCAGTACTGGGAAGGCGAGGGTGAGGGCTCTTATACGGGCACGGATAATCCGGCCGTCGTGACGATGGACAGCCCGATCCTGGAAGTTGCCGTTTGGCAGGCACAGTATTACATCGAAGTCATCTCCGAGTACGGAGAGCCCTCGGGTGAGGGCTGGTACGACTCTGGGGATACAGCCACAGTCTCCATCGATACCGTGGTCAATGCCGGCGAAGGCACCCGCGTTCGTTTTCTCCGATGGGAGGGCGTGGGTATGGGTTCATACACTGGTGAGATGGAGTCATTCGATCTCGTGGTGCAGGGTCCTATTACCGAAACGGCCCGTTGGGGAACTCAGTATTATCTAAAGTTAACTTCCGATTGGGGAAATCCCGTGGGAGAGGGATGGTACGAGGATGGATCTCTGGCCACGTTCTCAATAGATTCCATGGTGAACGCCGGTCAAGGAATACGCTACCGTTTTACCGGTTGGACAGGAACGGGAACAGGAAGCTATACAGGCGATGATTTAAATCCATCTGTCGTCATGCAGAGCCCCATCGAGGAAGTGGCCGAGTGGGAGTATCAATACTACATCTCCATTCAGGTCAATCCCATCGACGGCGGAGAGGTTTTTCCCATCGCGGTTCCTGGCGACTGGGCCAAGGCGGAGAGCACCATCGAACTGACGGCGGTAGGAAACGCCGAACAGGCTTACGGGTTCTCCCACTGGTCTGGCGATGCGGAGGGAACCGATAATCCGTTGTCGCTGTTTGTGGATGCCCCTAAGGCATTGGTGGCCCATTTCTCCATGGGACGTGTCATCGTGGACAGCGAACCCTCAGGGCTAAAACTCGCCGTCGATGGCAAGGAAGTCGTCGCTCCGGTTGTGTACAACTGGCTGGCTGGAGAGACGCATCGCATCCGAGCCATTTCGCCCCAGGGAGACGATGTGTCCACAAAGTTTGTTTTTTCTGAATGGAGCGACGGAGGCGCTCAGGAGCATGATATCTCGGTTACCGAGGATTTGGTCGTTTACACGGCCATGTATGATGCATCCTACTACCTGACGGTGGATTCGGAGTATGGTACACCCGTGGGTGAGGGTTGGTACATCAAGGGGGCCCAAGTACCCGTGACGATCGACAGCGTGGTTCAGGAAACCGAAGGCATCTTGAGGAAATTCGCAAGATGGAATGGTACGGGCAACGGATCGGTGACTACGACGAATAGAAACATCCTCGTTACGATGAACAGTCCCATCGTTCAGCGTGCTCAATGGGATCCCCAATTCAGGTTACATGTTCTTACGTATCCGCCGGTCATCGTGGGTGTGGATATCACCGTCGATCCTGCGGGCCCCTGGTACGATCCGGGAACGGAAGTAACGCTGGAAGTGGATGTGACGGATACGACTACGTCGTTCACCGGATGGACGGGCTCGGTGTCGGATACGGCCAACCCGTTGACGGTCGTTGTCAACAACCCCATGGAAATCGTGGCGAATTTCGATACCCCCAACCAGCCTCCTCAGATCCAGGGGATGCCCGATGTGTCTGTAATGGAAGATGCCACGCTGATTTTATCGTTTACCTGGCTGGGTCAGTACGTGACAGACCCCAACGATCCGCCTGAATGGCTTGAATGGGATTTTAAAGGGGGCACGCACCTAACCTTCCAGGTGGACGATAATCGTGGGGAAGTGAGGATCACACCGGAGGCGAATTGGAACGGTGTGGAGGAGATAGCCATCGAAGTGACAGATCCGGTTGGCATGTCGGCCTCGGATACCTTCCAGGTCCGGGTGATCGGCCTGCCCGACCCGCCAGGAAATTTTCAACTGATATCCCCTCCCAGGGATACCACGATACAAGAGTGGATAACCCCCATGCTTATCGAATGGGAGACCTCGGATAACGTCGATACGGGTGATGAAATCGTCTACAGTTTTTACTTTAGTCCCTATCCCAACCTGACTGGTTTGGGCACTATCCAGATGTCCGCCATTGCAGACACACAGATTCTACTGATGCCTCAGCCCGACGGTGTGTACTACTGGGGCGTGCGGGCAGAGGACAAGCAAGGCTACGAGACGTGGTGTGACAGTGTTTATATCATCGATATCGACACGGACGTCGAATCCGAAAGTCAGATTGCTATTCCCACCGAGTATGGCCTGAGCCAGAATTATCCCAACCCGTTTAATCCTCAGACCACCCTTCAGTACCGATTGCCCCGGTCCGGCAAGGTCAGGCTGTCCGTGTTCGATATACGGGGCGCTGTCGTGCGAATTCTGGTCGACGAGGTCGTGGAGGCAGGGCACCATGTGGCCGTATGGGATGGACGGGACAATCACTATTCGCCCGTCGCTTCGGGTGTCTACTTCGTGAGAATTGTAGCCGGCGATTTCGTGCAGCACAGGAAGATGATTTTGATGCGGTGAGATCGATCACGTAAGTTGTCACATTAGCAAAGACAAATAAAAAAGCCCCGATCGGTGATCGGGGCTTTCATTTTGCGATATAGCTTCGTTCTTTTACAGATGTATAGACGTTCCAAACGTAAAGACAAAAGCACTGAAGTTATAAAGGCCGGCATAATTCTCAGCGAGCCAACCTTCTTCCTGCGGGCCAAATACGTAGTCTTGAACGTCTTTCTCACTGAACATGATGTATTCAGCGGCCACGTTAAAACTGACCTTAGAAAGACTCAGCCCCAATCCGCCCGTGAAAACATAACGACGGTTGGGATCGAGAATGGTGGGGCTCATCGTTTCGTCGGGGGCTGGAGTATCTACGGTATAAAATCCACCACGCAGGAAGAGTTGCTTCGACTCACTGTCCATGGCCTTAAACTCGAGTCCGAATCCGGCTTCGATCGTGTTTTCCCAATTCTCCTCCATGGTCAGCTCTGTGATCGCTTCTTGCGTCAATGGGTGGGTGATTCCGTCTACCTTAAGTACGATGTCACCCCAGCTCTCCCAGTTGGTCATGGAAACATCAGCTGTGAGAGTGAGTCTGTTAGAGGGTTTGTATGCGAATCCGGCGCCGATTGTCCATGGTAACGGCAAGTCGGCCTCAACAGTTCCAGTCTGCGTGATATTCCCCGTGGGAGGATTCAAGGAGAAGGTGACGTCACCGTCGAGGGAAAGGTCGCTGAGTGCGAATCGCCCCGAGAGCCCGCATTGAAATTTCTGTGAAAATGCAAACAAGAGTCCAACATTTGCCCCGAATGTTGATCCATCTCCATCGAGACCTGTCTCGGTAATGATTCTCATAGGCATTGGAGTTGTAATAGCCGGTAATTTGACCTGGTCGAGGATCATTTTACCCCAGATGTAACTCAAGCCAATACCCAAAGAGATTTTTTCGGACAGTTTAAATGCTACTGTGGGCTGAACGGTGATGACTTGGTGATCGCTGAAGTGTTCGTTTTCTTTAGAGATGGCGTTGGTATTCATGTAACCGTCTGGTACAGTCAGAAGGTCCCACTCCGTCCCCAGGCCGAAGGGTGCATATACACCCAATCCGACAGTAATTTTGGATGAGGGCTTGAAAAATATGCCCCCAGCAGGCACAAAGAATGTCTTGTCGACTAGATTTCGTTCGTCGGTATACATGCCTCCGAACTGTAGATGGTTATCCGGATATGGATGTGCATTGTAGCTTCCACTGGGCATGATGAGACCCGCTGATGCACCGATTGTCCATTTCGTTCCCAGTTGGGTCAGGCCGGCAGGATTGAAAAAAACCGCACTCCAGTCGTCGGCCAGGCCCCGGAAACAGCTCGCCATGGCCGTGGAACGGGCACCTACGTTGCCGATTTGGGTTCCGTTACTGGCGTAAACGGTTGAAAAAATAGCCATCGTGAGCAACACAAAGAGTGCTGTGGCTGTGAATTTGCGCATCATTTTGCTCCTCCGATTGTTTGGTTTATGATCGCGGGAAAACGCCGCTTCCTCCATCTCAGAATGATGAGAATGGTTGGGAATCTTCACCTCCTTTCCTCATATTCTTCTCGAATCTATACGTGTCATTTATTCATTGCTGGAATGCTTTTTTCAAATATAGCAGAAAAATGGAGATTGTCAACCTATTTTTCATGCACTCTCTAAAACCCTGGAAAAACAGCTTGAACTCGGCAGGCGGATTTTGTATATTATAAAAGTATCGTATTTATTGATAGCACAGGGGTTTAAACATGGTAAAACAAAGACGTTATGGGCTTCTGGTACTCATCGTGTTCATGTTTTCGTGTTCAGCCTCTCAATTCGGATGGAAAGCGGAGTCGGAATCGGGCGAGAGGGCGGCGGACAAGGGACGTTATCTTGAAGATTTCGATCCCCTTTCGTTAGACGACGATGATATTGTCATTCGTCCTTCGAAAACTGAAGGCTCGGCGGATGACAAGGAGAAATCGATCCTCATCGAGACTCAGCCAGAATCGGACGATGCTTCACCGGAAACGGTTCAGGGATACCGGGTTCAGCTATTGGCCACTGGGGACGAATTCCAGGCCAGGGAAGCAAAAAAAAATGCCATCTTTCGGTTTCAGGAAGGCGTGTATCTGGTCTTTGAGGCGCCTCTGTATAAGCTCCGTATAGGTGATTGCCAGACCCGCAGGGAAGCGGAGCAGCTCAGGGAGAATGCCGTGCGCAACGGTTTTCGCGATGCATGGATCGTCCCATCACTCATTTTTCTCAAAAAGGATGCCCAGCGTGTCGAATGAGTCGAAATAAAAGAGCGGATTCTAAAGGACGGTATTCCTCTGAAGGAGTACCGTTTTTCTTTGGTTTAGGTCTTGGAAAAAATGAAAAAAATGATTAAATTATAGTAAGTTAAGATTCGAGGAGGTTGGCATGTCAGGGCACTCCAAATGGAGTACAATCAAGAGGAAAAAAGAAAAAGCGGATGCCCAGCGGGGAAAAATATTCACAAAACTCATCCGGGAAATTATTACAGCAGCACGGATGGGAGGTGGTGATGAATCTTCGAATTCCAGACTCAGAACAGCCATCCTCGCCGCAAAATCAGCCAACATGCCCCACGCCAACATAGACAAGGCCATCAAAAAAGGCACGGGAGAGTTGCCCGGTGTCGTGTACGAAGAAAAATCGTACGAGGGATACGGGCCCGGGGGCGTTGCCATTCTGATCGATGCCCTCACCGACAATACCAACAGAACGACCTCCGAGGTACGGCACATTCTAACAAAATACAACGGAAATTTGGGTGAATCGGGCTGTGTTTCCTGGATGTTCGAGAAAAAGGGACTCATCGCCGTGAATAGACAGGCGTGCGATGAGGATAAGCTGATGGAAATTGTCTTGGATTCGGGTGCCCAGGATATGACGGTGGAAGATGATGTGTACGAAATCCTCAGTGATCCCAATGATTTTAATACAGTGAAAGAGGCGCTGGACGCTCAGGGAATTCCAACGGTTTCTGCCGAGATCACGATGATTCCCAAGACGACGGTCAAGGTGGCTGGAAAACATACAGAACAGATTCTGAAGCTCATGGAGGCTCTGGAAGAATCGGACGACGTCCAGCAAGTGTATTCCAACTTTGACATCGACGAATCGGAAGGGAAGGAATAGCGTTGGGCTTGCGGGTGCTGGGTATCGATCCCGGCACACATTACGTGGGGTACGGGCTTATTCAAGCCGAAAACGGTGCTTGTCGCGCTCTTGATTATGGATTTTTTCGAACCGATAGAACTCTCTCTTTCCCTCATCGATTGAGACAGATTCACGACAACATTTCAGAACTTTTGGATAAGACCAAACCCGATACCATGGCCGTTGAAGAGGTCTACGTAAGCCAGAATGCCAAATCCACGCTACGTCTGGGTCATGCCAGGGGTGTCATCATTCTTGCTGCGGTCAATCATGGGATTCCGGTGGCCGAGTACGCGCCCAGAGAGGTAAAACAGGCGGTCGTCGGAAAAGGAGGGGCTTCAAAAGATCAGGTACAGTGGATGATGACCCAGATGCTGGGTCTTTCAAAGGAGACGCTGCAGGAGGATGCAGCCGATGGATTGGCCGTGGCTCTTTGTCACGGTTTGAGAAGCACCAGTCATGCAGCACGGATCATTCAGAAATCAAAATGATATCCTACGTGTCGGGAAAACTTGTTGAAAAAACACCCGCCTACGTTGTCGTCGAAACGGGCGGAGTAGGGTTTCAGATGTGGATTCCCCTGTCGAGTTACGAGGCATTGGGCGATATCGGCAGCGATGTTCGCATGCTGACTCATCTCCATGTCCGGGAAGATGTTCTGCAGCTTTTTGGCTTTTCATCACGGGAAGAACGGGATCTTTTTCAAGTACTGATTACGGTGAGCGGTATTGGCCCGCGCTCGGCCCAGGGAATTCTATCGGGAGTTTCTGTGGATGAATTTAAACGCGCCATCAGGGATCAGGACATCGGTACACTCACGTCTGCGCCCGGCGTAGGGAGAAAAACCGCAGAGCGTCTGGTCCTGGAGCTGCGCGAGAAGATTGGAGATGAAAAACTAGAAGACCGGATGCTTCCGACCGTGGGTGCAGCCACCACGGCCGATGAGGCCGTACTGGCGCTGGTCTCCCTGGGTTACAAACGGCCCAAAGCACAAGAAAAAGTCCAGATAATCCTTCGAGAATCGCCATCTCTTTCCGTGGAGGAAGTGATTCGGGAGGTATTACGAAGGCTGTAAGTATTATAATATCAATCTATAAGTGGTGAAATATTTGCCATGAGCGATCCGCGCCTTACAGACCCAACACCCCTGGATGGAGAGCAGGCGTTCGACAACTCCCTGCGGCCTCGCTGCCTGAAGGAGTTTGTCGGCCAGGAAAAGATCGTATCCAACCTGAAGGTTTTCATACAGGCGGCTCGGGAACGGAGTGAGGCGTTGGATCATGTGCTGTTCTACGGCCCTCCCGGATTGGGTAAGACCACACTGGCTCACATCCTGGCCCATGAGTTGGGATCGGATATCAAAACAACCACGGGGCCGGCCCTGGAGCGACCCGCCGACCTGGCGGGAATCCTGACAAACCTGAATCTGCGGGACGTTCTATTCATCGACGAGATTCATCGTCTCAGCCCCGTGGTCGAGGAATACCTGTATCCGGCCATGGAAGATTTTCGCCTGGACATCGTGATAGATCGTGGGCCCCACGCCCG
Source organism: uncultured bacterium (assembly GCA_964614115.1). Lineage (GTDB taxonomy): Bacteria > Zhuqueibacterota > QNDG01 > QNDG01 > DSAB01 > CAZTKR01. The sequence continues at coordinate 677 of CAZTKR010000071.1, read as the reverse complement.
GAGTATTTGCCTGAACATTCCCCATTTTACGCTGGTGGGTGCCACAACCCGCGCCGGTTTGCTCACATCACCCATGAGGAGTCGTTTTGGTGTCGTCAACCGGCTGGATTATTATTTGCCACAGGAACTCGCTCAGATTCTTTTCCGTTCGGCAAGCCTCCTTCAGGTCGATGTGGAGGAGGAAGGTATACACCAGATCGCTGCCAGGGCTCGGGGTACGCCCAGGGTGGCCAACCGTCTCCTCAGGAGGGTGCGCGATTTTGCCCAGGTAGAAGGCGATGGATGCATCACCAAGGAAATCTCCATGGGGTCGCTGGAACGGCTCGATGTGGATTGTTACGGATTGGACGAGATGGACAAGCGCATCCTTGCTGTCATCATCGAAAAATTCAGCGGGGGACCCGTGGGCTTGAATACACTGGCCGTGGCCGTGGGTGAAGAGAGCGGGACGATCGAAGAAATATACGAGCCCTTTCTCATCAAAGAGGGATTCCTGAAGAGGACACCGCGGGGAAGAGAGGCCACTGAGCGCGCCTACGACGCGTTATCGTTGACTCGACCGGGTTCGATACAGGCAAAACTTTTCTAATTACAATTTGACTGGATTTTTTCGTTTTCATAGAAGGAGAGTGTAATGAAGCTTTCCGATTTCAAGTACAATCTTCCCGAAAAACTCG
>CAZTKR010000070.1:0-15275 GCA_964614115.1 uncultured bacterium | reverse complement strand
GAGGCATTGGTGGAAAAGGGGGATTCCATCCGGTGCCTAGTGAGAACGCCGGATAAACTCCGCTGGCTGGAAAATGTCAATGTTGAGATCGTCCAGGGGGATTTAACCGATTTTCATTCTTTGATTCCCGTCGTCTCCGACGTTCAAACCATCTTTCACCTGGCCGGAAAGACCAGTTCTCTCACCGAAGAAGATCTTTACTTGACCAATGCCCAGGGAACGATGAACCTGATGAAGGCCATTGTTCAGGGCAATCCGACACTGCGCCGGTTCGTGTATATTTCGTCTCTGGCAGCGGCCGGGCCCAGCCTGAACGGCAGACCCGTGTCCGAAACGGATCATCCCAACCCGTTGAGCCCCTACGGCGCCAGTAAACTGGCCGGTGAGGAAGCGGTTATGGCGTTTCATCCCCAGATGCCCGTGACCATCATCCGGCCGCCCGTGGTGTTCGGTCCCCGGGATATCGCCATCCTGAATTTTTTTAAAACGATAAAGAAGGGCATCAAACCTGTACTGGGCTGGCGGACACGTTATGGGAGTTTCATCTACGTCGAAGATTTGATTCGTGGCATATTGCTGGCCGCCGAGAAGAAGAACGCCGAAGGCCAGACGTACTATCTCGTCTCCGACAACCTGATTGCCTATCAAGAATTAAACAATGCCATTGCCCAGGCGTTGGGCAAGAAGGGACTGACGATCCACGTGCCGATATCCTGGTTCTCCATCGTCGTAGCCATACGGGAGATGATTTACGGAATGAAGAAGAAAGCGACCCTCATGAATCAGCACAAGGTTCACGAGGTTCGGGAGCGATTCTGGGTGTGCGATGGCTCCAAGGCCAGGAAAGAACTGGGCTTCACGCCGGAATGCTCACTGGAAGAGGGACTGGAGAAAACGGCGGGCTGGTACTCGGAGATGAACTGGCTGTAATGGGTCTCGGTAGAGGATGATCCGGCACTTCGACGAGACCGGATATTTTTCATTCAACCAAAATGTGAATTTTTTGCTGAAGAGCATGGATCCTCGATGTGATGGCCGCGGAATCGGCGGGCTGGGTGTGCAGCTTTTCCATATTCAGGTAGAGCTGAGCCTGGAGAAAGTCGAGCAGTTTTTTCCTGTCGACCTTGGATTCATACACATAGAGGACATTTTTACTGTTCTTTGAACTAATCTCGATGGGCGTACCGAACAGCATAAAATGAAACTCCGGTGATATTTTTTTTCTGGAGACAAAGCCTTTGTCCATCAGAGCCTCGAGCTGCCGGTTCAAACCCTCGGCAGTGATGGGTTGCGACGCGTCCAGCAGCGGATAGATCTCCAGTTGCGTGGCCTTTTTTTTGGTGTAGATCACGTCCATGGCCCGGACCTGGGTGTCGGTGGGGATGAAGTCGAATTGCGGATCGGGCTCTTTGCCGGACTGTTTGGGGACGATTTTCGACAGCAAGCCCCACAGCGACGGCAGGGGATTCATACCCGTGTTCCTCCGGTAAATCTGATCGGCCACATCGTCGCCCTGCACGGGGTGCTTATCCCAGTCTTCGGGAGCAAAGGCCGGAGCCTGGCTGTCTTGGGAGGGTGTCACGGGAAGGATGTACGTAAACTGGTGTTCTTTTATTTTTTTAAGGACGAACTGCTTCCACGCCTCCTGATTGTACAGGGAGGATAAATCATCGGACAGTCGCGCTCCATCGTACAACGAGTCGAACCATGCCGCGTAGACGGGCATGTCCGGCTCGCTTATCGGGCGTGTATCGACCGGTTGTTGGGAAACGTCTGGTTTCAATTCCGGCTCTTCTCGTTTTTCCGGACGGCGTATTCTGTCCTCCTGGGCGATGGGTTCTGCGGGAGGGAGCACCGTCTCCTGCACCAGATCGATCCGTATGGCGCGCCGGGCCGGTGATTCGGCACTCAGAGCACGTATCAGGAGTAGGATCACAAGATGGATGGACAAAGACAGGATAAAGGCGGATAGTCGTTTTAGCATTCAGGCTCCAGAAACAGGATGAATCGTACTGTTTTTACGATGGATACGGACAATAGTTCCACGGGTTGTCGAGGCGTTGGTCAATCAAGTGTAAGGAATGGATACGTGAAGACAGAGATACCCCTGGAGCGGGCGCATCGTATCGTGAATCACGGCCCCGTGGTCCTGGTCACGTCCCAGGCCGGTGATGAAGCTCCCAACATCATGACCGTCGCCTGGATCACGCCCGTGAGCCAGGCACCCCCCATGGTCGCCGTGAGTATCGGGAACAAGAGCCATTCGCACCGTCTCATCTCGGAAAGCGGTGTGTTTGTCGTGAACGTTACGCCGGCATCCCTGGCCGACAAGGTCGTTTTCTGCGGGCGCGTCTCCGGGAGGGATGTAGATAAGTTTCAGGAGACGGGTCTCACGCCCGTTCCCGCAACCGTGGTGAAGACGCCTCTCATCGACGAATGCACGGGCCATCTGGAATGCCGAGTCCACCAGGCCGTGGAGGCAGGGGATCACACGCTTTTTATCGGCAGGGTCGTCAAGGCATGGGCCGAGGCGGAATTGTTCCAGGATGTCTGGCGGGTCGATGGCCAGGGCGGCGAGGGATTGCACCATCTGGGCGGACGGGCGTTTGCCGTCTCACGGGAGACACTTATCGTCGAGGCATGACCGATGGACGATGCGGTGGTCGTCATGGTAACCGCTTCCTCGGAGGAAGAGGCGGAGACCCTGGGGAAAACACTCGTGGAGGAACACCTTGTGGCCTGTGCCAATTGCCTGCCGGGAGTACGGTCGATTTTTGTCTGGCAGGGGGAACTTTGTGATGAAAGCGAAGTTCTTTTAATCATGAAGAGTCAACGCTCGTATGTGAGCAGGATCGTTCGACGGGTGAAAGAACTCCACAGTTACGATGTTCCTGAAATCATCGCCCTGCCCATCATCGACGGCTCCGAGGATTACTTGAAGTGGATCGAAGACTCGATTTCCTGAGAGAGCACAGGCTGGTCTGGGCCGTCAGCGTGTCCACGCTGCTCCATCTCCTGCTGGCTCTCCTGTTCTCAAGGCAGGGCCCGTTTTTCATCCTGCGTCTGCCCGAGGGAGGCGAAGATAGCGCGGAGCGACGCATCGCTTTCGAGATCGTGGAGACCCCTGATGACGCTCGAACCGATGTCCCTTCGGAGAATGCAAGGCTTCTGTCGGACAAGAATGCCGTGGCCCGTGATCTCGAGACACAAAGAGGAGCGGAGGGAGACATGCCGTATTCGCAGGGGGATGTGGCCGTGAAGAGTATCCCCGGCGCCGGAGGCGGGGGGGCTGAGGCGTCGCCATCCCGTTCGTCAGCCGAGGCGTCGAACGCAGCCGATCCTTCCAACGGGGACATCGGATACCGGGTCGAATCGTACAGTGAGGGATCGCGGTTCAGCAAGGACGCCCTCCTGGGAAAATCACAGAATACAGGCGCAGGCACCCGGCAGCCGGCGTACGACCAGACGGACGTGAGTGCCGAGGACGTGGGTGGCATCAGCTTCAACACCTACGACTGGGAATTTGCCCCGTACCTGTTGGAGTTGAAGCGGAGGATTCAGAGGAATATCTATCCTCCACCGGCTTTTACCCAGCTGGGCTTCAGCGGCAATAACATACTGCGGTTTCGGATTTATCCCGATGGTCGCCTGGAGGCGCTTCAGGTTTTGGGTTATCAGGGCGAGAAAGCATTGGTGGAGACCAGCAGAAAAGCGGTTGAATTCTCGGCTCCCTTCTGGCCCTTGCCCTCGGATTTTCCCGAAGCATACCTGCAGGTCACGGCAAAGTTCGATTATTTTATCATACCGAGAAAATAAACGTTGGAGTGGTTATGTCGAATCTCTGGGAGATGATTTTAAAAGGCGGGGTCGTGATGATTCCCCTTTTTTTCACGTCCATACTGGCCCTGGCCGTTGTCATAGAGCGCGGATTTTTCCTGAGAAGGCGCCGCATCATCAAACCGGAAATCCTGGATATGATCCAGCGCATCGAGAAGCCCGAGGATGCGGAGAAGGCCACGTTTGGGTTGAGTCAGCAGAAAGGGCCGTTTTCCAATGTCATCCGGGTGGGCTTGCAGAACCATGGGCGCTCCAGGGAGGAAATCAAGGAAGCGGTCGTCGATCAGGGCCGGCAGGAAACCCGGGTCCTGGAGAGGGGACTTGGCGTGCTGGAAACCGTGGCCGGCATCTCACCCCTGCTGGGTCTTCTGGGAACCGTGCTGGGTATGGTCCGGGTCTTCCGCGTCATCTCCGAACAGGGTTTGGGACAAACCCAGTCTCTCTCCGGGGGCATTTCGCAGGCGTTGATCACCACCGTCGTGGGTCTGTCCATCGCCATACCGGCTCTGGTGGCGTATAACTACTTTTCCCATAAAGTCGAAGATCTGGTCATGGAAATCGAAAAGCATTCGGCTGCCTTGCTGGAAAAGCTGAACAGGTTTTAAAAAGAGGGAATTCCCTTTCATGGTACAGTTTGATCGAGAGCGCTTATCGGAACTCTTCGAAACGTTTAAGAACCAGACCATTGCGGTCATCGGCGACCTGATGCTGGACCGGTACGTGTGGGGACGGGTATCCCGGATATCCCCGGAGGCGCCCGTGCCCGTGGTGGAGATCGAGTCGGAATCGTTCCGGTTCGGCGGAGCGGCCAACGTCTCCCACAACGTGATGATGCTGGGTGCCCGTGTTCTGCCCGTGGGTGTCATCGGCAGCGATCTGTCGGGGGAGACCCTGAAAAACTTGTTCGTGGAAAAAGGATTCGACGCCGACGGCATCGTCGTGGACGACGACAGACCCACCACGGTCAAGACCCGCATCATCGCCCACAACCAGCACGTGGTCCGTACGGACCGGGAGGTGACCCGGGGTATCTCACGGAAGATTCAGAAGCAGATTCTCGATTTTTTAAGCCGTCACGTGAAGACGATTACCGGATTCATCATCGAAGATTACAACAAGGGTCTGCTGACACCCCGTTTCATTGAGGACGTCATTCATTTGGCCGTTTCCAACGATAAAATGATATTTGTCGATCCCAAGTTCGACCACTTTTTCGACTACGAAGGAGTCACCCTGTTCAAGCCCAACCTGAAGGAGGTGACCGACAAACTGGGATTTCGTCTGGACTCCGACGAGACCATGGAAAAGGCGGGTCTTAAACTGTTAGAACGTCTTGAGTGCCGGGCACTCTTGATCACCCTGGGGGAACGCGGCATGATTCTTTTCGAGCCGGGCAAACACGGCGTACAGATACCCACGCGGGCCGTGAAAGTACACGATGTCTCCGGGGCTGGCGATACGGTCATCGGTTCCATGGCCGTGGCCATGACATCGGGTTCCGGCGTCCTGGAAGCGGCCACCATCGCCAACCAGGCGGCGGGTATCGTGTGCGGTGAAGTGGGTATCGTGCCCATCGACCGCGACCGTCTGTTCCAGGAATTGCTGGATGGTTGATGGACTCTGTCCCGACTGCCATCCTCAAAGATCGTTGCGACGGGTAGTGTCACATCCCGCAACGTATGACCCTTTACCGAGATATTCATGAGCAAAGACGTACCGAAGAATCAAGAACGATCTGTACTGGATTCACCCAAGGACGCGCTGACGAAAATCGCTGTTTTTGATGTGGACAGGACACTTATCGTCAGAACGTCGGCAGAGGTGCAATTGATTCGGTTTCTCCGGCAGAGGAACATGCTGCCCCTGGCAAACTTGGTCAGCAATTTTTTCAGTTTTCTCCGCCAGATGCCTCATGGGTTCGAACAGGTCATTATCCGAAAATCTGCGTACCTCCGCGGGTTGAACGCCGGCGATGTCATGTCGTTCCTACCCGAATTTTTCGAAGCGCGATTACGGCCACGAATTTCCGAGAAAGTCAGGGAATACATGCAAAACCTCCGGGAGAAGGAGTACGAGATCGTACTCATCTCCGGTACTCTGGATTTTATTCTGCAGATGCTGGTGGAGCGTCTGAACGCCCACGGCGGCATAGGCTCGTATGCGGAGATTCAAAACGGAAAATTCACGGGACGCATAAAGGGTATTCATCCCTATTTTCACGGAAAGGTGAGTGCCCTGGAGAAGTATTTAGACGGCCGCCGGGTGGACTTCGCGTGCTCTTACGGATTTGGCGACAGCTGGGCCGACGTGCCCCTGCTTTCCATGTTCGGTCATCCCGTGGCCGTCAATCCCGGCCGATTGCTGAAGCGCAAAGCCCGGAAGTACGGTTGGGCCGTGGTCAGCGATTATTGAATCGACGGGTGAACCATCCGACGTTTCCGTATCCTTCGGGATGGGGAAGGAGTAAATCATGATTTCGTATTTGATACTGATTCTGCTCATGGGTTTGGCGCTGGTCGTCTTGATCCTGAAACCCGAGCTGGGAATGCAGATCAAAGCATTCTCCGAGAAGTTTGCCTTCGACGCAGAATGGACACCTTCCAAGGGAACGAAGTGGAGGTTCATCAGCGTGGGAATATTCGTGGAACTGCTTTTTGTCATCATCCTCATTCTGTTGCTTGTCTATCGGTAAATCGTTTTGTTTTCTGCGAGGTGTGCTTAAAAGGAAAGCAGGCCGAACAGATTTTTATGTCCGTTCGGCCTGTCTTTGGGAGGGAGAGAGAAGTAAAATGACTTATTTTCTCGCTAACATATATATTCCAAATCCGATGAGGAGAAACGGCAGCAGAGGAACCAGGATACCCAGGGGTAAGAGAACAGCTGCCAGCAGACCCGTGATGAGTGTGATGGGAAGTACCGCAAACAGGACGGCAGCCACGACGACGGCTCCTAAAATCTGAAACGGAATGCTGATGAGGGTGATACCGGCTTTAAAGAGCAACCCCAGCACTTTTATCGCAATCAGCACCAGCCCCAGAATGATTAAAAACGTAAGGAATTCCATCTTCTCCTCGTCATCGTCAATCTTCACTTATTTTTACGCCTGAAGTCGGATTCGAGTTTCATTTATTTTTACAAATCGTTACTGGAAAAATGCAAAAAAAAGTCACACCCGTTTTGGTCATACACGGAGGCGCCTGGGACATACCCGATGAGGAAGTCCAGGCTCATCTGGACGGCATACGGAAGGCTCTGGATGTGGGCTGGGGACTCCTCGGCCGGGGAAAAAGTGCCCTGGATGTCGTGGAGGAGACCGTGGCTGCCATGGAGGACGACGTCACCTTCGATGCGGGAAGGGGGTCTGTCCTGAATACCGACGGGTCTGTAGAAATGGACGCTTCCATCATGGACGGCAGGACGATGGATGCCGGTGCCGTGGCCGCGTTGAGGAATTTCCCCAATCCCGTGCGCATCGCCCGCCGGGTTCTGGAGAACACGGAACATATCCTCCTGGCCGGGCCCGGGTGTGAGGTGTTTGCACGCCAGCAGGGTTTCCATCAGGTGCCCGTGGAGCAGCTTCTCACGCCCAGGGAGTTGAAGCGATTGGAAAGCCTGATTCGCGACGGGACGTTCAAGACTCCCCATGCCTTTGGTCAGAAGCGGGGCACCGTGGGGGCCGTGGCTTTCGATGGCAACGGCCATATAGCGGCAGCCACGTCCACAGGCGGTACGCCCAAGAAAATACCCGGCAGGGTGGGGGACAGCCCCCTCATCGGATGCGGGACGTATGCGGAGAACGGCGTGGGCGGTGTGTCCTGCACGGGCTGGGGGGAATCCATCATCCAGGTGATGCTGGCCCGGGAAGTGGCCGAACGAATGCGGTCGCACAAAGACGCACAGCAGGCGGCAGAGAGCGGTATCCGCGTCCTCCGCAGGCGCGTACAAGGATTGGGAGGCGTCATCTGCATCGACGCCGGAGGGCAGATGGGAATTTCCTTCAACACGCCCAGAATGGCCCGCGGGTACATGCAGGAGGGTATGAAAGAACCGTCCACGGCCATCGAATGAAGCATTCCCGGACGAGCCGGATCGGTCACACATGCGATAGATTGATATCAAAGACGGGAGGATTCCTATGGCTTTACAAGAGATTCCTGCTGATCAACTCGATCCTCAACGGTTTATCGATCAGAAAGCCGATGAGATATCCAGAACAGTGGGGGACGGAAGCGCCATCAACGCTCTATCCGGGGGCGTGGATTCTTCCGCAGTGACGATGCTGGGCCACCAGGCTCTGGGCAGTCGGCTGCGGACGGTCTTTGTGGAGAACGGCCTGATGCGGGAGGGAGAGCCCCAGCGGGTGGCCCGGCTTTTTGCGGATATGGACATATCCGTGGAGCTCGTGGATGCCAGGGATGCATTCTTTCAGGCTTTGAAAGGAATTACCGATCCCGAAGAGAAAAGAGAGGCCATCACCCAGACGTTTTACAAGGACGTATTCGGACGGATGGTCCGGGAGAGCGGTGCACGATTCCTGCTCCAGGGCACGATCCTGACGGATGTCGACGAGACCGTGGCAGGCATCAAGCGCCAGCATAATGTGTTCGAGCAGTTGGGCATCGATCCCCAGGAAGCCTTCGGGTACCGGATCATCGAACCGTTGATTCAGCTCAGGAAGGACGGGGTTCGCAAGGTCGGCGCAGCACTGGGTCTGCCCGAGGAACTGTTCAACCGCATTCCGTTCCCGGGTCCTGCCCTGTCGGCCCGGGTCATCGGGGAAGTCACGCCCGAGAGAATACAGACCGTCCGTCAGGCCACGGTCATCGTGGAAGAGATGTTACAATCCACGAGCGCTTTCCAGTACATGGCCATATTGCATGAAGACAGGGTGACGGGCATGCGGGACGGGCAGCGGGATTTCGGCCAGCAGATCGAAATCCGGTGCTGGGACAGCGTGGATGCCAGGACGGCCACACCCACCCGTCTTCCCTTCGAGACGCTGGAGATGTTGTCCCGGCGCATCGTGAGTGACGTGCCAGGCGTGGTCAGCGTGACGTACAACATCGCCACCAAGCCGCCATCCACGATGGAAGCGGTATAGAAGGAATCGGCATAATAAATCCAGAACAGATTGCATGCATTTCTGAATAGTAAGATTCCCTATCAATTCAAGGGGAAAGATTGCGAGATAAGCTGTGGTCGTCCATTATCACCTTCAATTAAATTTTCTTCAAGTAAAAACAGGCTTGATCTCCATCACCGCAGGCATTAAGTTGTCTCGCCTTGGCTTCAAATCTCTCTATATCTTTACTGGAGAAAATCGATTTAGACGGATTGATACTGTACGAGCGCTCATCTCTCAGTGGAATATCCTGGCCATATTGCTCACTCCCCCAAATATGAAAGCTATTTGAATCATATTGTATTTTATCGACGATGAATCCAGTTTTCTCAGCTAACACTTTAATACTTTTCTCAGTCGGAATAAATAAGTGACGTGGAGCATCAAGTTGTACCCAATTTGCTCCATAGGTACGCCACGCATATTTGCTTGCCAGAGGAATCCTGATTAATGTATATTTACCTTTTTTAAGCAGGGAACCAACCTTCATTAATACTTCTTTTGGATCGGCCATATGTTCCAAAGAATGATGAAATGTTATCAGATCAAAAGATCCTTGCATATCGGAGAGTTCTTTTTTTAATATTTTAACTCCGTTATCGTAAAATATGTCATGACCAATGAATGGATCAATACCAGAAATATTAGTAAATCCTATATTACACATATCCAACAACAGCTGCCCAGCCCCACATCCAACATCCAGTATCTTATCAGTCCGCTTAATTCCGATCGGTTCCAGCCAACGGATAAGCGGCGGTGTTCGCCAGATTTTGAGCAACCAATTACCTCCAAAACCGCTCATATTTAACGCTTGACAAGCTCTTTTACGTTTTATAAATCGCTTCAGAGCATTTTCCTTTACTACAGATAGAGAATAGTAGTCTTCGGGGTAATACTCGGGAAGATTCGTTGGAATGTCTTTTATTTGCAAACATCCGCAAAAGGAACACTCGAAATATGTAAATCGGTCTCGAAAACCGAACATCATTTCTCGAGTTTTAAAAGATGTGTTGTCGTTCATGTTATCACAGATTCTACATTGATACATGAGCTAAGAAATCCAAGATGATTTTGTCTTTGATGGGAAATGCTATAACAGTACATAAATTTTAAGAATTTTGTGAGAAATAGGCAAGTAAAAAATAACGTCACAGTATCGCCTAACACCACCAAGCCGCCGTCCACGATAGAAGCGGTCTAATCGATCCATCCACTGACAAGAATCCGGAAATATCGGCCAGGGAGTAAAAGGCACGGGTACGTCCGGATTTTATTTTCTTGATTTATTCACGAGAATCGTTTACATTTCTCGCATATCGTTCGTAATCGATCGTTTTTAAATCTGAAAAATCATCCGATTATCATGGAGAGGGGCGGTCGCCTCTGGGGATTGCGTCGTGCCTATCTGATATACTTATTTCCATCCATTCTGCATAAAAGATGATCCGCATGGCCTTGAATTAAGGGACGCATCCATCCATCAACCCTGTTTGTTTAGTAGGACAAGCTGATGAACACGCTGGAAAAAGTAAAAGCGTTCCTCGAGCCGGGTGACGTCATCAACGACACGGGCGGGGAATGCATCTGGTACAAACCCTGGACGTGTATCGCAAAATGGGGTATCCAGGGTTATCAGAAGAGGCTCTTCGGGAAGGATTCCGATTACCGGCCCACGCACACGGTTCTGTACTTCGCGCCGGATCAGATATTCTCGGCCACAACGCCCACGGTGCGCTGGGAAACGCTGGAGCAGGTCGTGGAAAAGGGGTTCACCGTATACCGGTACAACCGGTCCGAATACGTAGACAGCCATGTGGAAATCATGCTCAACGCGGCATCGCAATTTATCGGCCGGCCGTACGATTACGGCGATCTTATGGATTTCATGATTTGTGAGCTATTGGGTTATACGCATGTCCGGAAAGTGCGGCTGTTCGAATTTTCCAGAAAATACATGGTCTGCTCGACGTCGGTGAGGGCCGTGCAGGAAAAGCTGCGTAAGAACCTGGAAGCGGACGACGACTTCACTTTCCCACGACTGTTCAACAAACTGAATCCTGAGAAATGGACCGAAAAAGAGATGCAGGCATTCGAGAGGACGGACGTGGAGATGACGACCCCTGCGCATTATTCCAACAGCGCATGGTTCGAGGGTGAGTTTACCCGCGTGTGCGGTTCTGGGGATTTTGAATGATGTGAAGCGTGACGGACGGGTCGCATCCAACCGTCGTTAAATCGTTATCCGGATACTACAAGAAAAATCCATCCCATACGATAAAAAAACGGCAGGATCGCACATGACCCTGCCGTTTCGTACTACTGCCCTCTGACCTGCCGGCCGGCATCCTTACAACGAGAACCAGTGGTTGAATTTCAGCAGAATGATGTTGTGGGGGTGAACACGGAACAGGTCCCTCATGTCGTGTCTGTAAGCAAAGCGGCCGTCGTCTACATCGCTGGTCCGACTCTGCGACCAGACAAAGTACAACGTCGAACCCGGAGAATACTCCCACCGGACGACCAGGTTGGACCGGAACTGGCGAAAATTAAAGTCAGGATTGTCGATGGAATAATCCACGGCCCGGTCGTTATTCTCATCCAGGTTATACACATTCTCGTCGGCATCGAAGGCAATCTCCTGGCCCGTGAACGTGTGGTACCTGTCCGTGTAGGCCGCGGCCTGGGGGTCGGTGATGCGTTTCATGTTCGCGTACTTGCCGCCGGAGACAAAGGGTTGACCGTAGTACTGTATGGAGAGATCGGGCGTGATGCTGTAGTTCAGCCTCAGGGTCACGCTGACGGTCTTCTGGTCGATCCGGGAGAAGATATACCGTGCGTCCTCGTCCAGCTCTTCTGTCGAGATATACTGAAGCGCATTCTTTTCGATGTCATACGAAGGATATAAGGAAAACGTCAGCGCATCCGTCGGCCGGATGGTACCGCCGCACCAATAACTCTGTGTCGAACTGCTGGCGTCTTCGCCCTTCCGGTAGTAGCCTCCAAAATTAAAGTAAAATTTTTTCCGGCGGTCGGAATCGATGTTCATCTGTCCGCTCCAGTTGCCGGGCAGGATGAAGGAGGGCCCGCCCCGGAGCATGTCGGGTGAGAGGGTCTGGCCGTTGTGAGTGAAGGACCCGTTCAGCCCCCAGTAATTTTTGAATTGCATGTAAAAATTGATGTTCTGATGCTGCGACAGGCGCTCCCCGGCGAAGTTCCAATGTATCCAATAATTGAAGTTGGTGTATATGCACCGGAAGATGCTGAATGGATCGCGGATATAGTATCCCATCCAGGAACCGTGGTTGATGATGTCTGCATACCGCATGTACCCGATATCGTTGATCTCGAATCCCGGGGATCGCAGGGTGAAGCTGCTCTCGAACACGATGCGTCCGTTTCCGCGCCTGCCGAATTTAATCGTCCCACCGTATCCGGACAGGGACGTACGGTTCGAATCCACGGAGACATGGTCGGCGTCTGGTCTCTGGAAGTAACGTGCCGACGAGGATTGGGTCTCCAGGATGGCTTCCTTGTCGCCTCGCACATGACTGAACATCCCCTTCATGCCGATGTAATACGTCCTGTCCTTCCACTTATGCAGAAAATCGAATCCGCCCGTGTAAGCGGCGCGATGCAGAACATTCATGTTTGGGTTGGTGATATTCCGGTTCACGGCCGTCACCATACCACCCAGGATGGTGCTGCCCTTGTCGAAATCCTTCTGCAGCCGTCCCACAAAATAATTGGTCAGGGGCTCCACGGATTCCTGTCGTCTCTGTCCGAGATAATCGATCTCCGCGTTTTCTTCGGCAGTCACGCTCTCCAGGATGCCGATGGACAGCCCGTCTTTGGTTTTTCCCGAGAGTTTAAACGCGCCCAGGATGGTGGTGGCCTCGGGCATGTCCATGTAGGCGTCGTCCTCTATATCCGGTTCGTGCTGAGGAGACCGGCCGATTCGGCGGGAATAAAAAAGGTTGTCGCTGTTGAACCGGTTGATGACGATGACATCCGTGGCGCGGAAATTAAAAATGTTCTTGCCTTCCACGAAGAATGGCCGCCGCTCGGAAAAATATGTCTCAAACGCCGTCAGGTTGACGACCGAGGGATCGGCCTCCACCTGTCCGAAGTCGGGATTGACAGTGAGGTCCAGCGTCAGGTCGTTGGTGATGCCGATCTTGCCGTCGAGTCCGCCGGAGAGGCTGCTCAGGCTGCCGTCGGCAAAGGGATTGCCCACCTCCTTCTGGAAGCGCTGGGTCTTGCCGACCGTATAGGGAACGAGTTCCATCTGATGACGGGGCTTGATATTCCTGATGCCGTGCAGTTCACCGAAGAGATGGACAAATCCAGGCGCGTCCTGGGGGATATACTGCCAGTAGGAGCGCTCCTCTTTCCGGAAGAGATGGCGCATGACCTGGAGCCCCCAGACGTGTTCCTCTTTGTTCCCGAAGCGAAGCTGACTGAAGGGAATCTTCATCTCTGCGTTCCATCCCTCATCGTCCTTGGATGTGGCCAGATACCACACCGGATTCCAGCTGCTGTCCCAGTTATTGCCGTCCTCGCACACGGCTTCTTCACCCTTCACGCCGGAGGCCATGGCCGTGAAGGAAAAGGCCGTCTGCTGGTCGAAATCGCTGTCGATGTTGATCTCCACCATGTCCCCCGAAAAATAGTCTCTCCGCGACATGATGCGGGCGATCTTGTCGGGTTCCGTGTCGTAGGCACGAATGAACACGTAGAGGTTGGCGTCGTCGTACAGTATTTTAAAGGACGTCTGCTGGGAGGGTGGATCCCCGTCGTAGGGACGTTGTTGGGTGAAATCGCCCTGCCATTCCACTCGTTCCCAGGCATCGTCGTTCATGAACCCGTCGATCACGGGCGGATGGGGATTCACTTTGCGCGTTGTGTACACCTTTTTCTCGTTCTGTGCGAATAATCCATGCAAACAGAATAAAAGGCACAGTCCGAAAAAACCCATGGTCCTTTTTTTCATCTTTCCAATCTCCCTGAGAAGCATGTGTGTATGTTGATTATCTGGAATAACATGATGTTCATCGAGGGGCTTATAGCTTTCATTTTTTCGTTTCATTGGAGTCGCTGATTTTGTGCGCTGTCATCATTAAGACACACCGATTGCAAAAAAGGTTGCAAGGTTTCAAGAATACTCATCGTCCGAGGCCGATGTCGGTCGGAATAACCCGGCCCGACGGTTCAGCAAACATCCCGCCAGATGAGACTGTGAGACGTCCCATGAACCGTCCCGACTGATTGTAAGACACCCGTCGATCCGCCCATCGGTTCGTGTTTTTTTCCTTGATTTCGTGAAGAAAATGTTGTACCATGCTTGTGTACAATCGATGAAAAACGTCCCATTCGTCCAGAAAATCAATAGACTGATATGAACAAATTCATTCATCTCTGGGGAGAGGTGAGTTTGGAAAAGGAGCGTCCGTCCTCCATCGTAGGACATCGTGGGGCTGAGTAGGCAAAAATCCATCGATGGGGGAAGGCGCACGAACCATCCGTGCATGGGTACAAGGAATCAGAGCCTAAACAGTCGAGGTGTGATGATGTCATTCAGACGATTTATTAATAGTTTCCGCGTGCTTCTGGGTCTTTGGGTTCTTTTTCTCGTCTCCGAATCGACTGCCCAGAAGCGAATACTCATCCTGTCGTGGAATGTGGAGAGCGGCGGCAACGACGCGGCGACCATCGAGGAGCAATTAAGAACATTTGAAGGCTACGACATCGTGGGTCTGTGTGAGGTAAGAGCCGATAACGCCGCACGCTACGCCGATGCCGTGGAAGACGGCGAGGGCGCCTTCAATCGGGTCGGGAAATTCGATTACCGGTTGGGTCAGTCCGGTCGAGCCGACCGCATGATGGTCGCATGGGATGTGCGCCGGTTCGACCTGGTGGGAGAGCCCGTGGAACTGGACAGCATCAACGACGGGAATCATCGTTCGCCCTTTTTAGTCAAGCTGCGGTTGAGGGATCACGACGAGACGTTCCTGTTCATGGTGAACCATCTGGCCCGTGGGAATGCGTCCCTCCGGCAGCAGCAGGCAACCCGCCTGAACAATTGGGTGCGGACGCAGTCCATACCCGTCATTGCTGTGGGGGATTATAATTTCGATTACAACATCGATGACGGCAAGGGAAATCAGGCCATGGAGAACATGCTATCGCCGGGATTGTTCGCATGGGTGAAACCGTCCGAATTATACAAGACGAACGCGAATCCCAAGTACAACGGCATCCTGGATTTTGTATTTCTGGCGAACAAACCCGATCACTGGATGTAACAGCGCAACAT
>CAZTKR010000069.1:0-15585 GCA_964614115.1 uncultured bacterium | reverse complement strand
GACTGTTCGGCCTATGAAAATTAAAGACCGAATAAATAACTTACACAAAAAAATCAGGGCCGTTGTCTCAGGTTGGCCCTCTGGGAACGCAATAGTGTAGCACATTGACATAGTCGAAATATCACGAGTGTGGTAAATCGACACACCTCACTTTATTCCGTACGACTTGAGTTTTCTATGGAGATTTGCCCTGTCAATCTTTAATTTCCGAGCCAGTTGGGATACGTTACCTCCAACCTCCTGGTACCCTTGAAGGAGGACCTCTTTCTCGAACTGCTGGACCATCTCTTTAAACGACGGTGTCTCACCGGATTTCTGCAGAGTCCCTGTGGGAGAAACCACCGGCGGAGATATGGGTAGCACACTGTCCACCTCCTCTTCTCCGATGGTATCCTCCCCACTCATGATGACCAGCCGTTCCACCACGTTCTTCAGCTCTCGCACATTACCCGGCCAGGAATAAGCCTGGAGTGTCCTCAGAGCACCTTCTCTCCACTCTTTCATCCCCTTTCCCATCTTTCGGCATGTTTCCCCCAGAAAATGCCGGGCCAAAAGGTCGATGTCCTCGCCCCGATCTCTCAGCGGGGGAATCTCCAGAGGAATGACGTTCAGTCGATAGAAAAGATCCTCCCGGAATCGATTTTTCTCGATTTCGCTTTGAAGGTTTTTATTCGTAGCCGATATGACACGAACGTCAAACCGGTACGGCGTGATACCCCCCACGCGGACAGCCTCATTCTCTTGAAGTACCCTCAGGAGCTTGGCCTGCGTATCGAGAGCCATATCCCCGACCTCATCCAGCAGAAGGGATCCCCCGTCGGCGGTCTCGAATAATCCCTGCTTTCTTCGGACAGCACCTGTGAACGCGCCCTTCTCGTAGCCGAAAAGCTCGCTCTCCACCAAGTCTTTGGGCAGTGCCGCGCAATTCAAACTCACAAACGGACGATTCCGGCGATTGCTTCTACTGTGGATTTCTCGGGCCACCAATTCCTTACCCGTCCCGTTCTCACCGAAAATGAAGACCCGTCCCTCTGAAGGAGCCGCCTTTTGGATGGCTTCGAACAGACGCTTCATCACCGGCGAACGACCCAGCATCCTCTCTTCACCACCGACTCGAGATTCCAGGGAATCGACTCGGCGCTCCAACGTTATCTGATCGGCGATGTTCTTCAGCTCTAGGAGCACCCGATCCGGATTTAAAGGCTTCTCAAAAAAATTGTGAGCGCCCATTTTTGTGGCGCGAACGGCCGTGGAAAGATCCGACTTTCCAGACATCATCAGTACTTTAGTCGAAGGAGCCAATTCCCGGATACGCCCCAGTGTGGCCAGGCCATCCTGGCCTGGCAGAACCACATCCAGAAACACCACATCGAACGGATTTTCTTGAACCGCTTCCACGCCCAGCTCGCCGCTCGAAGTCGATTCAACGGTATAGCCCTGATCTCTTAACAATCCTTCGAGAGACGAACGGATGCGGGGCTCGTCATCAACGATGAGTATCCGAATCATGATCTATTTTCTCCAACAGCGCATAAATACGTTGTAAATTCTCGGTCGTTGTCCGAAGGTGAATCTCGGCCATACCGTCCTCGAAGATTTTCTCCACAACCATAGCCATCTCATGGATCTTGGCAATCGTCTTCGTCTCCCCGTCGGGAACGTGCACGACTTCTTCAACTTCTTCTTCCCGTAATAAGGCGACAATCTCTCGGCGCAGAGCGCTCAGCCCGAATCCCTTGACGGCGGACGTAAAAACAGCCCGGGGAAATCGCTGCGTTAAAGCGGGAAGAAAACGACGATCTGCCAGTAAATCGACTTTATTGAACACTGAAATCATCGGTTTTTGGTGAATCCCCATATCCCGAAGCACACTCAGTACCGATCCGATTTGCTCTTCATACCGTGGATGGCTGACATCCACCACATGGATCAGGAAATCGGCTTCGATGGTTTCCTCCAGTGTGGAACGGAACGAAGCGACCAGATGATGGGGAAGTTTCTTTATTAATCCCACCGTATCGATGAGGAGTACCTGACGGTGACTCTCCAGCGAGAGGGCACGAATCGTGGCATCCAGGGTGGCGAACAGGCGATTCTCTACGAACACCTCGGCATCGGCCAGGACGTTGAGCAGGCTGGATTTACCGGCATTCGTATAGCCCACCAGAGCACCCTTCTTGAACTGTTGCCGCCGTTTTCTGCGTATACTGCGTTGCCGTTCGATGCGATGGAGTTCTTCTCTGAGATGCCCGATGCGCTTTCGAACGGCACGGCGATCCACTTCCAACTGTGTCTCACCGGGCCCTCTTGTTCCGATACCGCCTTCCTGTCTGGAGAGATGCGTCCATTGCCGGGTCAGCCTGGGCAGGAAGTACTCGAGCTGGGCCAGTTCGACTTGAATCTGCGCTTCCCGCGTCCGTGCCCTCCGGGCGAAGATGTCCAGTATAAGTCCGCTCCTATCCACGATCTTTCGGTTGATGGCCTGCTCCAGATTCTTTGCCTGAACCGGACTCAGGTCTTCATCAAAAATGACCACACGGGCTTCTGTATCGGCCACGCGTTTGATGATTTGATTGACCTTGCCTTTCCCGATAAACGTCGCCGGGTTCACCGGATGCCGATCCTGGATGATGCGGTCGACCACGCTGGCACCGGCCGTATCGGCCAGGAGAGCCAATTCGTCCAGGCTATCTTCCATCTGATGATACGACATCCCGTGAAGGGTGACGCCAACGAGAATGGCTTTTTCTCTTTCCTGTAAGGGTGTAACTGTGTGACTCTTGGCTTTCATTCTTGTATCGTTATGGTTTAACGATTCCTTGTTCGTAATGCGACAGACTTTGTGTATCGTCTATGCGATCTATTCAACTGTTTGATTTGCTCTGTCCCCGATACGGTGCAACACTTTCTCTGCCATGAATTTTAATTCGGGATTCGGAGTTCTCTGTACCAACGTGTCCAGACAGGCCTTCAGCCCGGGTATATCGTTGTTCATCCGATATGTTTGTTCTAAATCGTACAACAGCAATCCGAGATTTGTGGCGTGATAGGGGTACTGTTCCAAAAGCCTTCGTACCGTCTTGATCCGAATTTCCCGATGGCGTGTTCCGTATCGATTCAAATGATTGCGAAAGATAAGCTCCAGAGCCCCGGCGGCATACATGCTCTCGGGGTATTTCTGGACCAGTTCCTCATAACGGGCATCGGATTCTGTCAACTTTTTCAGACGATACATCCGGTCGCCCTCATTCAGCAACGTCAGGGCTTTGTATTCTCGTCCTTTTGGATTAGAAACGAGAAACGTTATTGTATCGGAGTTTAAGGATTCATACCCCACCTCATTCCAATGGAAATACACGGAATAGCGGCCTGGCGGAAGACAGGGATCTCGTTTGCCCAGTAAAAAATAGGATCTAACAAGGTTGATGTGCTTTTCCATCACCTCACCAGGTTTTACTCGACTCACGGGCACGGATTCTTCAGCAGGCATATCCAGTGACAAGCGGTTCCCCTGACAGTCCAAGACAAAACAATACTGGGTCCAGGGTCGGTTGACGATGTGGGGTCCGACAGTTCCCCGGTTGATGACTCGGATGCTCAGCCACACGGGCTGCCCCACATAAAACCGCGACGCTGGAAGCGACATCGTGACATCCGCGTCAAACGTTCGATTCGTTTGGCAGCATGACCTGAGCACGGGAACAACGAGAAATAGGATAATCGCGCACAGGTTCGTACGCCTTCGCCATAACGTCATCATGTTTTCTTTGTCTCTCGTGCAATCATCATCTCCGCGACCAGGACGAATATTCCCAGCAAAAGCATCTCTTTCCAGAATTCCTTCCCCCATCGTGCTCTAGATACGACGGATTCAACATTCTGTGTTTCATCGATGGTAAATACATGCATTCCCGGGAGCCTCGCTTCTAGCTCGTCCTGAGAAATCGGTGTGAGGTCCGATTCCCGCGGATCGACATTCACCGCTTCCATTCCGATGAGGGTCTCGCCTTTGTAGAAACGATAGATTCCCGGCTGGTCGGCGGCGTCCAGCGTGAGCAGAACCCTATCCGCCTTCACGGCAGGCAGTAGGAGAACTTCCTCTCCCGAGGGTTTTTCGACACGGTACGGCTCATCCACGTCTCTCAAGCTTACCATCAACGAGATCGATTCGCCCACAGTGTATCCGTCCTTCTTCTCCAGGATTGGAGTCGCCAGATAGGCTGCACTGCGTGTCACCAGAGGAGCGAAGAACGTCGAATATGCCAGATCAGACCACGTCTCTCCGACCCCGCTGGTGACGATGAGTACCTTTCCTTGACCGACGGTTTGTTCCAGTAAAAACGCACGCCCGTCTCCCAGAGTGATGATCGGACGTGAAGAGCTCGCCATCGTCTCGATCATCCGCGAGAATCGCGGAGATCGAACATTTTCTTTGCCCTGCTCAAACACGCCCTGGAAAAGGGGATGATCGAAGGCAACCGTGCCGAAGGTAAGATATCCTCCCTGATTGTCTCCTAGGATATTCCCGAGAGTGACCTTTACAACGGGTACGAAAAACGTTTCATTCATGTTTCGCAGATCCACATCGTCTCCCATCAAGAAGACCACGCCGCCGCCTTCTTCGATGAATCGTCGGAGACGATTGGCTTCTCTCGGCTCAAAAGACGGAAAATTGGAAAAGAAGACGACATCGACAGCATCGAGTTCAGCGATCCAATCCTTTCGGTGAAGTGTCTCTATCAGGTCGAAAATGCCCCTGCGCTCCCCAGGAGGCGTCAAAGCCAGGCCAAGGGAATGGAGATCCTCGGGCTTATTCCCAACCAGGAGAACGTGTATTCGTTCCGGTATCCATCGGGTGAAATAGTATGCGTTATCCAGAGGAAGCGCATCATCCTCCAATTGGATCGATCCCCAGACCCATCCGGGTTCATCGGGCAACACCCGAAACCGAACACGCTGACCGTCTTGTGCGTCTATGCTGACCACGCCCTGAGCCACCGGCTCCCCTCGCAAAAAAACGCGAACGAGTAACTCATAGATACGTCGCGAACCTCCGTTCTTCACCTCGGCAAACACACCCACGGGAGAGCCCGGTTGAAGGATTTGCTCCTCCAAGCCGCCGTCGATGATGGCTATGTTCTGCTCATCGCCAGCAACAGGAAGAATGTACAGGTTTCCTTTAAACTCCGGAATCTGAAGAGAGTCATCCGAACCAGTAAACCCGGTAGCCTGCAGGTCGGAGACCAGAACCATTTCCCGGTTGATATTTTGAGAACCGGCCAGTAAAGAGGCAGCATCCCCCACCTGCCTCAGTATCTCGCCCCCTTCGGCTGAGACATCCCACTCGTCGAGTCTTCGTCGCAAGTCGGCTCTGGAATGGCTGAATGCCCGGCTCTCTTTCTGCGAGGGCAGGGTGATCAAAGCCGCCTCATCCTCGATATTCAGAAAATCCAGAACTGAAAAAGCTCTCGCCCGGGCTCTCTCAAAGAGTCCATCCCGTCCCATACTCAGGGTACGATCCATGATGAGAACCACCGAGCTTTTCGCCTGGCCTTGAATGAAAGAGCCTCCTGTTCTCAGTGTCGGCCTGGCAAAAGCTACAACGAGGAGGAAAACGGCCAAACAGCGCAGGACGAGAAGAAGCATCTGTCTGAGTTTCATTCGGCGCATCGTCTGATTCTGGATGGCTTTAAGAAACGCCGTACTGCTGAACTCGATGCGCCTCAGCTTCTGCCGGGCGAAGAGATGGATTAGGATGGGCAGTACAATACCCAGAAGACCCAGTAAAATGGCGGTGTTCACAAAACTCAGCATTCCATGCTCAAGAAAGTTAAACCCATTAAAAACAATGTATAGGTAAAGGATGATATAAATGCAGGAGCAATTGTCGTTTTAAAAATACTTTCGTTTCCGTGTTCCCATCAAGAATAAGTGTTATTCGGACTGCTGGGAGATCGACTTTTCCACCAGATCACAGAGGATGTGCCCGAAGGTCATGTGCCCCTCCTGTATTCTCGGGGAGTCTTCCGACGGAATTTGCACGGTTATGTCTGAGATCTCCGACATCGGGCTTTTCTTACCACCGATGAGAGCGATGGTAACCATCCCCTGTTTTTTTGCTTCCTCCATGGCCCGAAGCACGTTCGGAGACCGACCACTCGTACTGATCCCGATGAAAACGTCCCCTTTGTGTCCCAGGGCCTCCACTTGTCTACGAAACACCTCGTCGTATCCGTAGTCATTCCCCACAGCCGTGAGGATCGATGTATCCGTGGTCAAAGCGATGGCCGGCATGGCCTTTCGGTCGAAACGAAAACGGCCGACAAACTCCGCCGCGATATGCTGGCTGTCCGCCGCGCTTCCGCCGTTACCGCATAAGAGCACTTTACCTCCCGATCGGAGGGCATGGATGACGGCCTCGGCAGCCTCCTTTATTGAACCAATCATCGATTCGGCCATGGTACGCTTCAGCTCGGCGCTTTCCTGAAGCTGTTCGTTGATGAACGATTCCATCCAATCCATAAGCCATCCTACCGATTTTTAAAGAGTTGAAAACCGAACAGGTTCACCGACTTCCTTTTTCCGGCCTCGAATGGGAGAGAAGGAAAAGCAATGATATCTTCCCCAATAACAGCTTTATAAGGATTGAGGCGAAACAACCGTTCGGCTGTCTCGGTTCCCCAGCCTCGATCGACCACTTCATAGGCATGGCTCAATACCATCGAACGATTGTTGGGAGCGTGGCAATCCGAGGCGACGAAATGAACCATTTGATGCTCCAGCATTTCATGGGCCAATCGCTTCACCCTTTTACCAAATTTACCCAGAATACTCCCGGCGTTCAACTGAAGGTACACGCCCTTCTGCACAAATTGAAAGGCCTTCTGCGGATTCTGGAGGATTCGGCTGTTTCTCTCCGGATGGGCCAGAATCGGATACACTCCTTCAATTCTGATATGGAAGAATTTATCCTCCACATCCTTGGGAATATCTCCCATAGGAAGTTCTATAAGTATATACTTACCGTTGCCGTTGAGGGTGGCTACCTTGGATCGCAAATTGAATTGGGCATTCGTATGAATCTCCGATCCCAGCCAGAGGGACATCTTGAGTCCCTTCTTACGGGCCATCCGCTTCAGTGTTTCATACTTTTCCGTCAGCTCTGCCTCAACACGTTCATCCAACCGGTCCAGTACGTGTGATGTGCACACGGCCCCCCGTATTCCATCCTCCTCGCCCTGCTGGAGCAAGGCCATCGACTCCTCCCAAGTTCCGGGTCCGTCATCGACCTGTGGGAGCACGTGTGTATGAATATCGATCATGAAGATTCCTTCGGTTTTTTCGCGGAGTGAATCGCTTCTGAGAACTCTTTGATGAGGCCTTCGTTTCCCTTTCTTTCGATAATATCTCCCGTGACGATGAACGAAGCACCAGCCAGGACTTTCAATCGCGCTTCTTCGGGTGTTTGAATGCCGCCTCCAACCATCAGGGGAATGGAGATGGCCCGACGGACCGACATGATCAATTCCTCCGGTACGGAGAGTTGGGCTCCGCTGCCAGCCTCCAGATAGATGAGTTTCATCCCCAGATACTCACCGGCCAGGGCGTGGGCCACGGCAATATCGGGCTTACTCCTGGGAAGGGGCATCGTGTGACTCATGAACTCCACCGATGTACAGCCGCCCGATTCCACGAGCATGTATCCTGTCGAGATGGGCTCCAGCTCCAAAGCTCTGACGAGGGGGGCTGCCAGCACTTGTTCCCCGATTAAGTAATGGGGATTCCTGCCGCTTATCAGACTTAAAAAAAGGACGGCATCGGCATGCTTGGACAGTTGACCGCCGTTACCTGGGAAGAGAATAACGGGGATGGTAACTTTCTGTTTTATGGCCTTGACCATATCATCCAGAACAGCCGAGAAAAGCAGACTCCCTCCAATCAACAGCCCGTCAACTCCGTTCGCCTTACACGTCTCGGCCATGGCAACAATGTCCTCTACCGGATGCTTGTCGGGATCCAGGAGGACAAAGTATCCCGCACCCTTCTTCTTGAGGAGATCCTTCAGTTTGGAGTAGAGCGTTGCCATACTATGCGAGCAATTCCTTTACGATTTTCAGTGTGCTGTTCACGGCTTCCTGAACCTTGCTTTTATCCTTCCCGCCTGCCAGAGCCTGATGAGGCTTTCCGCCTCCGCTTCCGCCGGCAATCTCTGCGATCTTTCGAACGATGTCCCCCGCCTTCAGACCTCGGTCCTGGATCACATCATCCGTGACCACGCAGAGGAAATGAATCTTCTCCCCGACCACCGTTCCCAACACACCGACGCCGGATTTCAACTGCTCCCGCAGACGATCCCCCAGCGTTCTGAGCTCATCGATGCTGTTCACGGAGACGATATGTGTTGCCACACGGACACCATCGACTTCTTTCACATTCTTTATGACGGAATCGAATTCGGCAGACGCCGAGGCCTTTTGCATATGCTTTACTTTGCGTTCCAATCCCTTGCGATCGTCGATGAGAGCGGACACACGCTGCTCCAGCTCGTCATCACGGCAACGTAGGACATTGGTCAGACTTGCCAGGATACGTTTCTCCCTCCGTAGGTAATCATCGGCCCCTTCGCCCGTCACGGCTTCTATTCTCCTCACGCCGGCAGCAATTCCCTCCTCATGGAGAATCCGAAAGTATCCGATCTCTCCCGTCCGATCCAGATGGGTTCCTCCGCAGAGTTCCATCGAGTAATCGTCGATCTTTACTACCCGCACCTCTTCGTCGTATTTCTCCCCAAACAAGGCTGTTGCGCCCTGACTCTTTGCTTC
This sequence comes from uncultured bacterium, assembly GCA_964614115.1. GTDB lineage: Bacteria > Zhuqueibacterota > QNDG01 > QNDG01 > DSAB01 > CAZTKR01. The sequence continues at coordinate 6,763 of CAZTKR010000069.1, read as the reverse complement.
TTGGAGAGAGGTGACAAATTTGGATACGGGCAAATCCTCCCGGATATGGAGGTTGACCCTCCTTTCGACCTCATCGATTTGTTCCGGTGTCATGGCCTCAAAATGGGTAAAGTCAAACCGCAAACGCCCGGGAGCCACCAACGAACCCGCCTGGTTAACGTGATCGCCCAAGACTTCTTTCAGAGCCTTGTGGAGCAGATGGGTGGCCGTGTGATTCCGTGCCGTGGCGAGGCGTTTCTCTCGGTCCACCCGGACTTCGACAGAGACATCATCGATCTCACCACCATCGGTAAAGGTTCCTATGTGGATGACTTGATCACCCTGTTTCTGCGCGTCTTCCACGCGCACCCGGAATCCCTTGCCCACGATTTCTCCGGTATCGCCGACTTGCCCCCCCGACTCGCCGTAAAAGGGTGTCTTTTCCAGGATCATCTCCACCCGCTCTCCATTCCGGCGTACCTTTCGAATCTCGGCCCTGGCGCTCGTCGTCTCATATCCTACGAATTCCGAATCCGAGCCCGAGGAGAATTCCTCCCACTCACCTTCCTCGACAGTTGAAAACTTACCGGCCTGACGGGCCCGCTCCCTCTGGGCTTCCAGCTCCTGTTCGAATCCCTCCTGATCGACTTGCAGACCTTTCTCCCGGGCTATGAGCTGGGTCAGGTCCAGCGGAAATCCATACGTGTCGTAGAGTCGAAATACCTCCGCACCGGGGATGATCTTCCGACTGCCTTTCAACGCTTTTTCGGCTACCTTCTCAAAAATCTCGATCCCTCGATCCAGAACGTCGTTAAACCGCTCCTCTTCCGCTTTGATCACCAGCGTCGTATGCTGGGCCCTCTCACCGATTTCCGGATAGGCATCGGCCAGCACATCGACCACTGTGGAGACGAGACGATAGATAAACGGCTCGTGCATTCCGAGGTTTCGTCCGTACCGGGCTCCCCGGCGGAGGATTCGCCGCAACACATAGCCCCTTCCCTCGTTGGACGGAATGGCCCCGTCGGTGATGGCGAATGTCAATGCCCGGATATGATCGGCGATGACGCGGAAAGCCGGTAGCGTTTCCGGAGGACCCAGGGATTTGCCGGTGATTTCCGAAATCCGCTCCATGATGGGAAGGAAGAGGTCGGTCTGGTAGTCCGACTTTTTACCCTGAATCACGGCAACGGCCCTCTCAAGACCCAATCCCGTGTCCACATGCTTGGCCGGCAGGGGCGTGAGTTTCCCCGTTTCGTCCCTGTTGTACTGGATGAACACGAGATTCCATAGCTCGATGATGCGTGCACAGCCCGCGTTGACTTCACACACATGACCCGGAACATCCTGTTTATCACAGTATCCTTCGCCCAGATCGATGTGAACCTCCGAACAAGGACCACAGGGGCCTGTCTCCCCCATCTCCCAAAAATTATCTTTTTCGTCGAAGCGGAGTACGTGGGACGGCTTTATATCCGTGACTTTTTTCCACAGGATTTCGGCCTCGTCGTCTTCCCGGAACACGGTTGCCCACAACCGATCCTTGGGCAATCCCCAGATCTCCGTCACCAGTTCCCAGGCCCAGAGGATGGCTTCTTCTTTATAATAATCCCCGAAAGACCAGTTACCCATCATCTCGAAAAAGGTGTGGTGATAGGTATCGTACCCCACCTCTTCGAGGTCGTTGTGCTTGCCACTCACCCTGATGCATTTCTGAGAATCCACAGCCCGACGGTAGGGCCGCGTCCCTGTTTCCAAAAAGACATCCTTGAACTGATTCATCCCCGCGTTGGTGAACAACAGGGTTGGATCGTCCTGCGGAACAACCGGCGCGCTGGGAACGATTTTATGATCGTACTTTGCAAAAAAATCCAAGAACGATTGTCGAATCTCCGATGCTATCATAGTCACCTGAATTAGTCTCTTAAATACCTGTTATGACATTCTCACACCGTGTACTTCTATACCATTGCCCGGAACACGACCTCATTGGACGGATTCCGGTCACAGCGAGTTCAATGCCTGCTCTATATCTGCCTTTAAATCCTCGATATCTTCAATACCCACGGAAAGACGAATCAGTCCGTCGGTGATGCCGTACTTTTCCCTGTACTCCGGACTCATATTCCGGTGAGACGACGACGCAGGATGAGAGGCAATGGTGTCCACTTCCCCCAGACTCACGGTGGACGTGATGAGCCGGAACGCGTCATCCACCTGGCGGGCCGCATTCAGACCGCCGTCGATCTCGAAGGAAACCATGCTGCCAAACCCGGCAAACTGTGTTTTTGCCAGCTTGTGTTGCGGATGACTGGCCAGTCCCGGATAGTAGACTCGCCGGACTTTGGGATGCCCCTCCAGAAATTCGGCCAAGGTCATGGCGTTCTCACACGATCGCTCCAGCCGAACGCCCAGTGTGCGAAGGCCCCGGAGGGTCAGCCAGGCATTAAAGGGACTCATCACGCCGCCGTAGACCCGTCCCAGTTTTTCCACCTTCTCCATGAAAGAATCGGACCCGAGGACGATGCCCCCGATGGTATCCCCATGCCCACCGATAAATTTTGTCGTACTATGAACCACACCATGAGCGCCGTGGCGAAACGGATAGAAGAGGTAGGGAGGCGTGAATGTATTATCCACCAAAACGAACACGTCGTGCTCCCTGGCCAACGATGCCAATGCCGGGAGGTCGGCCAGCATCAGTGTTGGATTCATCATGGGCTCCAGATAAAGAACACGTGTATTCCTCCGGAAACCTTTTTTCACGGCATCGTGATCCCACACATCGACGAACGATGCTTCCACCCCGTACTGAGGAAGAAAATTAACCAGAAAATCGTACGAGCCGCCGTATAGAACCGAGGAGGCCAGAACATGGTCTCCATCCTTGATCAGAGCGAAAAAAGCCGTGCTGATGGCAGCCATGCCCGAAGCGAACGAGAATGCCTTGTCCGCTTCTTCCACATCCGCCACGGCTTCGTTCACCGCGTCAATGGTCGGATTGCTGTACCGGGTGTATAGATAACCTTCCTCCTCACCACTGCTGACCCGGAGTTTTTGATCAAAATCCTCATACTCAAAATTCACAGTCTGAAAGATGGGAACCGTATGGGAATGGACAGGACGAATCTTTTTCTTGCCTCCGTGAACGGCTCTGGTGGCAAATCGATGCTTCCTCAATACTCTCCCTCCCATGGTTGGTCATGGATTACTTCGGCAATCACGTCCCAATCGAACCCTCGCCCAAACAGAAAATCGGTGAGCTTCTTCTTTGCCTTCTTTGAACCCGATTCTGTTTCCGTAAACCGCTGCGCCCGCTTTTGAACCAGCTCCCGGGCCACATCGGTCTCGGAACGCTGACTATACGCCTCATCGATAGCCTTTTCAATCGTTGCTTCATCGATGCCCAACCCCCAAAGCTCCTGCCGCAGCAACCGCTTTCCCATCGGTTTCTGGAGCATCTTGGAATGTACAAAAGCCGTGGCGAACTGGTTATCGTCCAGGAGCCCGACACGCGAAAAGTCTTCGATGACCCGATGTACGGTTCTTTCGGAAAAGCCTTTACCCAACAGTTTACGTTCCAATTCCTTGGTACTCCGTGCACGGTAATTTAGATAGGCCAATGCCTTTTTCTTCGCCCGGGCTCTTTCCTCGACCAGTAGAATCTCATCAATCTCGTGTTCTGTGATCTCATCGCCTTCGTGAAGATGATGCCGGAGTATCACCTCCCGCTCTAATCCAAAGGCAAAAGCACCTTCCAGATAAATACTAACCCGGTCGGGATCTTTTTTCTGCGTTTCGATCTGCGTGATTTTATACGTGACACCACACATGCTATTGGTCTACTGCGCCGGTTTTTCGGCCTTAGGCTTATCCTGTTTGATGTCGGTTAAACCCAGTTTTTGCCGCACGGCATTCTGCAATTTCACATACACATCCTGATTTTCCGGTGCGTCCAGAAAATTCTTTACGTTTTCCCGTCCTTGACCGATGCGTTCCCCTTCGAATGAATACCATGTTCCGCTTTTTTCGACCAGTCCCAGGTCTACGCCGAGGTCAAGAACATCGCCCGTTGTGGAGATGCCTGTACCGTACATGATGTCAAATTCCGCCTCCTTGAACGGAGGCGCTATTTTATTTTTAACGACTTTGACCTTCGTCCGGTTTCCGATCATATTGGTACCATCCTTGATGGCCCCAATCCTGCGGATGTCCATACGTACCGTCGCATAAAACTTCAGGGCCCTGCCCCCCGTGGTTGTCTCCGGATTACCGAACATCACACCGATCTTCTCTCGAATCTGGTTGATAAAAACCACGCTGGTTCGGGACTTACTGATGGCCCCCGTCAACTTTCGGAGTGCCTGAGACATCAGCCTGGCCTGCAGGCCCATCTGCGCATCGCCCATTTCGCCCTCGATTTCCGCGCGGGGAACCAGGGCCGCCACCGAATCGATGACGATCACATCCAGGGCTCCGCTCCGTACCAGCGTCTCGGTAATTTCGAGGGCTTGTTCTCCCGTATCGGGTTGAGATACCAGGAGGTCATCGGTATTCACGCCCAGGGCCTTCGCATACTTGGCGTCCATGGCGTGTTCGGCATCGATGAACGCGGCAATACCTCCCATCTTCTGCGCCTCGGCAATGATATGGAGTGCCAGCGTCGTCTTGCCGGAAGATTCCGGCCCGAAGACTTCCACCACACGCCCTCGGGGTATGCCTCCGACACCCAGGGCAAGGTCTAATGATAGTGATCCCGTCGAGATGGCAGGAACAGAAACCGCCTCTTTGGTATCGCCCAAGCGCATGACCGAACCTTTACCGAATTGCTTGTCTATTTGGCTGATGGCCAGGTCCAAAGCCTTTCTTTTTTCTTCTTTTTTCTCTTCCATGATGGGATAGTCCTTAAAGTTTAATTCGCTCCAGTACCGAGTATACGGCACCCGTTCTCTGGAGCACGCTCTTCATCACGTCGATTTCTGTGACGTCGAACGGCTTCGTCTCAAATTCCAGGGCTCGCATGGAACGTACGACCGCTTCGATACCGCGAGTCGACCGTACCCGTCCAAGAGTTAAATGCGCCGAGTATCTTCTCTTTTCTTTCTCAAAACCAAGACCCGAGAGTGCACCATCGATACGGCCCGCCACATCCGAAAGGATATTCGCCCCCGTTTTGACGCCCACCCAAAGCACCCGCGGCCTCCGGTCGTTCGGGAACGTTCCGACACCCTGGACGGTAACTGTAAAAGGTTCGACTTCCTTCACGGTTTCATTGATGGATCGTGCTATCTCCTTGATTCGGGTCGCCTCTACGTCACCCAAGAATTTTAATGTGATGTGAATGCTTTCCGGTCGTACCCATTTCACATCGGCTCTGTGCTCCTGGAGTTTTTCTTGAAATTCATCGATGGCCGCTCGAACATCATTGGGAATGTTGATGGCGATAAATGTACGGTTTTTTTCTGTCATGCTGGGGATGGTACGGCTCCCAATAGTCGACCTTCTGATTCAAGATGAGCCGATTCAGAATCACCATTACGATTGTGACCGATAACATAGAAATCGAACGGCTCACTCACTTAACATAACACTTTCCTGTAAAAAATCAAGTCCGAATCTACGCATGCCCCAAGAGAATCCGTCGAACCAGGTTCAGAGCCATCACGGCCGAGCGTTCCTTATTCCACAGGCGACCCTTCCCAAACAGATGCCTCTCGGCGAGGGAGCGTTCTTGATCGGTATAACCCATGTATACCAGGCCCACGGGCTTGTCGGTAGTTGCTCCTCCAGGGCCTGCGATTCCTGTGGTCGAGAGGCCGATGTCCGTACCGCTGATGCGTCTCACACCCTCGGCCATGGCCATGGCCGTCTCTCGACTCACGGCCCCGTATTCGATGATCGTTTTCTCGGGGATACCGAGAATTTCTATTTTTGCCTCGTTGCTGTAGGCCACCACACCCCGCTCAAAATAATGGGAGCTCCCAGGCACGTTGGTCAGTTTGTGCGAGATCAACCCTCCGGTGCATGATTCGGCAACGCTGATGGTCCGTTTCTTTTCTCGGAGCAGATGACCCAGCACACTCTCCATAGAATCGTCATCTTCCCCGTAGATAAACACTCCGGCTCTCTCTCGAATCATCGATTCGCCCCGGTAAAGGATCTCATCACACGCCTTCTCTGAGGAGCATATGGCCGTCAGTTTGACAACGACTCCTGGAGCCTGAGGGAGAAACGCCAGTTTAACATCCGGGAACTGACGAGGAAAATCCTCCACGCGTTGGTAGAGATCGGATTCGGGGATACCCACAGTACGGAGCAATTTCGACCGCACGATCCGTCCGCCACTCTTTCCCTTGATTTGGGGTAAAACCGATTCCTCCATCATCCTCCGCATTTCAGACGGGACACCCGGCAGTATGTAGAACGTACGACCTTCCTTGCGAAAAAGAAGCCCCGGTGCCGTCCCGGCCCTATTATCGATGACTTCGGCTTTATCCGGAACTTCGGCCTGCCCCCGGTTGCTGGGCGATAGGATTCGGCCCATCTTCCGGAAACGGCTCTCGATCTTCTTTAAAATATCCTCTCGAAGAACAAGACCGGAATGAAAAAAACCGCAGACCGCTTTTTTCGTAACATCATCGTGTGTCGGACCCAATCCACCCGTCAGCACGATCAATGTAGCCCGGTTGTAGGCCACCTCCAGCACACGGACGATATCGGTCTCATCATCACCGACGGTCGTTACCCAGCGCACATCGTACCCACATCGCGCCAGCGCCTCTCC
>CAZTKR010000068.1:0-15660 GCA_964614115.1 uncultured bacterium | reverse complement strand
GGTTCCCTCGGTGAGTCCCGTTCGATCGACAGTCGCCGTTACCTGGTCTGTTTCCGTGGACGTGGTACCGTTGGTGGGATTGACGGTCAGCCATCCCGCATCGTCGACGATCGACCAGTTCAATGTACCGCTTCCGGTATTGGTGATGTTAAAGGTTAATGAAGTTGTTGTCGTCCCATAATCGAGAAAGGTCCGCGAGACGTTTAGAGCTGGCGGGTCAACGGTCATCTGAACATTCACAGTGCTATTGCCATAATCCGATGTAACAGAAATTACGGCTGTGTAGACTCCCTGTGCGAGGCCGGTTCTGTTGACTGAGGCCGTGATTTGATCCGTTTCCGTGGTTGTTGTGCCGCTTGTGGGATTAACGGTCAGCCATCCCGCGTTGTCGGTGATCGACCAGGTTAACGTACCGCCGCCCGTGTTTTGGATGTTAAAATTCAGGGATGTGGTATTGGATCCGAAATCCAGCGACGCTGGCGATACTTGAAGTGACGGCGGAAGCGGAACAGTCATATTCACAGCCACGGTCATTTCGCCAAAACCCGCGGCCAGTGCTTTTGTCAGGCTTTCGTTGGTGGGTACGACCCTGATTTGTGCGGTGTATGTTCCAGGGGCCTGGCCTGTGCGGTCTACGGTGACTGTCACCTGGGTCTGGGTCGTGGTGGAACCATCGTCGGGATCAACGGCCAGCCAGTTGGGAAAGGTGGACGTGTCGATTTCCCATGTTAAGGCTCCCGTACCCGTGTTGATGACGTTGAACGTCAATGAGGTGGTTTCTGTCCCGAAATTCAGAATGTCTTCATCCACGTCCATCACGGGGTGCGCGGTTACGTGAAGGGTAGTGGATTGTCGGGAAATGTTCTCCCCGTCATCGACTTCCACGGTAATATCACAATCTGCCGTACTCATGGGTGCTTGCCAGGTGATAGTGTCATTGTCCGTGGGTGTGGTAAACGAACCCACTGTGCATTCCCAGTCATAACCGAGGGACTCGCCTTCAGGGTCGTTTGCGACGACGATGAGTTGGCTTGTATCGCCCCAGTCGAGGTTCGCCGGATTCGCCGTTAAGCTGGTGATCCTCGGCGGATCGTCGTCAGATTTGGTCACTTTGTCCTTACAGCTCCACCAAATCATGGACAAGCATAAGATAATGATGATTGTAACGATGGTTTTTTGCATCACTCCTCCTTTCCTGATTACAAGCCCTACGATTGTGTAATGGTTATGATAGTCATCAAGGATAAGTAAATCTTAATCTTAGATGAGAAAAATTGAGTCCGTTTTAGATCAATAGTGGTTTGAATATAACATGAAAATCTATAAAGGTCAAGCGATTATTTAAATAATGTGATGGGAAATAGAGCGCATTTTAGTACGTGTTGATGTCGAGTTGGACATGTTTGAGGTATCGTGTATGGAAAAGACCAGAAATCAGTATGTATTTTGTATAGTTCTGTCTGGCGAGGCGTAGAAATTTCATTCACAATTTGTCCGAGAACCTGCGGCAAGAATGCGGAAAGGGGCCGCAGATTTTCAGACTCCCCGCTTTGGCCTGGTCGGCTATCTCATTGCGGACGTGCTTGGCCTGTGGCTGGTGATCGCGATTCTGAGCTCGGGGAGGTTGTAATAAAAACTACTTATGACGTTTTACTTCATATCGATCAATCCTGTTTCTCAAGTCTGATTAGCCCAAAAACTTTTTAGAAACGTTCCCAAATCATTTTTGTCATGGGCAATAAATTTCAAAAGATTCTCTTGATTTATACCTTTTTTATACCTATATTCAAACATGAACCTGACAGAGAAACAGCAGGCTGTGTACCGGTACCTGCGAAAATACATCGAGGCCAGGGGCGTTTCGCCCACGTACGACGAGATCCGGAGGCACTTCGGGTTTCGGTCGTTCCAGTCGGTGCAGAAGCATCTGGCGCAGCTGGAGCGCAAGGGATACATCCGGATTCCGGAGCGGAACCGGAGCCGGATGATCACGCTGGTGGAACACGGCGGTCGATCCCTCGTCCTGCAAATGGCGGGGCTGGTGGCAGCCGGCAGTCCCATCGAGGCCATCGAGCAGTACGAGACCGTGGATGTGCCCGAGGAGATGCTGGGGTCGGGCGAGTATTTTGCCCTCAAAGTGCGGGGGAACTCGATGATCGACGAGGGCATCGTGGACGGGGACACCATCATCGTCCAGAAGCAGCAGTCGGCCCGCAACGGCCAGACGGTGGTGGCCATGGTGGAGGGGGAAGCCACGGTGAAGAAGTTCTTCCGCCGCAAGGACGGCGTGGAGCTCCGGCCGGCCAACGCATCGATGTCCCCCATCTTCGTCCGCGAGGGGGAGTTTGTCGTCCAGGGCGTGGTGGTGGGTCTTCTGCGGCGGTACCGGTGATCCCGCTCACCTTGGGGGCACGGAAGAACACGGATCGATGAAAAATTCAAACTTCGAAGCTTGCTCCTGTGTCCGTCCGCGCTGATCTGTGTTCGCTTGGCATGATTCAATGAGCCGTAACATCTTACATCTTCGCGTCGATGGATTTCCCGTGGCCGTCGAGAGGCTGCGGGATTCGTCGCTTCGGGGAAAGCCCGTGGTGATCTGTGCCCGGCATACGCCCCGGTCGCTCATCTTTTCGGCCTCCCGGGAGGCCCGGGCCGAAGGCATCTGGGAGGGCCTTCCCCTGACCAGGGCGCTCCGGCGGTGCCGGCATCTCATGGTGCTTCCCCCGGACGAGAGGCTGTACCGGAAAGCGGCAGACGAGGTTTCCCGGGTGCTGGGCACGTATTCGCCCCTGGTAGAGTCGGGCCTGTGGGGACGGTTTTACGTGGATATGACGGGAACGACCCGTCTGTTCGGGGATACGCAGGATTCGGCCTTCCGCATCCGGGGTCGTGTTCAGGATTCGGTGGGCCTGGCCGGCACGCTGGGCATCGGGTCCAACAAGCTGGTGAGCGGCGTGGCTGCCCGGGTGGTGGAGACCCACGGCGACCTCTACGCGGTGCCCTCGGGCAGCGAGGCGTCCTTTCTGGCGCCCCTCCGGGTTCGGATGCTTCCCGCCCTGCGGGACCGTAAGGTCAGGACGCTCGTGGAGGAGCTCAACATCCGGATGATCCGGGAACTGGCGGCCCTCTCCATCCTTCAGCTCAACGCGGTTTTCGGAAAGCGGGGTGTGGTTCTTCACAGGCAGGCGTTGGGCATCGATGACAGGCCGGTGCGCCCTCCGGAGTCCAAGCCCTTCGTCCTGGAAGAGCAGACTTTGGACGAAGATACCAACGACGACGGCGTGCTTTTGGGAATGCTGTTCGGGATGATGGAGAGGGCGTGCCGGCGGATGCGGGCCATGGGTGTCCTGCCCCGTACGGTCTGGTTCCACCTTCGCCACACCGATGGGGTGGACGTGACCCGGCGGCTCAGTCTGCACACACCCACGACCACGGATTGGCTCCTGTTCCGGGAACTGGAGCCCGTTTACCTGAAAGCCAGTGAGCGGCGCCAGCGGATTCGTTACATGAGCCTGACGTTCACCGATCTGATTTTCCCGACACCCCAGATGACACTGTTCGAGTCCCTCACGCATTCCTCCAAGGAAGAATCCCTGGTTGCGGCTCTGGATCGCATTCGAGAGAGGCATGGAGAGAAGGCCGTTCGATGGGGGCGGGAGGCGGCGGCATAGGGTATACGAAACCGGTAAAATTGATTTCGGTGGTGGTGAACGTTTAAACAGTCCGCCGTTTGAATCGTAGGCTGCGGGATAGAACAGGCATGCCGATAAACCGTTTCGACGGTCTCCCAGTAGGAGACGAGAATATGGCCCGTTCGTTGAGCAAAATTTGGGTTCACGCCATTTGGAGTACCGCGGATGGGCGGCCGTTGCTCCGGGATACCGTTCGACCGATGATCATCGACCGTTTGTACCGTGCTTTTCAGGAACACGACTGCCGGGTCCGTATTGTGAATGGGCCGGATGATCACCTTCATGCCTTGTTTCAGTTGTGTCCCCGTATTTCGCTTGCCGGGGTGGTGGAGATGGTGAAGGGAGAATCGGCCCAGTGGATCAATGAACAAGGATTTTTCAGGATGGGGTTTGCCTGGCAGACGGGGTACGGCGGGTTTTCGGTGAGCGCGTCGATGGTGCGGCGGGTTGAAGAGTACATACGGCATCAGGAAGAACGTCATCGAAAGATGTCCTTCCAGGAGGAGTTCGACGGGTTTCTTAAAAAATACGGCATCCTGGGAAACCGATGAATGGGATTTGCGAACAGATCCATACGGTGGTTTCGCCATGGGAATCGCTGGTCGGCGATGGCAATCGTGGGCTGGTCGGTATTTCTCCATAACCCTACGCCCGAATCGTGGGTCGAATAAATCGATGACGATGAAAGCGTTATCATGAATTTTGTCCATCTGCATGTGCATTCTCAGTATTCTTTGATGCGGGGGACGGCCGGTCTGGAGGCGCTGTGCCGTCGGGTGCGGGAGCTGGGCATGGACACCGTGGCGCTGACGGATACCAACGGACTCTACGGCCTCGTCTTTTTCCTCCAGATCGCTGAAGAGACGGGCGTGCGTCCCATAATCGGGGCCGAGGTCGTGACCGACGATGAGCGGGCCGTGCTCCTGGTGAAGTCCCCGGAGGGATACGCCAACCTCTGCCGTGTGCTGACCCGGCGGCACTGCGGGGAGGGATTTGTCCTTTCCGACGAACTGACAGAGAGGGGAGAGGGCCTGGCCGTTCTGAGCGATACCATTCCTCTGCTGAAAAAGCTGAAGGGGATGGACGATCTGTACGTCGAGCTCATGGGTGGACGGCCCAACCGATCGCTTCTGGAGTTCGCACGCCGGGAAGGAATCCCCCCGGTAGCCACGGGAGGTGTGTTTTTTCTCCAGCCGCAGGAGTATCATCTTCACGCACTCTTGAGGGCCATCGATTTGAATACCAAGCTTTCCCGGTTGCCGCTGGAGGAAGTGGCCCCGCCTTCGGCCTGGCTTCAATCTCCGGCGGACATGGCCGCCCGGTTTCCCCACGTTCCCGAGGCATTGGAGAACACGCGGGCCGTTGCCGAGAAGTGCAGGTTTCGCGGAGATTTTGGCCCGGTGATTTCGCCCAACTATGAGGAGCTCGATCACGAGGGTGTGATGAACAGGCTTCGCCGGAAGTGTGAACAGGGCGCGCGGAGGCGATACGGAACCGTCGTACCGGAGGTTCGAAGACGGCTCGACTACGAACTGGGGATCATCGGCCGGAAGGGGTTCGGGGCCGTCTTCCTGGTCGTGGAAGACATCGTCCGTCAGGCGCCCCGTACGTGCGGCCGGGGGTCGGCAGCGGCCAGCATCGTATCCTACTGCCTGGGCATCACCCACGTCGATCCCCTGAAGTACAACCTCTACTTCGAGCGTTTCCTCAACCCGGGACGCCAGGACCCGCCGGATATCGACGTGGATTTTCCGTGGGACGAACGGGACGATATTCTGGATTACGTTTTCGAAAAGGTCGGACCGGAACGGTCGGCCATGGTGGCCAATCATGTGGGGTTTCGTCCGAGGGCCGCTGTCCGGGAGATTGCCAAGGTGTACGGAATCCCCGATGCTGAGATCAAACAGGTAACAGACCGCCTGGCCCATCTGTGGCACTGGACCGACCAGTCGATCCAGGAGGCGGTGGACCATCATCCCATCTTCCGGGGATTGGCTCTCGACCCCCCATGGCCGGAGATCCTGGCATGGTCTTCCTGTCTGGAAGGCATGGTGCGGCACCTTTCGGTTCACTGCGGGGGTGTGGTGGTCGTTCCCGATGAACTGTCCAAATACGTGCCCACCGAGGAGGCGCCCAAGGGTGTGCGCATCGTCCAGTGGGAGAAGGACCAGACCGAGGATTCGGGCCTGGTCAAGATCGATGTTCTGGGCAACCGGTCCCTGGCCGTGATCCGGGACGCCCTGGGTGCCGTGCGGAGGAATACTGGTAGGGTCATTGCCTACGAGGATTTTAACCCGCTGGATGATCCCGAAACCCAGGCCATCATCGCCCGGGGGGATACCCTGGGCGTATTTTACATCGAATCCCCGGCCATGCGCCAGCTCCAGAAGAAGACGCAGCGGGGCGACTTCGAGCACATCGTCATCCACAGCTCCATCATTCGCCCGGCGGCCAACGATTTCATCAACGAATACGCTCGCCGTCTTGGGGGTGAGCCCTACCAGCCGCTCCATCCCATTCTCCAGCGCGTTCTCTCCGAAACCTACGGCATCATGGTGTACCAGGAGGATGTGACCAAGATCGCCGTGGAGATGGCGGGCTTCTCGCCGGAGGACGGGGACGGCCTGCGCAAAACCCTGTCGAAGAAGCGGAACCACCGCAAGCTGTCCGCCTACCGGGAACAGTTCATCCGGGGTGCCCGGAGCCGGGGCATCGGGAGGGATGTCATCGACCGGGTGTGGGGCATGATCCTCAGCTTCGGGGGATACAGCTTCTGCAAGCCCCACAGCGCGTCGTACGCCCTGGTTTCCTTCAAGTCGGCGTATTTGCGGGCTCACTATCCGGCGGAATTCATGGCGGCCGTCATCAGCAATCAGGGCGGGTACTACACGGCCTTTGCCTACATCAGCGAAGCCCGGCGCATGGGCCTTACCGTCCTGCCGCCCGACATCAATGCCTCGGATCGGCCGTATTCGGGTAAAGGGCGGGAAATCCGCCTGGGCCTGATGCAGCTCAAGGGGCTGAAGGAGAAGGCCCTGGACAGGGTTCTGGAAGAACGGGAACGGGGAGGGACGTACCGTTCCTTCGAGGATTTCATGCGTCGCGCCCGTCTCGATCCCTCCGACGTGCGCATCCTCGTCAAGGCCGGCTGTTTGGATTCCATCGCCGCGGGCCGCAGCCGGGCTGAACTGTTGTGGCAGACCGAGGCAGGCCGGCATCATCGTCCCACATCCCCTCAAGCGTCTCTGAGCCTGTTCGAGGAGGAGACAATAAGCATTCCCCGTCTCGGAGACTATGACTTCCGTACGTCACTCCTCCACGAGGTGGAGATCCTGGGATTTCCGTTGATGGTCCATCCCCTGGACCTGTATGAGGATGTCCTGGAGACGATGCAGTACATTCGTGCCCGCGATATGGTTCGGCATGTAGGGAAGCGTGTGACGATGATCGGCTGGTGGGTGACGAATAAGATGGTGTACACCAAGCAGGAGGAGCCGATGGCCTTCATCAGCTTCGAGGATCGGACGGCGATGTACGAGACGATCTTTTTCCCGGATGCCTTCCGGAAGTACGCTTCCCGGTTCACGCCGGTGCGGCCGTATGTCCTCAGAGGCGTCGTGGAGGACGACCTGGGGGCCATCAGCCTGCACGTGGAGGAGATGGGGTTTTTGGGGAGGGGAGAAGTCAGGCGCGGGAAGAGCAACCTTCCCAACAGCAGGACGCAAATTCCGGCGTCTTCTGTGATGGGATGACCATCGTGTGAACGGATAAAGACAGTACTGTCCATTCGTAGAAAACGAGATGTCTGTACAACGGGATCTGAAGATGGGTATCACACTTCATGTCCGGTTGGAGTGATGTGATAAAAGCCGGAAGCGTAAAACTTATAGGAGTCATTCTCCCAAGAAAAATGTAGCACTCAGTCTGGGGATTCTCCAGGCTGGATGATCTTTTTCAGGTCTGGGAAACGTTCGACCAGCGTGGCCGGGGCTTTGATATCCTCTTCACCCAGTGCGTTTTTCAACTGTATTGCGTTGGCCACGGCCTGACCCCAGGGATGGTTGTTCTGGATGACGAAGGTCGATTGGCTCTCTTCGGCCACTTTTTGAACATTCACGGCGATCTCCCGGATTTCTTTTTCCGAATAGAGGTAATCGTACCGCGCTGCGGGGGATGTTTTGGCTGTTTTATCGTTTTTTTTCGCAAACCACGCTTTGTAATTCCTTCCGTGCATTCTCACGTAGCCGAGATTCCCGGTTCGGATGGGCTTGAACGGTATGGACTTACCGATGACGGGCTGATCGATGGTTGCGAGACCGACATCGTGTTTATCTAGGAATTCATAGGTGTCGGGCACATCCCAACTGGCATGACGGAGTTCGACAACCAGAGGATAATCCTTGAAGGTCGTGAATAAATGAGTCAGCCATTGATGACTGGTGTCATCATTTTTAAAGCTCCAGGGGAACTGGCAGAGGACAGCACCCAGCCGGTCGGCCTGGGCGAGAGGATCGATTCCTTGGATGTACTGATTTACCTCATCGGAACCGAAGGGCTTGCGGTCATGGGTGAAGCGCTGCCAGAGCTTGGCCGTGAATTTGAAGTTAGGATTATGCGAGACTTTACGAACCCAGGCAGTACCCATGAAGGTGTTGGCCGGGCGATAAAACGTGGAGTTGATTTCCAGCGTATCGAAAAAACCGGACAGGAAGTCGAGTTCCTTGAAATTCTTGTCAGGCTTATCCGGGTAGACGATGCCGTACCAGTCTTTGTAACTCCAGCCCGCCGTCCCTATCCTTATGGTTTGCGCCGAAGCTGTCAACTGTAAAAATTCCTCGTTAAGTCATCCAAAACTTACAAACGGGTAAGCGATCCGTCACCCATCGATTTACCCAGGAGCGAAATCCTTTAAAAAACGCAACGTATTCTTCTTGTTGCCGAAATGATCGATGAGCAGCATGGCGGCGCGTACGGCTCTGGTATCCGAGGATTTGTCGTCGGGTTTATCCATGTAGGCTAAAAGGACGATGCGGTCGCGTAGATTCTGCAATCGCCGTCTCGTCGTCTTTTCCTCTTCATCCATGTCCATGGACCACATGCTTTTCCAGACCGTATTCAGGGCGAACACATAGGTTTCCAGGGTTGGAAAAGACGCTGAAATCAGGAAGGCATCTTTCCACATCCGGTTTTCGAGGGTTTTATGCATCCGATTCAGCAGAGCGTTGCTCACGAAGTCGTAGAACAGCGCCAGTCCCACAGGAACCTTCTTTTTCCCGACTTTCATGTCGAAGAATTTGGATTTAAAGACGATGGGATAGCCTATGCCGGCGATGAGGGCTCTCGTGATCGATGTAGGGCTGAATAAGGATGGACTGAATACAGACGGTATGACGGCGTAGATCAGCAGCGCCAGCCCAATGTTGAATCCAGTATACATGAAAAAAGCGAAACCGCATACGTTCACGATATTTATATCCGGGAATTTGATGCGTATTTCAGTCCATGCGATGATGCACGCCAGGATGATCGTTATCCATACCAAGGTTCAGTCCTTTGTCCGTTTTTTCTGGACGAAATCTGGCATACGGAAGCGTTTTGATCTGGATGAATCCGTTTCGTCATCCAGCGATGATTTTTCTTCTGTATCTAATTTTACGAACAGGGGGTGGTAGGGTTTTTTTCTGGCGTCGCCCACCAGGCCCAAGCCCGTCGCAATGATGGTGACGATCACTTTATGTCGGACGGATGGATCGATGATTCCACCGAAGAGGATGTTGGCCTCGGAGCTGGCGGTATCATAAGCAACCAGAATCCCATCGTTCATGTCATCCAGCGTCATGTCGAGTCCGCCCGTGACGTTGATCATCAACGAAGAGGCATTCTTTATCGTATTTATGTCGATGAGATGTCGATGAACCGCCTCTATCGCTGCTTTTCTGCCTCTGCCCTCTCCGGAAGCCGTGCCGAAACCCACTCGACCCTCTCCCATGCGGCTTATGGCATCGCGAACCTCATCGAAATCAAGGTTCACGAGCCCGGGCGCATTCAACAAATCCGATATGCATCTGACAGTGCGAGACATGATCTCATCGACGGTTGTGAAGTCATGGGTAAAGTATTTCTGTCCGTTCTTCTGGGTCAACAGCCGGTCGCAGGGAATGACGAACAGAGTATCCACACGCTGTCTCAAATCGACGATGCACCGATCCGCTATTTTCGTGCGTTGGGATTCTTCGGACCTCAAGGGTCTCGTCACGACACATACGGTGAGTATATCCAAGTCTCTCGCGATTTTTGCTAGAATGGGCGCCGCACCGCTGGCCGTGCCGCCTCCTGCTCCGCATACGATAAAGAGCATGTCCGTTTCCCCAACGGCCTTCTCCACGTCGTCCAGATTCTCCGATATCGCTTGCCTTCCCGCATCGGGATTCCCCAGCGTGGTCTGTCCCTTTGCAACCTGTTCTCCGATCTGAATCCGACGCGCTACTTTACACTGGAACAGGTCATGCAAGTCTGTATCAAGCGCGATATATTCGACGCCGACCAATTTCTGGCTGATCATCCTGTTGACGGCCCTTCCTCCGGCTCCGCCAACACCCGCGATTCGGATCTTTACGAGTGGATCGGTTTGTATTTCTGTGGGGGATTGAACAGCCATTGCTTACGATGAATCCATACGTGAAAATCGAGTTATCATTTGACGAACGCCACACCGGCTTTGAAGATATGAATGCCGTCCTGCGACCCGAGCCATGGATAGATGGCCCGTTCGGGATGGGGCATCAGACCCAGGATTCGGCCCGTGGTATCACAGAGCCCGGCCCGGCCGCCCGGTGATCCGTTGGGATTGGCTGGATACGTCATGGTTCCTTCCGGGGCGCCGTATCGCAGCACGGTCTGGGTATCGTCGTAGTCCTCTCCCAGGAGAAGGCGTCCCTCTCCGTGGGCAACGGGAATCCGCAGGGATTGCCCGGCCAGTCCCTGTGTCCAGATACACGGGGTATCTTGTACGTAGGCATCCACCCAGCGGCTTTCAAAAACAGCCGATGCGTTTTTATCCAAAAGCACGTTGTGTGTGCCGATCTCTTCGGTACCTGGGAGGAGGCCCGTGTTCATCAACACCTGGAATCCGTTGCAGATGCCGATCACGGGAATGGATTTTTCCCGGATTTCCAGAAGCTGATCTCTCAGCCGGTAGAGAAGGTCGATGGAGACGACGCGTCCCGCGGCGATGTGGTCGCCGAAGGACCATCCGCCGGGCAATCCCAAAAGGTCGCAGTCCGTAAGCCTTTTTCGGCCGTCCAGGAAGTCTGCCGTGAGCTGGCAGAACGTGGGTTCTGCTCCGGCCAGGCGAAAAGCGGCTGCCAGTTCGAGGTGACAGTTGGTGCCCGGGGCGTAGAGGATATTCACTCGCGGTTTTATCATAACGCCACCTCCCGGAAGGGCGTCTCCCATATAGCACGCAGGTCTCGCACGGGTAGAGACAGTTCTGGACCGAGACCCTTAATTTTAATCGTCTCTTCTCCGATAACACGTCCTAGTTCGCTACCTCCAAGTTCGCTCTTGACGGTCTCGATATCCGAGCCTTGCACCTCTACGACCATGACGCCGATCATCTCACCAAACAGGGCAGCCTCTGGCGATGGATTCGGCAGCTTGTTTCTGACTTCCGATAGATTGATGTCACAACCCAGTCCGCTTCCCATGGCCATCTCGAAAAAACGCCGTACCAGTCCGCCTTCTCCGATGGTGCTGACGGAACGGATGAAGCCCTTAGCCTGGATGGATGAGAGCTTTTGCCAGAAGACTTTGAGTTTTTTCGCGTCAGGATTGGGAAGAGCACTCCCCCGATACCCAACCGTATCCAGGAAAACCGATCCTCCCAGTTCCGAGGAAAGTGGGCCGATGAGAAGGAGGGCATTGCCCGGTGTCTGCCAGGGTTTGGGTATCAATTTACGTATGTCGGGCATGCGTCCCAGGGCCAGGACGGCCAGGGTCGGCGGGATGTCCAACCGCAGACCGTCTTCTCCGATGAACGTGCCCGAAGAACTGTCCTTGCCGCTGATGAAGGGTGTGTCGAAGGTTTTGGAGAGTTCACAGCAGGCGAGTACCATGGCCTTCAGGTCCCAGGCTATTTCCTCGTTGACCCGCGGTGTATAAAAATTGTCGCAGAGAACGATCTCGTCCGGACGGACACCCACGGCCACCAGTTTCGAGATGGATTCGATGATCATCAGTCGGGCCATACCGGCGGGGTCCACATCCCCGTACAGGGGATTGTAGGCCAGGGAAGCGACAGCAGCAAAGGGTTTTCCGTAAAGGGGTGTGGCTGCCCAGATATCGTTGGGCATCCGGCCATCGATACCGCCGTAGGGATTCTCGGCCACGATGCCCTGAACGGTTTTATCGAATTGGAAGCCCGCGGCGGATTGATCGCAGATGTTCAGATGACCCAGAACAGCGTCGATGGCGGATTTCAAATCGGCTTCGGATGTCACGGATGGGATCGCGGTGTTCTCCTCTTGGGATTCCGGCTTTTTCATTTGAATGTCCGGCAGGGGGCATCCTTTACGGAGTTCTTCGAAATCCAAATCCACGACGATTTCACCGGTCAGAGCCGGCCTGTCTGGGAGTTTTCTCGGATCTACGTCCGGGGCGGTGTCGAACACGACCTGACAGCGATGGGTATCCGTGAATTTGCCGATAAGGGTGGCAGGAACTTCGTACCGTTCCAGGATAGCCAACGCATCGTCAATCTTGTCCGGGGGTACGCAGAGGAGCATGCGTTCCTGGCTTTCGGAAATCCAGATTTCCCAGGGGTGCATGCCTTCGGTCTTGAGGGGTACCCAGGCCAGGTTGACCCACACGCCGGTCTGGGAACCCATCTCGCCGGCAGCAGAGGAGAGTCCGGCCGCCCCCAGATCGGTCACGGCTCTAAGACAATCGGCGTCACGGAGCACGGGTATGGCTTCCATGAATTTGCGCTCTTCGATGGGGTGGCCGATCTGTACATGGGCGGCATCCACGGTCGCCGTCTCACTGGTCATGGAGCTGGAACTGACGGTGGCACCGTGGAGGCCATCCCGTCCCGTCAGGCCGCCTATAAGAATGGCGTAATCTCCGGCCGCCGGGTGTCCTTTCTTTGCCCTCTGGGCCGGAACGAGTCCGATGGAATGACCCAGGGCGAAACACTTGCCTGTGTAACCGGTGTGGAACCGGTAGACGGGAAACATCATCGGAATGCCCATGGGATTGGTGTAGTCGGCCGTGCCCCGGATGGACTCCACAAGGATGGTCTTGGGGTGGAGCGCGCCTTTGGGCACGTCGCACCAGGCCATTCGCGGGTCACCCAGCCCCATCACAGTACTGCCGCCGATGGGCCAAGCGCCTTGACCGCATCCCAGGGTATCCCGAATCACGCCGCCGTGTTTGGTCATGATACCGCCGTAGGGGCTGATGGCGGTGGGGGAGTTATGCGTCTCACCCTTGATGGTGAGCGCCCAGCCGTCGTAGAATGTCATGGCTCCGGCATTATCCTCGAACACGGAGAGTACCAGGGGATGATCGATCTGTGTGGTGGCCTCCCATAGGGCCTGCAGGAGTCCCAGGCTCTTCCAGGTCGTGTGGAAACAATGATCCGACCAGGTCTGGGCAAACATCTCGACTTCGGCATCGGTGAGGTCACGCCCGATGCTTTCGGATATTTTCTGCAAGGCTTTCATCTGGTCCTGATTGAGGAACAGACGGCGCTCTTCACTCAACGTCAGAAGCTGACGGCTATCCAGGCCCCTCAGGGAGATGGATTCTACCGGTCCGGCCTGTCCCTGGGGCTTTAATGTATCCCACACATCGTCGGGTGCGATGAGTACCTGTACCTGGGGATTGTAGAAGTACCGTGTCACGATTTCTTCGGCCGTGGCTGCATCGATGCCCAGAAATTGATACCTGTAGGCGATGCGGACCCATTCCAGATTCTCCACGCCCAGGGCATGGGCTCCCCTCAGGATGGAAGGCAGTTCCGGATCGGTGACGGCTCTCTGATAGCCGACTTCGAGTACAGGGCCGTGTGTCTGATCAAGAGATGAACGGTCGGTCATCTTCTCGGATCGAGGATGGCAAAATAAGGGTTCCAGTGCTTGGGCCTGTTGGGGAGTAATACCTTCTAGGCGAAACACTTTCTCGATCACGAGGTGCTTCAGGTCTTGAAAGCCTTCTGCCTGGAGACGCTGGAGGAGAATATGGGCATTGGGATCATCACCGATTCTTCGAAGGTAAAGAGTCGTGATCAATAATGTCTCCTTTCATGGGGTTGCTAAATTCTAATTCCAAAAAGGGAAAATGTCAAGGGGAAAATCGATAAAATATCGAAAAACATGGTCGTAACTGGCACGAAAGTTGTATTTATCTATGTGACTGTATTACAGCCGATGGCAAACACTCATAAATCGGCAAAAAATTCTCGTTCTATCTGAAAAAACGGGAAAAAATGACATAAGAACGGGTCATTCGACATACAAAAGAAGGATGAGGGAGATCCTATGAAGTCCATCGAACATAAGATAAGCATGGTCACCCAGAACGTTATCATCGGTACGGTGACGGGATCCATGTTTGCCTACAATTTACGGCTTTTATTCACACGCATCGGTGCAGCAGACCTTTTCTGGATTTTATTCTTCTTCTTAGGGCCTGCCATAGGTTATTTTAGCGGAAAAGAGCGGCAGCGTCTGGAGCGACTGAAGGACGAAAAAAAGAAAGTAGAAGAAGATTTGCAGAACATTCAGGTGGCCTTAAAGCGCTCGACGAAGAAGTATCGTCTACTGGTGGAGCAGGCCAACGATGCGATTTATTTGACGACGGCCAACGGCAGGTTTCTCTTGTTCAACGAAGCGACCTGTAATCTGTCTAAATACTCGAAAAACCGGTTGAAGAACATGACTGTTTCTCAGCTTCAAGCGGAAGAGGGTACGACGGAAAAACACCGAAAGTCTTGGCTGGACAATGGGATCTACAGATACCAGGAAATCTGGAAAACCAAAGACGGTGACCATATTCTATTGGAAATTAACGCCAAATCGATTCAACTGGGGGAACATCAGCTCATCCTCCATGTGGCCCGTGATGTCATCCGGCAGAACGATGCCAATGAAGAAGAAAAAGTACAGGATATCCGACATTTGCACGAAGAAAAACTCTTGCAGATGTCCGCTGCAAGCGATGGTTTATGTCGTCGCATCCAGGGCCCGGTCACGCATACACTCAAGATTATTCAGTACTTATTGAAGGAATATCCCCAGGAAGCGGAACGGCTTTCCGATGTGCTATCCCAGTGGGGAGCGGCTCAAAAACTGTTGGATTGGCTGCCCAAGAAAAACGAGAGGGACCTGAAAACCTCTCCCTGCCGATGGAACCTGAACGAGGTTCTCCGGCAGGAGCTCAAGTATGCCGAGTTGGTCACAGAAGCAAAAGGATTTCTCAAGCAGGCTTCTTTCGCTTCCAATCTTCCGGCCATATTCGGCTTTGGCAGGGATTTTTCCATCACCTTTGGTTCGGTTTTCAGGGCATTATTGACGTCCGATGAAAACATGAACGAGAAGCCGTTTTCTATCCTCACACGGGCCTTGGACGATCAGAATTTAGTGGAGATTCGGCTGGATGATGCGTCCTCTTTTAAGGAATCCCTGTGCAGAATAGTCGATCCGTTCTTCCATGACGATGAATATGCTGGAAAGGGACAGGTCGAGCTGGAATTTTTAGCCTGCCAGAGGCTTTTTGAGTCTCTCGGTGTGAAAATGGATTTTGGCCCTGTGGAGGGAAAGGGTATGGTGATCCATCTCCGTATACCGTCCATTCAGGAACAGGAGAAGGTACAAACCGATACAGTCACGGAGGAAATAAAGAAAACCCTGATCATATAAATTGTAAGAATTCCTAGCGTTGTTTACAAATTATCGGGATAAAAGTATTC
>CAZTKR010000067.1:0-15994 GCA_964614115.1 uncultured bacterium | reverse complement strand
CTGAATCGCAACCCGATACGCCGCACCACTGCCGAATATTCCTGTGATTTTCTTCAGCAGCTTTTTCTTACCCGATTCCTTCAAAGTAAAATTCACGGTAAAATCGGTTCTGCCCTCCGGGTTGAACGACAAATTATAGATTTCGTAATACACAAACACAGGCTCGTCTTTCATGAAAATCTTTGTTGGGTTGGGAATGATTCGGATGTCATCGCGGTGGCGGCTATCTTTTCCCGCTTTGGGCTGAATATCGAACGCCAGTTTCAGCGTACTGCAGGCCAGTTCATGTCGGGCCGAATCGGTGAGGGTGTACCTGTACTGCCAGCCGTTTACTTTTGTACCGTCCAGGGTTCTGGCATGCATGGCGATGTTGTGCCGTCTTAGTTGCAGTGGAAACTCGTATTCGTCGATGAGAAAGTCGTTCCAGAGAAGGCTGCCGGATGGTTCGTTTGGCGTAAAGCGACGCATATCCCCCAAGAGGAACCCCATCCGATCGTCGAATATGGCGATACCCGTCTCGACGAAATGGCTGTCTTTTGATGACTCCTCATTCCAGAGATTTGAGAGAGGGATGGCATAGGAGAACTGGATGAGGTCTGTATCATCGTCCTCTCGAAAACGGGTAATGTCATGGGACATTTCCAATGTCTCTGTTTCTTCGGGCCACGTATGTTGATCATGGATAAAGGCAAAGTCGATATCGGCTGTTCGATTCGCCACATAATCGTACCAGGGACGATTGTCCCATCCCACCATGGTTTCCCGTATTTCGGATTGGCTGAACATGGGTACCAGCGTCCAGTAACCCGGCGGTGCATTCGGATGGACGATAAAGTGAAATATCATTCTGTCCCGTTCTTCGTTCTCGTAGTAAAGCCAGGACATATTCTGCGGCAATCCGCCCCCGCCATCCCGGGACATGGCAAAAGCGGTCTCGTCGGGTTCGCCGTACCGGACGTAGATCAAACCCTGATCGTTCAATTTATCGTTTTCATAATACCAGGGCGGAAATCGAAATTCCATGGACGCCCTGTCCTTGTACTTCGCATGACGAAACCCGCCATAATAATACGCCTTCTCCGCAAAAACGAGTCTTCGATAATGCTCAATCAATCGCATGTTATACGGTGCCGCGGGCATGGGATCCCTCCGCAGCCAAAAGTGACGCAAGGCGCTGGGCATCTGGGCTGGAGGCAACCGGACCTTCAGCAGTTCGTATTCGCTCTCATTCACGATTGTCATGAAATCTTTGATCACAAACCACGCTTGCCGTTCGTCAGAAATCCTGTCTACCGCCTTCCAGTAAGCCTCTTCCGCTTTCTCGGGCTCGTCGTTCTCAACATACAGGCGGACCCGGGACAGTAAAACCGGCTGTAATGGGACATCTTCTGGCTGGTACAGCACCTCCTGGAATACGGAATCGGCCTCTTCCGATAGCCCCGCATTCCGATACAGCTCTCCCAGAAAATACGCATCGTACCTGGAAGGCCGGGCTTTGAGCCATGCCTCGGCTTTATCGAAGGCCGTATAATGGATCATGGTATCGTACAGGGGAAATATGCCAACCTGGGCGTCCACGGCTGCCGGATTGACGGCGAGTTGCCGATGGGCAAGGTTGATGGCTTTCTGACGATGCTGTCGATAGTGCTCCAACAGTGCGACCTGATAGAACACATCCCGGAAGGTGGAATCCACCGCGAAAACACGATTAAAATGCTCCTCTGCACTGCGCCAAGCCAGGTATCGAGGCAACAGGAACGTATTCCTGCCAGTCTCTCGCTGACAGATGCCCCTGCCGTAGTGAGCAGATAGATTGTCAGGCTCGGCCCGCAGCACGATGTCATACCAGTATTTCGCTTTGCCCCATTCTTGCCGATTTCTCTCAGCATCGCCCTTGGCCAGCAGGCTATCGATTTCATCTGGATAGCACCGCTTGATCATATCGACAAGCTTCGATCCTGCCGTCGGGTACTTCTCGCAGAGGGCATCCACATCCCATCGCCTGGCAATGAGGCTATCCAACTGCGATGGGTAAGATTGCGGTTGACTGTATGTCTCTGTGAAAAAGGCGAGTAACATCAAGACAATAGGCAAATACCGCACAACACCCTCCCCATGCTCATCAACGCCAATTTGGTCGTGGTTAAAAACTGGAATCGTGATAATTAAAAATCAAGGGTTAGACGGATTTGATTTCCTATTCGTTTACAATAAAACAAACCGGACTCAAGATGGAATCGCTCTTCTTCAGCACGGTATAAAAAGAGATTCAGCCGTGGATGTCGAAACCCGCAAGGACACGCACGATGGAGCGTCCCTTACCGATGAATCCGCGTATTCTGTGTCTTTTCTTTTCTATATAATATATACGACTCGATCAAAAATATGACCTCCCCCCGTCCTTCATATGTCGTGTGTCCACAACCCATGCGGATGGTCATGCTTCAGGGATTACAGGCTCTGTACTTTTTTTAAATCCTCATCCCGTCCCATCATCACCAGAATAGCGCCCGATTTGATGACATAATCGGCCGTTGGCACCAGAACCACATCGTCCCGCTTTTTATCCTTGATGACGATGACTTGGATTCCGTAGTTTCTTCGCAGATCGAGCTCTCCCAAGGATTTCTTTATGAACGAATCCGGGGGTGTGATCTCCACGATACTGTACCCCTCGGCCAGGGGCACGTGATCCATGATATTCTCATGCGTCAACGTGCGAGAAACCTTGAGCGCCATGTCCTTTTCCGGGAAGATAACCTCATTGGCGCCTATCTTTTCCAGTATCTTGCCGTGTTCTTCGCTCAGGGCCTTGACCACGATACGCCGGATTTTCAACTCTTTCAGATGAAGCGTGGTCAACACGCTGGATTCAATCTGACCGAGGCTGACGACCACGCCGTCCATCTCTCCCAGACCCAGCGCTGCCAGCGCCACTCTGTCGGTGGCGTCGGTGATGACAGCCTTGGATACGAGGCCCTTGATCTTTTCGATCTTCTCTTCATCGAGATCGATGGCCAAGACCTCGACCCCTTCCTGTGCTAAGTCGCGAGCTAAAAATGAGCCGAAACTGCTCATCCCGATAATCGCAAAACTCCTCACAAAGACCTCCAATCCGCCATATTATTCAAATAATAACATGTAAACCCATGCAAAAAATCTGTGTTTAACTACAGAATCGACCTATGGGATATACGTATCTACTCTGACGAAAGATGATCGCCAAACATATTCCGGGTCTTAACCGCCTTTTTTGGATAACTTCCAATATCATCCTACCATGACCTCCCCCCGGGCATACCGAATCCGGCCCTTTTCCCTCCGACCCGTCAAGGCCACGGCCATCGTCAGGGGGCCCAGCCTTCCGACGAACATCAGAACGATGATAAGAAGCCTTCCCAGTGTCGTGAGTTTCGGCGTGACGCCCATGGATAGCCCTACCGTCCCGTATGCGGAGATGGATTCGAAAAGAAGCTTTAAAAAATGGCCTCGACTCTCCTGGGGCGTAAGATACCAATCCTCCGAAAGCAAGAGGCCGACAAAAACAATGCTTATGATGAATACAGAACTTAAAACGATGACCAGAGCCTTTCCCACCATCTCGCGAGGAATCGACCGAAAGAACAACTGGGGCTCATCGTAACCTCGCAGGCGTGAAAAAAACATGGCCGCCAGAATTCCCAGCGTGCTGACCTTCACACCACCGGCACAGGAACCCGGAGCACCGCCGATGAACATCAAGAGCATCAGAATGAAGCAGGCACCGTTGGTGAGTGTACCGATATGGACGGTGTTGAATCCCGCTGTCCGGGCGGTTACCGATTGGAACAGGGACATCAGCAGACCCGACGAAGGACGAACGTTCTGGAAGGTGTGGGCTCTCTCCACCCAAAAAATCAAAACCGTACCGATGACGATGAGATAGACGGTTACCATGAGGACAACTTTTGCATGGAACGACATTTGACGGAATGCTTTCCTGGGCCCCTTGAGCAGATGTTTCAAGTCAAGGAGCACGACAAAACCCACACCACCCAGAATGATCAAGGCCATGACCACCCCGTTGATCACAAGGTCCGACTGGAATCCTTCAAAGCTGTCACTATAAAGACTAAAGCCCGCATTACAGAAAGCCGAGATGGAGTGGAAAACACCGTGATAGATGGCTTGGGTCACCGAGTGGTACTTCATCCATGCCAGGGAGAGCAGGACAACACCGACGCCTTCCAGCAAAAAAACCAGAAGCATGATTTTCTTCAGCAGGGCGCCGATGTTGGGCACGGGCGTATGGCTTACCGTCGAACCGATGATGTCTCTCCCCCGAATCGACACACGTCTTCCCAAAAGATAGAGAAAAAACGTGGAAAATGTCATGATTCCCAGTCCGCCTACTTGAATCAGAACGAGGACCACCAATTGCCCGAAACGCGTTAACTCTTTACTGATATCTACGACTGTCAGGCCTGTCACGCACGTGGCCGATACCGCTGTAAACAGGGCATCCACCGGGTGGAGCCGTTCGCCACGCGTTGCCAATGGCAGAGAGAGGAGTAGGGTGCCTAGTAAAATGAGGACACCAAAACTGAAAACGATCATCTGTGGAGGCGTGAGTGATTCGAAAGTTCGGATGGGTCTTTTGAAAAAATTCGTCATATGACTGTCTATACGACTCTATGTATGTATCCGCCCGTTTTAAATAGGAATAAGGATAAACATGTTGGACAGGTTGGCGATCTTGAAAAACGACAGAACATGCGTATCGAAAAGCATGGAGTATGATGGGATGGCAAACATTAGAAACCGTTGCAGGTCATCCCATCACACCTCATGGGGTCTGCCCCCCAATCTCTCCCCCGCCATCGGCTTCCCGAACAAGCCTGACTTTCTTAATTCTCTGACGGTGGACCTTTTCGACGATTAAATGGAGATTCTGATAATGAACTTCTTCTTTCTCTTGGGGTATGCGACCGATCTGACTGAAGATAAATCCCCCGAGACTCTCATAATCCTCCTCTGTCGGTATGCTCAGACCGAGGGATTCGTTGAGGTCTTCGATATTGATTTTACCGTCCACAAGCCAGGTGTTCTCTTCGATTTGTTTGACGAGGGGTGTCTCTTTATCGTATTCATCCCGTATCTCACCGACGATCTCTTCGATGACGTCCTCGAGCGTGATCAATCCTGCCGTGCCCCCGTATTCATCCACGACAATGGCCATATGATTCCGCTCTTTTTGAAACTCCCTCAGGAGTTCATCGATCATCTTGCTTTCTGGCACAAAGTACGCCTTGCGAACCAGATTGAGCAACTCCGGGACTTCCTTTTTACCCTGCATATACGGCAACAGGTCTTTCACGAAGAGGATGCCCGCGATGTTATCCACTTTTTCATTGTACACGGGTATTCGGGAATGTCCCTTCTCCTTGACCAGGGTCAGCATTTC
The DNA here is from genome assembly GCA_964614115.1 of uncultured bacterium. GTDB lineage: Bacteria > Zhuqueibacterota > QNDG01 > QNDG01 > DSAB01 > CAZTKR01. The sequence goes on along the minus strand of CAZTKR010000067.1, from coordinate 10,551 downwards.
CTGAATGGGTGTGTCTTTTTCAACGCACACCATATCGATACGCGGAACCATCACTTCCTTCACGGCTGTATCTCGGAACTCGAAAATGGAATGAATCATCTCTCTTTCCCGCCGATCCAGCGCCCCTTTTTCCTCCACCACGTCGAACAGGGTCTTGAACTCTTCTTCATCGATGAAAGAGGCTTCTCGTTGAATACCCAATACAAAGGAGACGCCCCGGGTTGTCCTCTCGAATAGGAAAGAGATGGGAGATAGTATTTTAACCACCCATGTTAAAGGAAGAGAGACAAGAGAAGCAAAACGGAAAGCCTGCTTTACGGCAAAAACTTTCGGCGATACTTCGCTAAAAATCAGGATGACCAGAGTGACGACGATAATTTCCAGCAGGATAGCACTGCTCCCTGAATCATGGCCTTCGGGAAGCATTCGGCTGGTGAATAGGGCCGCAACCGTAGCCGCTGCCACGTTGACGATGGTATTTCCGATGAGTATACTCATCAACAGCAGCCGGGGTTTTTCCATGAGGTGTAGAATGCGTTTGACATTCCTGGATTTTTTCTTTTCTTCCTTGAGCCTATGCAGTTCGATTTGTGATAATGAGAAATAGGCCGATTCTGAACCCGAAAAAAAAGCAGAAAGAAGGATGAGAAAGATGAAAAGACCAACGGATAGCCACAGCTCAACTTCCAAAGTTATTCGTTCCTCCTGATTGTAAATCTTGTGTTGAATGCCGAACAAACATACAATATAAAGCATCGTCCAAAATGACAATGTGATTATTCATCAGAAAAAATCTGTTCTAAATAATCATTTTCTTTTTCCGTCATCCGTCTTCTCGATGGATCATCGTTGTCCCGATAGCCCATCAGGTGTAGTATTCCGTGGATAATCAACCGGGCCACCTCTTCTCGAAAGGAAACGCCGTATAACCTGGACTGAAGTCTGGCCTGATCTTCACTGATGTAAACTTCACCCCACGCATCTCCCACGTCGTCGTCCAGAGAGAAGGCGAGGACATCCGTGGGTTTGTTCTTCCGGAGGAAACGCCGGTTGAGTTCTTGCATCCGTGGGTTATCCACCAGAATGACGGAAAGAACCCCCTCTCCCTCCCATGCTTCTCCCTCCAGAACTTTTTTGCTGACCCGGCGCATCCATCCCACGGATAACGTCTTTCCGGGTGAATCTTTATAGATTTCAATTCTGTACAACGGGTGTTTTTTTGTCTTTCGGCTTTGACGTTGTTTTCTGTTTTTCCATGTCCGGATACTCCACCCGTGCATGGAACGTACCCGCTAAAATCATTAAAAAGCTTTCCTTGATGCGCTCTAAATCCCTCAATGTAAGAGGAGAATCATCCAGCTGGCCTTCTTTAAACCGGGCATCCACCAAATCCTCGACAAGCCCGCTGATTCGGCTGTGTGTGGGTTCCTTCAACGACCGGGTCGCCGCTTCCACAGCATCGGCCAGCATGACAATGGCGGCTTCTTTGGACTGGGGTCTCGGTCCTGGATATCGGTAGTCTTCTTCGTTGGCCTCTTCAGCGCCGTTCTTATTCAAAGCCTTACGGTAAAAAAAGGACATCACCGTGGTTCCCTGGTGTTGAGCGATGATATTTTTTATCGAGGACGGCAGTTTGTATTTATCGGCCAGTTCCAATCCTTTTTTCACGTGATTCATCAGAATCAGCGCGCTCATCCGAGGCGTCAGTTTCTCGTGGGGATTCTCCTCACTAAGTTGATTTTCCACAAAATATTCGGCCTTCTCGATCTTGCCTACATCGTGATAATACGAGCCTACACGGGCCAGCAGGGAGTTGGCCCTTACCGCCTGGGCAGCCGCTTCGGCCAGATTGCCGACGATGATGGAATGATGATACGTGCCCGACGCCTGAACCGAAAGCCGTTTGAGCAGCGGATGATTCAGGTTGGAAAGCTCCAAAAGAGAAAAATCTGTAGTGAGATCGAAAACCGACTCGATGAGCGCCAAGAGACCGTAGGCGACGATGGGTGTTAGAAGCCCGTTGAGTGCACCCCATTGCCACTGCCTCACGATGTCTTTGAGGGGAAGGAGACGGAGAAATCCCATCGTGGTGATGGCGATGATGTAAGCCCCGATAAGATAAAAGATCACCTGGATAAGCTGGCTCCTGCTGCGTACCCGCTTGATAGAAATAACGCCGACGATTCCGACGACGAATGAAACGATCATCAAATTGAACTCATTACCCCACAATCCTCCCAACAGCGCACTCATGACAGCTGTCCCTGCAAATCCAATCCGGCTATCGAACAGCGACGCCAAGAGCATGGCACCCAATGCCGACGGCACGAGATATTCCGACGCTCCAAACCGATGGATGAAGAACGCGATCAGGCAGACGAGTAAGATGATGAGTGCAATCAACAGAATCGACTTTGTCTCTCGGAGTACCCTGGGTTTATCCATGCCTATAAAAGCACCCAGCAGGAATACTACCAAGACGACAAAGGCTGTTTTTCCCACAACAGGGAAAATACGCTGTATGCCTCCTTCCTGAACGCCCTTCTCCGCCATCTTTGTAGCCAAAGAGACTAGCTTTTTTCGTATTTCAGGAGTAATACGTTCATTCTTGTCAACAATCAACTCGTTCTCTTTGTATACAAAGCCACTGCTCAGCGGCACCCGAGCTTTCGCCTCGTCCACTCTCTGCTTGTGCGTTTCTTCGTCATAGATAAGATTGGGACGAAGAAAATAATTAATGATGACATATCCCATTTGTTTCAGGTAAACGTTCTCGGGATAGTCATTATCCAGCATTTCCGAAGCTTTCTTCCTACCCTCGGCGAGGTCAAAAAAATCATCAAACGGATGGATGACCTCCTCTTCCTCGTCGGTAATAATGAGCCGTCGGTCGGGATTCATCGTGCGCTCTTTCTCGATATCCATCACACCGACGGCCAATAAGTCCCGGATTACCTTACGTATGACACGCTGAAAGTTCTGTAGATCATGATCCTTGACGATGCCCTTGGGATCGATCAGCTGATCCCTGTACAATGTATCCACAACGCTGATGGGGTATTGGGTAAAAAGAGAATCCTGAAGCACATTCCTCAGCTCGGGCTCCTTACGTATGAGGCGTCTGACGCCTTCGACCTCCTGGAAAAATACATCGACATCCTGCAACGAAAGGGAGGTCTGTCCCTCATCCTTGACGAACACGGGATATACTTTCTGAGTGGCAAACTCACGGTCCTGCTGAATCTCCTCAGTCGTTTTTAGTATTTCGAAACTGAAAGGTGCAACGATACGACGGGGACTGATGCTCCCCTCTTTAAGATCTGCAAACTGTAACGACCGACCCCAGGGGAACATGGGAACCAGGGCAGCGATGAGTCCGCATACGATGAGCCAGCGCAGCCACCCATGCACGGCTCTCGACCGCCAGCGCCGTAACATTTTGCTACGTTTGATCCAGTCATCAAAACGCTTGGTTACAGAATCGATTGCTTTCATGATTCCAATTTTTCCCCTTTATTATTATTTTCTTGGAAAACCTCGTAGGCCTGGATGATTTCTCGTACAAGAGGATGTCTGACAACATCGCTGCCATCCAAATACACAAATCCTATATCTTCGATGTTCTTCAATATTTCCTGGATCTGAACCAGGCCAGATGTTATGTTATCGGGCAAATCGATTTGTGTGACATCGCCGGTCACGATAGCCCTGGAACTGACGCCTAGACGGGTAAGAAACATCTTCATCTGCATGGGGGATGTATTTTGAGCCTCATCGAGGATGACGAATGCGTCGTTCAACGTTCTCCCCCGCATGTATGCCAACGGAATGATTTCCACGATCTTTCGATCCACATACCGTTGAAGCTTGTCCGCAGGAACCATATCAAAAAGAGCGTCCGTTAGAGGTCTCAAGTAGGGATCGACTTTTTCCATCAGGTCGCCGGGCAGATAACCCAAACTTTCGCCCGCTTCGATGGCCGGTCGAGTGAGTATAATCCGAGACACCTCTTTTGCCTGCAACCGCATCAGCGCCATGGCCACGGCGAGATAGGTTTTCCCCGTTCCTGCCGGACCCACGACAAAAACGATATCGTTCTCCAGCGCACTCGAACAGTATCTCTCCTGACCCGGTGTTTTCGGCCGAATCACCCCCCTCTTGCCATAATAAATAATGGGTGCTTCCTTCTTCCGTTCCTTCTTGGTATCACCTCCATTCGTCAAGGCTAAATCGATAGCCGTCCTGACATCCGCCGCCTGTAACTTGCCGTTTCGTTGCACCAGAAATATCAATTCCACGAACAAGCGCTCTAACGACTCCACGTCTTTGGCCTCGCCGGAAAGAAAAATCTCATCTCCCCGAACAACAACCTTGGAATCGAAGGCGTCTTCGATCAGATGAAGATACTCGTCTTGGGAACCGAGAAGATGGAGTTGATCAACCCCTTTTAAGGATATTTTTCGCTTTTCCATAATCGGACCCGAAAACGCAAGCCCTGAAAAACCAAGCTGCGGTTTCCGGCATCGATAAAAAAAGCCCCCACCCCACGACAGAGTCGTGAAACCGGGAGCTCAAAATCCACCATAAATATTAAATAATCATTCTAAGTACAGTATCCGCAAACTCAGTGAGTTTGCTCATCACATGAAATCATTCAGCAGGTACCTTCAACACCTGATGGGGATAAACCAAGTTCGGATCCGTGATGACGTCCTTATTGGCTTCATAGATCTGCGTCCATTTTGTAGGATCGTTGAATACTTTCGCCAATCCCGCGATGCTCGACAGATACTCGCCCTTGACCACCAAGTGTTCGTCTTTAGCGACACCTCTTGCGATGTTGAAAACCTGTTCTGGGTAGATGAGATCAGGATCTTTAATCTGATCTTTATTCACGCAGTAAATACGAATCCACTGATACGGATCCCCATAAATCTCATCCTTCTTGGAAATCTTCCAGAGATAATCCCCTCTGATGACCGTATACTGATCGTAAATATTCGCCGGCATTTTTGCCTTCAATCCGGCAATCTTGCTCTCCATCGCGGCGATCTTATTCTCCATCTCGGAAAGCAGGGCAATCTGGCTCCCTTTCTTCTCCTCGATGCGTTTCTCGATGTCTTCCAATTCCTCGCGATGACGGAAAAGCTCCTCTGGAGAGAGGGCGGCTAGACCATCGATCTCACCATCAATCGCATCCAGACTTCTCCGGAAATCATCAACACCGGCCTTGTCCGTGCCCAGCATGGCATAAATCTCATCCCATGTGGCATCAATCTGACCCTGAAGGTCATCGATCTGACTCTTCAACTCGGCAATATCGGCGTCGAGTTGCTGAAGTTTCGCATTGGCATCTGCCTCTTTCTGTTGTGTATCTGTCAGTTGAGCCCTGTACTCGTCCATTTTAATTTTGCGTTCTTCCTGACCGAAAGCCTGCGTATTGAAAACGAGAAGCAGAATGAATAACAGCGACAACAGACACACCAATTTACCCTTAGTCTTCATCCTTACTCCCTCCTTTATATCTTGGATTGAATCTTCTCTTTCTCTGCCTGTACTTTCTTCAATTCATCCTGCTTTTCTGCCAGCTTTCGCTGCAGGTCGGCCTTCTCTTTTTCCTTCGCAGCAATCTTCTCCTCAGCCGCACTTACGGCAGCTTCTGACTCATCCAGTGTCGTCAACTGCTCCTCATTGGCATACCGCGTACATCCGGTCAACAAGAGAGAAGCGGTCACGACGAGAGCAAACAGAGTCAATACAAAATATCGTATTACTCTTCTCATTCCCGACACCTCCTTTTACTTTTAATTACAATAGCTTAATATGAACCGAGAAAGTATAACAAAAAAAACCAACATTGTCAAGGAAAAAATACGTTTATCAACAATTTAAACCTATATCGGATCGACGAATCAGTTGCGTCTAACTATCCGCAATCCCAGCTCCTTGAGCTGATCGTCATCCACCTCCGATGGTGATCCGTCCATCAGAGACAAGGCACTGGTGGTCTTGGGAAATGCAATGACTTCACGAATCGAGTCCTCTCCGGCCATCAGCATAACCATCCGGTCGAAACCGAATGCAATACCGCCATGGGGCGGCGCACCGCATTCCAACGCATCCATCAAGAATCCGAACTTGCGGTTTGCCGTAGCCTGATCCATTCCCAGAACCTGAAACATGCGTTCCTGAATGGATCGGCGGTGATTACGGATGCTTCCCCCGGCGATTTCCGAACCGTTCAACACCAAATCATAGGCCTTGGCTCTCACCTTTTCCGGGGCCGAATCGAGAAGTGCCAGGTCTTCGTCCTTGGGTGACGTAAAGGGATGGTGTCGGGCCACGTGACGCTTTGCCTCCTCACTCCATTCGAGCAGCGGGAAGTCGACGATCCAGACGATGGCATACGTGTCTTTGGAACGCAGTCCCGATTCCGAGGCCAGTTTCAGCCGGAGATTGCCCAAGGCATCGCAGCATACTTTTTCGTCATCGGCAACGAGAAAGAGCGCATCACCGCTCCTGGCCTGAAATCGCTGGCACACACGATCCAATACGTCGGGATCGATAAATTTGGCCACTGGGGAGACGATTTCATCGTCCTTGACTTGAATGGACACGAGTCCCTTAGCCCCATACGTCTGCGTGTACTGAGTCAGGCTATCGATCTGCTTCCGGGAAAGAGGGCCGGCACCTTCCCACCGAATACCCCGCACACGACCACCTTTGGCAGCCGTATCACGAAAGACTTTAAAGCTCGCCTCAGCCACCAAATCTGTGACATCGACGATCTGCATTCCGAACCGGACATCCGGAGCATCGGTTCCATATTGGCTCATCGCTTCATTAAAACTCATGCGGGGAAAAGGAATGGGAAGGTCTTGATTCAGGACGTCCCGGAAAAGCCGGACCATTAAACGTTCCACCACGGACAGGACGTCGTCCTCTTCCACGAAGGACATCTCGACATCGATCTGCGTGAATTCCGGCTGTCGATCGGCCCGGAGGTCTTCGTCCCGAAAGCACCGAACGATCTGAAAATATCGGTCGTAGCCGGAAACCATCAACAACTGCTTATAGGTCTGGGGAGACTGGGGCAGGGCGTAAAAACGGCCTTTCTGAATGCGGCTGGGAACCAGAAAATCGCGGGCGCCCTCGGGTGTGCTCTTCATCAGGAACGGCGTTTCGATCTCCACGAATCCTTCCTCGTCAAAATAGCGTCGTACCACCTGGTACATCCGGTGCCGGAGCAGTAGATTCTTCTGCATCGAGAGCCTGCGAAGGTCCAAATACCGATACTTCAGACGAAGCTCATCCGACGCCTCACACACATCCTTGATGACGAACGGCAGGGTCTTGGATTCGTTGAGCACTCTGAGTTCGCCGACGGCCACTTCGACCTCTCCCGTACTCATCTGCGGATTTACCATCTCCTTGGGACGAAGAATCACGCGACCCCGAACCGCTACAACGGATTCCATCTTCAGCTTTCCAGCCGCTTCGCTCAGTGCTTTATCCGCTTGAGGATCGAAGACCAGCTGGGTGATACCCCAACGATCCCTTAGGGCGATAAAAATCACGCCTCCCAAATCCCGATGATCGGCTACCCATCCCATCAGGACAACGTCTCTGTCCTTATCTTCTGATCGTAATTGACCGCAATGATGTGTTCGTTTCCAGTTCGTTTCCGATCCCAAATCGAACTCCTTGCATGTGATGACAATACCCCTGTTGTCCCTATTTCCTGATTAAAATAAAAGATACGGCTTTCACTGCTGAAATGCAATACAAAAACCGTCGATGGCGCATGATCTATGGCCTATACAAATGGAACACATTCGGGTATGTCTTAAAAATGATATGAGCCGTCTGCCAAACGCATGGACTCGACATCGCACATGCGTTGCGATCCCTTCTGTATCGATGGCTTTGCCGGGATGATGTGGCATGCTCGTGACGGCATGATTTAAACGCCGCAATATTTTCTTGCCTGTATAGAGAATAGCAACTGATTTTTATGGATTTAGATCGGACAGGAAATAAGTAACCACTTAACTTATGACATCTCTGTCTTGTTTATCCGATGAGACGGATGTTGGCACACTTCGTCAATCCATCCCTTGTCACTGGGAATGATGAAAACGCATCCCTACTCTTTTAAATGGATATCTCATCATATTTCAATATGTTCGATGGAAGGGTGGATTATGTAAGCCGGTCGTGCCGGTTTCGTATGTTAATATTTTGTTTTTATGGTACTAGGATAACATCAATAACCAAAGGTATACACCTGCCGAAAAGTCACCTCCCCTTCGGCCTCTTCGATGGGCTGGAAATCGTTCCATAACCGTATCCTGGCCAGAATACAGCGTTCCACGCGCTCGCTGTTCAACGTGGACGAGATGATCTCCGCATTGGTAACCGCACCTTCCGGACCTATGGTGATACGTACGGTAATCTTGCCCCTCAGTGTTGGATTCCGTTTTAACTCTCGTTCATAACAGTACCGTATGGCAGCATTATGGGATATCAGAACTTCCTGGATGGCATCCGGACTCCGATAAATACTCTTTCTTCCCCGGCCAACCACCTCGGCGGGCGCCTCTATGCTAAGCTCTCCCTTCCGTGTAAGCGTTTGAGATTCACTGCTGCTGAGGTCAGAGACCAAGTCATCGATGGTCGCCTTCCCGCCCGATCTGCCTCCACGTACACCACCACTGCCGCCTCCACTGCCGCTACCACCGACAGGGCCGCCGCCACTGCCACCACCACCTGGTATTCCCTGCGTCTGCAGACCATTCACAGAGGATAGAACGCGGTCCAGATCCTCGTCTCCACCCGAACCACCCCCCGATTCGGCAAAAAAGCCCGACACGGCTTTCCCTCCGGCAGCCCTTCCCGTACCCGTCAGAAGCCCTAAAATGCCCTTGTTGCTCACCTGCCTGGAAATAGCTTCTCTCGATCTGCGGCGGGCTTCCGCTGCCTCCATCCGGGAAAACCGACGGGCATCGCCGACACCGCTACCTACCCCACCTTCACCCGGACCAATGCCATCCCCCGTACCGGTTCCTTCACCCTGACCTTCGCCCCCGCCCGAGCCGCCTCCAGAACCTTCTCCGTCTCCTTCTCCCTCTCCCTCTCCGCCAACGCCATCGGCATCGGTTCCTTCCCCGGCTCCGGTAACCGTCCCCGGAATCGTCGATGCAATCACACCCTCTCGTCTTCCACTGACATCCTCACCCAGGACAAAACTGGCAAACCGTTCCTGTATCTGCTCGATCTCCTTCTGGCTGTATTCGGGCACAGGCCTCTGGGCCAAGAAAAAAACAAGGACAGCCTCGAAGAGAATGCAGAGAATCAGTATGGTAAAAAAGCGCGGCTCCCAATCGGAGAAAAGGGATTTCCGGAACTCGTCTGCGATCCGCCTCTCCAGAGGTTTCGATATATGAACGGCTCTTGCGTTTGCCATCAGCCCTCTTCCCTGTATACGACGAGACGCATATTCGGGTAATCCGACTGCCCGCATGTCGCCATTACCTTCATGAGCGTACGATAAGGCAAATTCTTATCACCTTGAATCGTCACCTTACCCGAAAACTTGGCTCCGTACAATTCTTCCATTCTCTCGGCTTCCCGGGCGTACCGGAAGAGTTCGTCCCGGAGGCCGGACACTATGTAACCATCCTGGGATTCAAGGCTCGATGTTCGTACGACGGGTTTTCCGTTTACCAGGATCCAATCCGAAGACACGGTCACATCCAATCCCAACTCCGGCATCTGCTGGGTCATGGAGGATGGCAGGGTTAAATCCTGTGAGGGATTGATGAGCTGTCCGTGGGTGGAGTAGGTTTTTAGGAGAAAAACCAGGATAATCGTGAACATATCCATCATCGACGTCAATTGAAGCCTCGCCTCGCCGGGATTGGTTTTGTGCTGCTTTTTATGCGATGGTATAAAAGCCATGTTCTTCCTGTATTAATGAGTCTCTATCGTTACGTATATCCTGCATCCCCATTTCTGATATGATGGATTCGATTAAAATATCCCAGCGCTCAGCGAAACATCGGGAAACAGTTCTTCCGGTCGTCCATTGATCCGTATCGACCTTGCCGCGTCCATCGTACTGATCACAGATTGATAATCGATATCGGGCTCGGCCATGATGATGATTTGGTTTGCATCGGGGAATCGGCCTATCGCCCGACTCTTGATCTCGTAGAGTTTTTCGGATAATTCCTGAAAATTATAGATACCATCGACCAGGGGGATGGAGGGCTCACCAGACTGTTATCCTGCCAGTACAGCCAAAGAGCTGGAGATAAAAAATCCTCGGTCTGTGATGGTAATCGTTAAATCCAAGTTTTTCATTTCTTCCTGGGGAATCTCGGCCAACATTTCTGCTTCAGGCCCCACGGCCGCCGGAGGGAGGTTCAGTTCGATAATGCCCAGCTTCACAAACTCCGCAGACGTCAATAATAATGGGATCAGAACCACCATCAGGTTCATCATTGGCGTGATATTGGTATGAGCCAATTCAAATCCCCGGGTTGACCG
>CAZTKR010000066.1:0-16054 GCA_964614115.1 uncultured bacterium | reverse complement strand
GAATCCTTTTCCGATGGCATCCTCCGCCGATTTCCAGCCGATTCGTTGAACGGCGGTCTCGTTCAGGATGAAGGCTTCCATGGAATCGGTGGGCATGGTTCGTAGGAAATTTCTCCCTGCCGCCAGTTCCATGCCGAAGGTGGGAATGTAATCGTGATCGACCCGAAGCAGGGCAATCCGGAAGTTGATGCTCTCCTCCCGGTCGCCGTCGATGACGCGAGCACGTGACGAATCCAACAACCGGCCCGACGGCACGCGTTTGGCCGCGGAAACGCTGACAATACTCTCGTGGCGCAAGAGCTGCTGCTTCACGGTCTCCAAGTGTGCCTGGATATACGGGCTGGAGGGAAGCACGACGACATTCTCCTTGTCGAATCCCAGTCTTTTATCCCGCATGTACTCCAATTGATTGTTGACGATACCCACACAGACAATCAAGATGATAGAAATCACAAACTGAAAAACGACCAGAACTGTCCGGAACGAGAACCTTCCCCTGTCCGATCCGGGAGAACCTCTCAGAATGTTCACAGGACGGAACGCCGACAGAAAAAACGCCGGATAGCCTCCCGAGACGACACCCACGAACAAGCAAATACACAGAAATCCCAGAAGGATTCCCGGATTCCTGAACAGATTCAGGGAGAGATCCCGCTGGATAAAATTACTGAAGGGCGTCAACACAAGAGCGACCATGATGACGGCCAATGCCAACGCCATAAAAGCCATGAGGATAGACTCATTTAAAAACTGCTGGATGACCTGACTCCGGCGGGCTCCGACGACTTTCCGGAGTCCCACTTCCCTGGCCCGGCCTGCCGAGCGTGCCGTGGCCAGGTTCATGAAATTGATGCAAGCGATAAGCAGTACAAAAAATGCGATCACGGAAAAAATATAGACGTAGGCGATGTCGCTGTTGGCCTCCAGCTCCGAATCCAAGTGAGAATGAAGATGAATATCCGTCAGGCGTTGAATCTTCAGCTTGGTACGCTCGCTATACGTTTCACCCAAATGTCGATCGATGAACGGATCGAGTTGACGCTTCAACCGCTCGATATCGTAACCCTCGGGCATCAGGAGGTATGTTGCATAGTTGTTGCTCCCCCAGTTCTGAAGCTCTTCTTCTCCGACAACAAATTCATAGGTTTTAAACGACACCAGGAAATTTGCATGGAAATGGGAGTTGCGCGGGATCATCTTTATGACTCCGGTGACGTTCAGGTCGCCCTGTTCCCCATAGACCTGGAAACGCAGTGCCTTTCCCATGGGATCTTCGTCCCCGAAGTATTTACGGGCCATCTCTTCCGTGATGACGACAGCTAACGGGTCCTGCAGTGCCGTGGAAGGGTCGCCCTTGATCATCTCGTATGAAAATACTTGAAACGCATCCTCCTCGGCAAAGAAGAGCCGGTCTTCCTCAAAAAAACGACCGTCATAACCCACTAGGAATCTGCCAACGTTTCTGAAACGAACCGCATGGATAATCTCGGGAAAATCGTTGGCCAGCAGCGGGGCCACCGGAGCTGCCACATGACCCAGGTGAAGACTCTTCGCCCCATCCTGGTTGTACCATGCTCGCGTGACCCGATAGATACGGTCTGCGTTTTTATGGTACCGATCATAACTTAACTCATCCAGGACGTACATCATAATCAGGATACAACACGCTATTCCGATGGCCAGACCCATGATGTTGATAAAGGAATAACCCTTGTGTTTGGAAAAATGACGCAGAGCAATCTTCAAGTAATTCTTGAACATGGCTAAACTCCCGAATAATGACCTCACGATGAGAGACCGAAGGGAACGCATCACCTGTCCCCATATCCACAGCCTGGCACGGACATTTCCTTCTCCTACGGCAATTTCATGGAAGTACTCTTCAATGTCTCCGTAAAGGGTTCTCTTCTCCTCCGAACGGACGATGCGGTCAAAGAGCCATCGAGCGATTCTCGGTGGACTTTGATTTTTACTGTCTACTTCATTACTCATATCGAAGGCTATCCACAGGATTCGAATGTGCTACACGGAGACACTGATAACTCACCGTGACCAGGGCGATAAAGAGGGCCAGTAAGCCGGACAGTACAAATAGCACAATACCGATATGAATTCGATACGCAAAACTCTGAAGCCACTTGGTAGTCACGTAATAAGCAATCGGCCAGGCAAAGACATTGGCCACCAACACCCACTTGACGAAATCCCTTGCCAGCAGGATTAGGATACTCGGAATCGAAGCGCCCAGGACTTTACGAACACCGATCTCTTTGGTCCGTTGCACCGTGGTGAATGCCGACAGGCCAAAAAGACCGAGGCAGGCGATGAAAATGGCAAACATGGCAAAAGAGGAAAGCACTTTCCCGGCTTGTATCTCCGATCGATACAGACGATCAAAGCGGTCATCAAAAAACGCATACTCCAGGGGCTGACCTGGGACAAACGCATTCCACTGCGACTCGACGACGTTCAGCGCCTCCTCAATCATTCCCGGACGGACGCGCACGGACAAAAAGCGCATCGGGCCTTCACCAACGAGTGTGGCCACCATCGGACGAATGGCCTCGTGCAGTGATTCCAGATGAAAATCTTCGAACACGCCGATCACACTCAACGGTATGGGTTCTTCCTCCAGGTACAACAGTCGCTCTTCCAGCGGATGTGTCATCTCCAAGGCTTGTACGGTAGCCCTGTTGACGATAACCGCCGTGGAATCCGTGCCTCTGTCGGGAGAAAAATAGCGCCCCTGGGCCATCTGGATGCGATAGGTATCTATAAAATCGTAATCGATGACGAGGTTTATCAGGATATGGCTTTCGTTGCCCGTCGCGTTCTCCTTCTGAAAACCCTGACCCGAAAGATGCATCTGAGGCAGGCCGTTGGAGTACGAGGCATCGAGGATGCTCGGACTCTTCTTGATGGCACTCTTGTATGCCTGCTGGTTGGACGCCAGTTTCTCGGCATCCTGTATCACGATGACGTGCTCTTTATCGAAACCCAAGTCTTTATTTCGGATAAAACGGAGTTGCTGGTAAACAACGAGGGTGCCTATAAACAGGATGATGGAGGCGCTGAATTGAAACACAACCAGAACATACCTGAATCGTCGTCCCTTGATTCCAGACTGAACCTTCCCTTTCAGCACAGAGATAGGCTGGAACGACGACAACAGAAACGCTGGATACGTTCCCGCGATGATTCCCACGACAAATACGGCAATGACGATGCCCATTATGAAAAATACATCGGTTAAAAAAGAAGCCGTAAATTGTTTGCCCACCAGGTTGTTGAAGCTCGGAAGCAGCAAATACACCAGGAGCACGGCAATCAGCATGGCCATCGCACTCAGGAAAATCGATTCTGTCAAGAATTGCCGGACGAGTTGCCCTCGATTCGAGCCCACCACTTTTCGTACACCGACTTCATTGGCCCGCATGGCCGACCGGGCCGTTGCCAGGTTGATGAAATTGATGCACGCCACGAAAAAGATGATGAACGCAATGGCCGAAAACAGAATAACGGTACTGACATTTCCGCTGGGCTCCAGCTCGTTACCCAGGTTGGAATGGAGATGTATATCCAGCAACGGTTGGAGGAAAAAGCCAAAAAAATTACCCGCTTCCAGGAATTGATCATAAGGAATGCTTAGAGCTTCTTCTATGATGGGACCAATGTATTTCCTGGCCAAGTCGGGTAGTTTTGCTGCCAGCTCTTCCTCAGAAGCATCGGCGTGGAGAACGATGTATGTATACACGATGTTCTGGCCCCAGTTGGGATCACGGCTTTCCTCCCGCGTCGAAAAAGAAGCCAGAAAATCGAACTTCAAATGGGAATTCTGTGGCATCGATGGGGCAAGACCTGTCACAGTATACAGCGTTCCGTCCTCGAACGTCAGTGTCTTGCCCAAGGGATCGATGTCTCCAAAATATTTTTGGGCGGTTTCCGTCGTAAGAACGACCGAATTGGGATTGTCAAGAGCGGTATTCATATCGCCCTGGACGAGAGGGATCGTGAAGACATCGAATACCGTCGAATCGGCCAGAATAAACCGTTCTTCCCGAAACACTCGGTCCTCGTAGCGAATCTGTACTTGTCCGACACGAAAGAGTCGGACGGCCGAAATCACCTCGGGATAGTCATTCCGAAGAGCATCGGCGAGGGCCGTCGGTCCGTTGGGCACATCAAACTTGTTCGCACCGATATTTCCCCGTAGGGCCACCCGGTAGATTTGGTTTGCCTTCTCATGATGACGGTCGTACGTCAACTCGTTGTGTACGAAGAGCAAGATGAGAATACAGATGGTAATGCCGATGGCAAGACCCGTGATGTTGATGAATGCGTATCCCTTATGTTTTCTGATGACACGCAGGGCAATCAGAAGATAGTTTTTTAGCATCGCAAGACTCCAGTAAATAGAGTTCGTGATCAAGACAGGAATGGAACAGACGAGATGACCCCAATACCAACCGAAGGCTCTCAAGCGGCCTCTGTCCCAAGCAATCTGATGGAACCACTCGTCCATATCGCCGGAAATCGTCCTTTTCTCATCGGATGTGACAATCCGGTCGAAAAGCCATTTGGCGAATCTCGGAGGTTTCATGTTACGGTTCACAACACAGTTTCCCAGTATTTCAGGAGCGTCGGTACGCCCTGCCAGAGAGACTTCTGGAACTCCCGGACGTCCTGCAGTGCCTGAATACCCTGCGGAGTCAATGAATAGAAAATCTTACTGCGTCCTCCCCTTTCCGGCGTCGGATCGGCCATGCGTTTGACCACCAACCCCCGTTTGTGCAGGATATCCAGGGATACCCAGAGACTGCCGAAGGTTAGCTTCTTGCCGGTTCTTTCCTTGATCTCTTTGATGATGGTTACTCCATACGCGTTGTCTTTCAGCCTCAGAATGGCGAGCAGCAATATTTCATCGGATCGAGACAATATCTTCATAGGCATCCTCCTTTTGGATATTATTACGAAATATTAGTAATAAAGTTGCAGGGAATTACTAAATTTTAGTAGAAAAATGGATGGCTCTTGGTTTGGTTATAAGAAGGTGAATTGATTAAAAGGCTGCCGACGCGTGATTGCACGAATCCAATCGAGATGAGAATGGTTACTTTATATTGCAGACCATGACAGAAAACGATTAATCACGCCTGGACTCGCCCTTGGAGATAAGCAAAATACGCCTTCACTTCTCTCGATTTCCGCTTCCAACGACACTTCGCGAATCACACGTCCTGGCGCAACGCATCTGCCGGATTAGTCCGTGCGGCCAAGATCGACTGAAAAGACATGGTCAGCATGGCAATGGCCAGGGCACCCGTACCGGACAGGATAAAAGGCCAGACAGTGAAAGGAACCTTGTACACGAATTCGTTCAACCATCTCTGCATGCTGAAATAGCCCAACGGCCAGGCAATCAGATTGGCCAGACCGATCCACTTCAGGAAATCCATGGCCAGCAGGCTTACTAGGCGGCCCTCGCTGCAGCCCAGCACCTTGCGAACAGCCATTTCTTTACGCCTCTGCTCCACAGCGAAAGAGACAAGCCCGATCAATCCCAGGCAGGCGATAAAGATCGCCACGCCGGAAAAGAATCCCAGGTGCGTGGCGAATTCCCGGTCGTCGTTGAACTGCCGGTCGAATATATCGTCCAGGAAGAAATAACCCGTATCCCGGTCCGGGAACAATTCATCATGAATCGCCTCGATCTCATTCCTGGCCTGAACGATCTCGCCTGCAGCCAACCGCGCCAGGATCAGGGGACTCCTGGACGGGTCGTAAAGGAAGACCATCGGGCCGATGGCCTGCCGTGCCGATGTGAAGTGAAAATCCCTGACCACACCGATAACACGATTCGGTACGGCATCCCCCTCTTCCATGACCATATCGATGCGTTTTCCCAGGGGATCGTCCCACCCGGCAACTTCCAGAGCCGCCTCGTTTATCACGACGAATCCTTCGGCATCCGAGGCAACATCGCTGGAGAAGGATCGCCCCTGTGCCAGGGAAATATCCAGGGTTTCAAAAAAGCCCTCGTCTACATAAAAACAATACCAGTTCAGGCTGTTGGTCCTGTCCGATCCTTCAGGGATGGTCTGGATGGATAGCCCCTCACCCATCAGGCGGCTGCTCCTGCCCACGGAGACAACCGACGGCATGCTTTTCAGTCGGTTTTTGAAAACATCTTCCCGGTCTCCGAGAAAGTTGGGAACGGCCAGCACCTGCTCTCGATTGTAACCCAGATCGATGGACTTGAGGTGCCGTATCTGCAACATCACGATAAACACACCCACGATCAGGGCAACCGTGATGACGAATTGAGAAATGACCAGGATTCGGCGCAGCAGAACACCCGCTTTTCCAGACTGGAATTCACCCCTGAGGACTTTTACCGGCATGAACCCGGACAGAATAAGCGCGGGATAGATACCCGACAGGAGTCCGACGAGGATGGCGACTCCCATCAGGATGAGGATGAGTAGAGGATCGCCCAAAAAGCTGACATCCAGGCTTTTCTCCAGAAAGTTTTCCAGATGGGGCAACGTCAATTGAAGGATCACCATGGCTATGCACATGGCCAGAATCGTGATGAAAACAGATTCGCCAAGAAACTGGATAATCAACTGCCATCGTGTCGATCCCACGACCTTGCGCATACCCACTTCCCGGGCCCTCTGTGCAGCGCGGGCACTGGACAGGTTGATAAAATTGATGGAGGCGATCAACAGGATCATAAAACCGATGGCACTCATCACGTATACGACGGAGGCGTCTTTTTTCCCAAAATTCCTGAAATCATACGCATAATCGGCGGATCCCAGGTGAATGTCCAGCAGGGGTTGCAGCTTGATGTCATAGTTCTCGGGAAACCCGTTTGTCTTGGCAATGGCATCCATCTTTCCCTCGACATCGGACGCGCCCGCATTTTCATGCAACCGGACATAACCGCAAAGCGCCTGGTTGTCCCAGGAATCCCACCAGATCGGATTCCGTTCGACGATCAGGGGCACAATGATGTCGAACTGAAGATGGGAATTGTTGGGCGGCGCTTCCACGATTCCTGCCACATAGGCATCGTCCACGCCCCTGATCTGAAGAGGCTTGCCCACGGGATCCTCATCGCCAAAAACTGCCGATGCGATATCGGGCGTCAGGAATATGGCATTCGGTTCTGCCAAATCCGAGGCATTGCCGACTCGGATATTGAAGCTGAACACATCGAAGAAACCGGGGTCGGTCAACAACATAAAGCCCCGGACAGCATCGTCATCGTTCGTCTCCACGGTTTCCACGTCACCCCGGGCAATGGGCTGCTGCCCGAATGTGGTGAGCCGGGTCGCCCCCAGTACTTCGGGTATTCCGTTTCGGGACGCGGGCAGCAGCGGCCCGGCCGTGATCGCCGAAAAGCGACCTCCCCGTCCCGGTACATTACTCCACATCACCACACGGTAGATGGATTCCGGATTGTGATGGAAATGGTCGAACGTCAAGTCGTCTAGGACATAGAAGGCGATCACCAGACTGATGGTCAGCCCGAGGGCAAGTCCCACGATGTTGATGGTAGAATAAATCTTCTGACGTTTGATATTTCGCCAGGCTATTTTCAGGTAATTACTGAACATGATGACTCCTCCTCTGCTTCCGTATCGGCGTAAACAGGGATCCGAGCCGTCATCGGCTCCTTCGACTTCCAAAAATGTGAGCATGCTATGGGATTTGAATCTGTTCAGGACACCTTTTGCAGGCGGTACAACAGATACACTCCGGTGATACAGATGATGAAGGCGAAGAGGTATGGCATCAAACCCGTGAGACTGAACACCCCAATGACTCGACACACCGGATACATCGTAAAAATGACGACAAGGGACATGGCCGGAGGATCTACGTGCGTATCCCCGTGGATCAGGAAAACACAGGCTAGCCATTCCGTTAAGAACGCGGCTAATACTCCGAACACAAGCCCCCATCCCACATGGCCCGTGGCAAGCGTCAGGAACTCCGCCGATAGCGCGATGTGAAGAATGACCGGTATCTTGGCGCCGAACTGAAAGAAGAGGAGGGACAGAGCTCCGAACCCAAAAAACAGACCCATGGAAGCGGGCAGCGCTTGCACCGAGTACGCGACAGGCAGACTGACTCCGACTCCGACCAGAAACACCTGGAAAGGACCGGAAGGCCAGGGCTGCCACGCTTCGTCCCTGGAGAGCCTCCAGCGACTACGGTCCTGGGGCACGCGACCCAGGATTCCCGTGCGTCCGAATGCCCATCGACCGATGGCCGTCGTGATGACAATCGACAGTGCGATGGTGTTGGTCCAGGCGGCACTGCCGATATCTGGAATGGCGTCCAGGCCCCATTTCATCAGATATCCGAGAGCACCAAACATCCCGCCCACGGCGAGTATGCTCGGATCGTTGAATCCGAAGAGGGCCACAAGAACATTCCGGCCACTGCACAACTTGCCCATCCTGGCAGCATAGGCCGCGGCTACCACGCCACCGGCAAAGGCGACGTGAGGTCCCAAGAACGGGCCCCAGGTGACGATCTGGTTGAACGTCGCATCACCGGTCACCATCGTAAGGAGGGTCCCGACGATAGACGCCAGACCGCAGAGGATGAACGCATTCAGGCCGCCAAGGGCTGCTCCCAGGACGCCGCCACAAAAAGCCACCAGAACGGGTATCATGCCTTCCATCACGGCCATCGATTCCTTTCCTGTGGGCCTTTTTTCATCCTTTTATTCATGGGAACAGACAGGGTATTTTTACCGCCCATCTGGACCATGAATGCACTACCCATTACCTGGACAACCTCACTCTGTAGACAAGATACGGAGCCATAGCAATGAAGATGAGCACCAAGACCCAAAGCCTCCCCTCCAATACGTTGTAATCATGGAAAAGACGGCTCCATGGATGTTTCATCACGTAATGTCCGAAAAGAAACTCGAATACGCAGGTAAGTCCCAGCCATATTCCACCGATGATCACGGCCTGGCAGGCGGACTGGATTCTCCAACGGGCACTGATCAGCCACACGTATAGACCGAATAAGAAAATGCCGGTAAACGTCGAAACCTGATGGCCGGGCAACTCACCCAGGATTTTTTGATAGGTCGACACCCGGATGATACCGTTGATGATCCCGATGAAGGGCATGACCAACCAGGCCAGTGTGTATTTCCATATCATCGTTCAATTCCTTACCGTTTTCATAAAACCGATGCGCAATGGCACGGACGACAGCTTTCAGGAACGCATCATCACTTCCGACAGCTCCCACACCGTCGGATGATCCATGACATCCCGGATCGAGAGATTCGTGTCGAATTCCTTCTTCAGCATGTTGATGAGTGTGGTCGCCAACAGAGAGTGGCCCCCCAGTTCGTAGAAATTATCCTTCCTGCCGACTTCATTAATACCAAACAGTTTTCCCCAGATATCGGCGACTTTCTTTTCCGTCCCGGTCTCCGGCTCGATGTAGTCCGTGGATAGATTCGGACGCATATATTTCGGCTTGGCGGCCTTCTCTTCCAGCATGGCTTCCTTCTCTTTGATGAATTCCCGCTTGATCCATAAATCGATGCGTTCCTGTAAATCCCGGGTAGAGACGATGATATTCGTCACGCCCCTCAGGGACAGAATACGCTGGAATACATCGATACCCTCCTGGGAGGTAATGCCGTCACGGAGTTCTTTTTCCAGCCAAGCCTGAAGTTCGTCGGGCATGTTTGTCTTCAAGCCCATACCGACCTCGCCCCACATATCCCAATTGGCCGATATCATACGACCATACGGTCTGTTCCGGCCATGGGATACAAACGCATCCATAAAACTGTTGGCCGCACAGTAGTCCACCAGACCGATGCCTCCGAGTATGGAGGCGATGGACGAGCATAGGAAGAAAAAATCGAGCTTGACGTCCTTCAACAGGTCGTCGAGGATCAAGGTTCCCTGCACCTTGGGCGCTAAGATTTCCCTGGCATTCTCCTTCTTTTTAAGCTGGATGATTCCTTCGCCTGGCAGGCCCGCCGCATGAATCACCCCGTGTATCGTGCCGAATCGCTCCATAGCATCGGATATCACAGCCTGCATGCCTTCCCGATCCGTCACATCGGCTGTATACACATGCACTTTGGCACCCAATTTCTCCAGCCGTTTCAGTTTCCGTATTTTCTGACTGACAGCGTCTTCCCTAGCATTGTTTTTCAACCAGTCCTTCCAGTCCCGCCTCTCAGGAAATAGAGATCGTCCTGTGAGCAGGAGTCTGGCCTGGAACATTTTCGCCAAATACTCGGCCAGTACCAGGCCGATGCCCCCCAATCCGCCGGTGACGAGGTAAACACCCATCTTTCGTATCGGAAGGCTCTTCTGGCTGACGTCTTCCAGACGGATGGGCTCAACCATCTGAACCCATCGATAGGCACCGCGATAAGCCACCAACGGATCATACGTTCTATGGATTGCCTCGTCGATGATCTGACAGGCCAGAACCGTTCCCTCAGATCTGTCGCTGCCCGGAAGCACCACATCCACATGACAGCAGTGAACATTGGGATATTCCTGGGGGATGACCTTCAAAGGTCCCAGCATCGTCGCCTTCTCCGCATCGATGGCCTCGGTGCCGGTAACCTCATGAACACCGTTGGATACGGCCACCAACTGAATCTCCTGGGTGATATTCCGCGTTCCTATTACCTGGGCCAGGAAGAGCAGGCTGAAAAAGCCCAATTCATCCACCGGATACGGCTCAGGTGTATTCGTCTCTCTTTGCGGTATGGGATTCACACACCAACCGTGGATGATCTTCTGAGGAAGTTGCTGCCGTGCGCTCAACTCCGCAAAAAGAGCGTCATAGTCCGAATATCGACCCGGATATATGGTGAACGCGCTTCCATTCCGTTCTTCAAATCGTTCTCCCGGAGAAACGATGACGACATCCTGGTTTTCTTTCCAAAGTTTGTCGACGATCAGTGAGCCGATGCCGCATCCATCCATAAAGATCAACCAGCAGAATTTTTTCTTTTTTCGGGTCATATCCGGATGCGGCAGGACCGACCGTTTCCAGGAGGGTACGTGGAACCACTGAGACATGTCGGGTATTTTGACGAGCCTCTCCCAACGGCTGATGCCCTGCCTGCCGTTCGTGTCCGTGCCGGCCCAGAATCGCTGGCGCTCGAACGGATACGTGGGCAGGATCACACGACGTCGCTCTTCATGCTGATAAAACGCTGGCCAATCCACGGAAGCACCGGAGAGCCAAAGATTCCCCAGAGTGTTCAGCAAGAACGCTTCGTCTGAGCCCTGCTCCCGGGCGCTTGGCAGAGAATGAAAGACCGCCGCGTTGGCTGCATCCTGTCCGTGCATTTTCGTCAGAGTGCATAATGTCCTTCCCGGGCCCACTTCCAGGAGGATCCCATCGGAATGCCCGAGCACCGTCCGGATTCCTTGGGAAAAACGGACGGGCTGACGCAGATTCCGGGTCCAGTACGATGCTTCCACCAGCTCTTCCTCTTTCACCCAGTCCCCTGTCACTGTGGACACCATGGGCACGTTCGGAGGCCTCCTCTCGACTTTCTCAACCTGTTTCGTGAAACGGCCCAGTATGGGTTCCATCATCTGCGAATGGAATGCATGGGATGTATGTAAATAACGACCATCCACGTTTTGTTCCATCAAACGCTTCCTCACATCCTCCACGGCGTCTGCTGGACCCGACAGAACACACAGGGACGGTGCATTCACAGCAGCCAGGGAGACATCCGCATTCACGAATTCCCTCGCCTCCACCTGGGAAAGGGGAACGGCCAGCATGCTTCCGCCGGGTAATTCTTGCATGAACTGACCCCGCCGAGCCACCAAAAACAGGGCATCCTCCAGCGAGAAGACACCGGCCAACACGGCAGCCGCATATTCGCCGATGCTGTGGCCGATGAGGGCAGAGGGCGTGATCCCCCACGCCCTCCAGAGTCTTGCCAGAGCGTACGATACGACAAAAATGGCAGACTGAGCGATGGCCGTCTGTTTCAGTCGCTCCTGGGCTTCTTTATCGTGAGGTTTTTCGGGATACAGGATGTCCCGTATGTCCAGCCCCAAGTGCGGGACGAGCATCGTGGCACACCGATCGACGGCATCTCGAAAGATGGGCTCTTCGAGGTACAACTCGACGCCCATGTTCACGTACTGGGAACCCTGCCCGGGGAACATGAAGGTGACAGGCCGATGGTGAAGCTCTTGGATGTAGGACGGAGACCTGTCTCTCATGGCTTTCTGGATATCGTTTACATCCCTGCACACACACATGCGACGGTACGGGAAATGCTTCCGGCCCGTGCTGAGGGTATAGGCCACATCGGCCAGGTTCAGGTCGGTGTTTTTCTTTAGATGCTGAATGAGATTACGGGTTGCATTCTCCAGAGCCGATTCCGTCTTCGCAGATAGGACGAGCACCTGATACGGTCGTCCCTGACGCGGTGTCTCCCGATTCGGTGCTTCCTCCAGGATCACATGAGCATTCGTACCGCCGAACCCAAACGCGCTCACACCGGCCCGGCGGACGTGACCGTTGGTCTGCCATTTCGTCAACCGAGTGTTGACACGAAACGGGCTGCCCTTCAGATCGATGTCCGGGTTCAGCTTCCTGAAATGCAGGCTGGACGGTATGCGACCCTTTTCAAGACTGAGGACTGTTTTGATGAAGGACGATACGCCCGCCGCGATATTCACATGCCCGATGTTCGTCTTCACGGATCCCAACCGACAGACGCCGTTTTTGCGCGAACCGAGGGCCTGCTTCAAAGCCTCAATTTCTACGGGATCGCCCAGCCGCGTTCCTGTGCCATGGGTTTCGATGTACCCGATGCTCTCCGGTTCTATCTGTGCTGCTTCCATGGCCGCCAGGATGACCCTCTTCTGTCCGTCGATGCTGGGAGCCGTAAAACCCATCTTGCCGTTGCCGTCGTTATTGACCGCCGATCCCTTGATCACGGCGTGTATATGATCCCGATCTTCCCGTGCTCTGTCCAGGGGTTTCAGAACCACCATGCCGATGCCGTCTCCGAAGACCGTACCGCTTGCCTTGGCATCGAAGGTTCGGCAATGGCCATCGGCCGACACCATCAGTCCGTCTTGATAAAAATAGCCGCTTTTATAGGGCAGGGACAACGATACACCACCGGCCAGGGCCATGTCACACTCCCCCCGTGCCAGGGCCTGCGAGGCCAGATGAATGGCCACCAGGGACGTAGAACACGCCGTCAGGAGCGTAAAACTCGGGCCCTTCAAATCCAATTTATTCGAAATACGCGTGGCCACGTAATCCCGATAATTCAACAGGAAATTATCATACCCCTGGGAGGGATGCACGTTCTCTATGTTCAGGATCCATTGCTGGTTCTCGTTGGCCCCTACGTACATGCCAATCAAGCCTTCATAGGCTTCGGGATTATATCCGGCCCTTTCCAGGGCTTCCCAGCAGCATTCGTGGAGAATGCGAATCTGGGGATCCATCCGCTCGGCTTCCCTGGGAGGATACCCGAAGAAATCGGCATCAAAGCAGTCGATGTCCTCCAGTATGCCCTTTGCTTTTACATAATGGGGATGCTTCACGACCTCAGGAGATGTACCCACCTCGATGAGTTCATCATCCGAAAAATGGGATATCGATTCAATGCCCTTTTTCAAGTTCGCCCAGAATGCGTCGATGTTCTTCGCACCCGGGAATCGGCCGGCCATCCCGATGACGGCGATCTCTTTTACTCTACGTATCGAATCCGAATCTTCAAATCGACTCATTGGTCTCCTTTAGATGAATGATTCCACGATGTCCCGAATATCCATGGCGATGACGAAATTTTCGAACCGATGGGAAAGCGCACAGACGGCCAACGAATAGTCATTCCCGATGGAATACTGTTTGAAATACACATCGGGTATTATCTCGCTGTTCGAGAAAAAACCGATGTTATCTCGGTCTAAAAAGCGGATCGTGAAAGAGTCCAATGGCTGATACAGCCCCTTCCCCATCGCTTTCAGATAACTCTCCTTCAACGTCCACAGCGCATAAAAAAGGAACCGTCGATCGGGCCCTTCGCTCTTCATGATGGCCGAATGCTCATCCTCGGAAAAGAACCGCTTGGAGATATCCAGATTCACATCGTTGATCTGTTCCACATCCACACCCACGGGCCTGTCGTCGATGGCGCATACGATCCACTTACCGGAATGGGCAACATTAAAATGGAAGCCGGATGGATGATCGAACAGGGGTTTGTTATACGCGTTGACCGAAAAGCGGATATCGCTGTTCTCGACCCCCAACGTCCTCATGATGATGTGTCGAACGAGCAGGTCGGCATACAAGGTTCGATGGGCATCCTGCCAGTGCCGAAACCGCCTTATCCTTTCCTGCTTTTTCTCATCAACACATATTAGCAAACGAAGGAAGAGATCGTCGTTCAGTCTCTCTGTCAATGGAACGGCATACACGTCTACCATACTCTGAGTGATCCTTTTTATACCGGTGTCACCCAATTATACGTAATTTAAGGCCCTTTGGTTTTTAAGCAACGACAGACTTCATACTATTGGACGTCTCGGCAGGGCAAAAGGTTGCCAAAAGAAAAGCCCCTGAGGGGCTTTTCTTTTTGTCAATTTTAAGTTGGACAGCGTTAGGTAACGAAAAATGTTTCTCATTCATACTTCAGAGAGTCTACGGGATTCGTGATTGCTGCTTTGATCGATTGATAGCTTACGGTTAGCATGGCAACAACGATTCCCAGAGCTGTGGCCAGTACAAATGTTCTCCAGTCGATATGAGTACGGTAGGCAAAGTTCTGGAGCCAACGGTTCATCACGATATACGCGATGGGCCAGGCCGCCAGGTTGGCCAGGAGAATCCACCGCATAAATTCTTTGGTCAGGAGTATCACGATTCCGGACACAGGGGCACCCAGCACTTTACGGATGCCGATCTCCTTCGTCCTCTGCTCGGCGGTGAACGATGCAAGACCGAACAGACCCAAGCAGGCAATAAAAATGCCCAAGAGCGCAAAGGTCATGATGATTCGACTCAAGCGTTCTTCACCGTGGTACAGCGTATTAAAATGTTCATCCGCAAAAAAGTACTCGAAACTCCTTTCATGCTCGAACGTTTTCCATGTCTTCTGTACAAATGAGATTATCTCCGAAATTTCTTCCGGTCGCAGCTTTATGGATACACGGGATTCTGATTCATCGGTCAGAACGATGGCCAGCGGACCGATGGCCTCATGCAGAGACTGATAATGAAAATCGCTCACGAGACCCACGATCGGGCCCATGCTTTCTTCGGTAAACCCGATCTTCCGACCGACGGCGTCGTATCCCCATCCCAGCTTCTCAGCAGCCGTCATATTCAGGAGAAATACACCGGCCGTGTCCGTGGCAAAGCGTTTTGAAAAATTCCTTCCTCGGACAATCTCCATGCCATACGTGCTCACAAAATCATAATCAGCGTAAATGATATCGTAACTATGGGCTTCACTCATGGGTTTTCCTTCCTGATAGACGGAAAGGATATAATCCACCTCGCCCGGAATACCCGTTGACGTCGTGACGTCGAGTATCTTCGGATTTTGTTTCAACGCATTCTTAAACGACGCAAATTGCTCCCTAACGCCTCGGCCTTTCACCCGGAGGACGAGGATTTGTTCCTTGTCGAAACCCAAATTCTGATGCTTCATGTAGTCTAATTGATTCAACACGACAATCGTACCCGTGATTAAAAAGATGGAAATGAAAAATTGAACGACCACGAGCCATTTTCGAAGACTGAACCGGCCGACACCCCTGACCTTCTTGCCCTTAAGTATGGGCGCGGGCTGAAACGCAGATAAATAAAACGCAGGGTAGCTTCCGGCCACCAATCCTGTAAAAAGGACTAAACCCATCAGGCCGAGCCAGAAAAATCCGTTTTCCAGTACATCGAACGTGATCTCCTTACCCGTGAGATGGTTGAAGGCCGGCAATGCAAGATAGATGATACACAGGGCCGCTATCATTCCCAAAAC
>CAZTKR010000065.1:0-16121 GCA_964614115.1 uncultured bacterium | reverse complement strand
CATCATCAATGGCGGTGTATTGAAAACGTTTGATTTTTCTGCCTTCTTTGCTTTTAAAAGACAGAAACTTAACATCAACCTGAATATGATGTCTAGGAATCTGTTTTTGATATCTTTTAGTCGTTAGTGCACGTCTTTTAGCGTTTCTTGGCAGTCGACTTAATCCATTGCGCTTCAGAATACGGTAAATACTACTGGCAGACACTTTTATCTCGGGACGATATCTCTGTAAATACATAAAGATTCGGTTTGGTCCCAGGTAATATTTTTCCCTCAGATGAATGACTATTTCATGGATCTCAGGAGCAATACGAGCTGGATGATAAATGCGTATTGGCTTTTTATTAATCAATCCAGCTTCACCAAAATTTTCATATCGGGTCTTCCAAACATAAAAAGATGAACGTGAAATACCAAAGCGTCTACAGGTTAGAGCAACATTTTTTAATGCTTTTGTATGATTGAGTACGTTTAGCTTTAACTTGATCTCTCTTTGGGCTTTTGTCATTAAAAGACCTCCTTGACCAAAGATAAACCGAATACTAAAAACGGTCAAGCGAGATCTGATAATATGCAATTGACTTTCCGTCCGTTTTATCCCATTTTCTTTTTAATCGTTTTTATCTGTCCGATGTGGATCATGGCGCAGCGTGGACCGCAGTTTGAGGAGTATCACCGGCCCGATGAGATCGTGCCTCTGCTGACGTCCTGGTCTTCCCAGTATCCCGAACTTGCTCAACCGATCACCATTGGAAAGAGTGCCGGCGGTCAGGACCTGGTTGTCCTGCGTATCGCCGCTCAGCCCGAGGGCAGTGGGGATCCCGACTGGCGGCCGGCTGTATTCGTGTCCGCCAATGTTGAGGGCGTACACCTCATCGGTACAGAAGCGGCTCTGATGCTCATCGAAACACTCCTGGAGCGATACGGGTCGGACGAAAAAGTGACATCGCTTATGGAGAAACGAATCGTCTATGTGGCAACACTGCTGAATCCCGACGGTGCTCTGTCCTGTTTCGAGAATCCCCGATACGAGCGATCCACAAAAAGCACGTCTGTGGACGATGACCTCTTTTTCACACTTGTCAAAACGCTGATCCGCCTTTTAAAAAATTGCTTGCATTTGAAACATTTATGTTGTACTTTACGTACGATAATAGTAAGAAAGGATATAAATCGTATAATCGAACATGAATCGTATAAGTCGTAAGTAGTCATGCAAGAAACAGAGAATCCAAAATTTCAAAAAATCGTATCCACGGCCAGGAACCTATTCGCACGATTCGGTACCCGTCGCGTATCCATCGAAGAAGTCTGCCGTGAGGCCGGTGTGAGCAAGATGACGTTCTATAAACACTTCAGGAACAAAACCGAATTGGTCAAGTTTATACTAAACCAGATCGCTCAGCAGGCATTGAATCGGTACAACGGGATAATGGAGCAGGATGTTCCGTATTCTGAAAAAGTAAAGCAGATCATTCACATGAAACTCGACCAAACCGAAGGGCTGACCACGGAATTCATAAAAGATTTCGTGAAAAATGCCGAACCGGAGATCGCCGAATGGTATCAACGGATGGTTCAAGAACGAATGATGCTCTTTCTGAACCATCTCCGGGAGGCACAGAGAGACGGATCGGTCCGATCCGACCTGAATCCTGAATTTATCGTCTATATCATGAACCGGATGATAGAGATGGTGTATGATGATAATCTGGTACGATTGTACGAGTCGCCCAAGGAACTGACCGCCGAATTGATGAATTTTTTGTTCTACGGTATATTGCCCAGAACAGAGGGAGAGTTCTGAAGAACATGCTGTCTCCACGGATTAAAATACTCATCTGTCTGGTTTGTGTTTTAACACAATCCAGGATTTTTCCCCAGACATGCGATTTTCGCGGTCAAGCGTTGACATGGCTCACCATCACCGATGTTCAATTGACTGATACCCAATGGGGGCTTCGCTACATTCCCGAGCTGTCGGTTCATCAACCTTTGTCCGGCCGGTTTTCCCTGGACGCCGAGGTCTCCATCAATGCTTACGGGTCGGGTCTTTTCCATCGCCTGGATGATGTGGAAAAGGACGGCAAGGTCAAGCCCTACCGAATGTGGATTCGGTTCTCTTCATCGCGGTTCGAGGCCCGGATCGGCCTGCAGAAGATCAATTTCGGTTCGGCATCGCTCCTTCGGCCGCTGATGTGGTTCGACCGCATCGATCCCAGAGACCCGCTGCAGCTCACCGACGGCGTGTATGGAGTGCTCCTGCGGACTTATTTTCTCAACAACGCCAACATCTGGCTGTGGGGATTGTACGGGAACGACGAAACCAAAGGCTGGGAACTGATACCCACCTACGACGCGTCCGTGGAATACGGAGGACGTATTCAGTATCCCGTGCCGAAGGGAGAAATCGCCGTGTCGTACCATCATCGACGGATCGACCTGGAAAGGGGCGTGGCTCAGGTGCTTTCCCTTGCCGGCATGCCCGATCTCGATCCTGCCCTGGTCGGAAATTTTATCGATCTGGATATCGTCCACGAAGACCGAATCGGTCTGGACGGTAAGTGGGATGTCACGGTCGGAGTCTGGGCAGAAGGGGCACTCATCCATCAGGATATCGTCGGTATTCCCTACGAGTATCAGCGTTCCATCAACCTGGGTATCGACTACACGTTTGGGCTGGGCAACGGCCTCCATGTCCTGTATGAACATTTCTGGTATGACATTGCTGAAAAAGCGTTGGGAAAGGGTGAGGGATTCGAGTTTTCCGCCCTCTCCTTGAATTACCCCATCGGATTCCTGGACAGTGTGATGGGTATGGTCTACTACGACTGGGAGAACCACGACTGGTATCGGTTCATCCGCTGGCAACGGACGTACGACCGTTGGAGTATTTACGGGATGGGATTCTGGAACCCGGAGCAGTTTCAGATCTACCAGAATCTCACGGAAAACAACCTTTTTGCGGGCAAGGGATTTCAACTGATGGTGGTCTTTAATCACTAGGAACGTTTACAATCAAGTTATTGGGAGTTACCCTATGGAGAATGCTTATTTGATTACAACCAAAGATCTGGTGAAGAAGTACCCCATGGGACTGACGTATTTAACCGCACTCGATCAGGTGAACCTGACGTTCAAGCGAGGTGAGTTTGCCGGCCTGGTAGGACCCAGCGGGTCGGGCAAGACAACCCTGCTCAATATCGTCGGGTCGCTGGACAGCCCTACAGAGGGCAGTGTGGAAGTGCTGGGGGAGAAAATAGAAAAGCTTTCACATAAAAGAGCGGCCGAGCTGCGGAACAAGCACATCGGATTCATCTTCCAGACGTTCAATCTACTGCCGGTTTATTCCGTGTTTGAGAATGTGGAGTTCCCCTTGCTCTTGCAGAAAATACCCGCCGGAGAGAGAAAAAAGGCGGTGATGGATGCACTGGAATGGGTCGGTCTTGCCGGTCGGTTCAAATCAAAGCCCGATCAGCTCTCGGGAGGAGAATGCCAGCGTGTGGCTATTGCCAGGGCCGTGGTGAAGAAACCGGAGATCGTCCTGGCCGACGAGCCGACGGCAAACCTGGATGCCGAGAATTCCCATCACATTCTGCAAACGATGGAGAAACTCAACGCCGATCTTGAAACCACGTTTCTCTTTGCCACCCATGATGAGAAGGTGATTCAGTATCTGCACCGTAAGATTTCGTTGGACGACGGCAGGGTGGTGAAAGACGAAATTTTCAAGAAAGTGAAAAAGTGAGAATGCCATGATCGCAATGAAGTTGGCATACCGCAATCTTGTCGGTGCCGGACTGCGGACTTGGCTGAATGTCTTCATACTGTCCCTCTCTTTCGTTATTGTTATTTACCTTCAGGGTCTCGTGGACGGATGGAAACGGCAGGCTTTTCGCGATACCATGGCCTGGGAAATCGGCGGGGGTCAGTACTGGCATGAGGCATACGATCCCTACGATCCCTTCACCCTCGACGACAGCCACGGCCCCGTACCAGTCGGGCTATACCAAAGCGTCCGCGAGGGGAAGGCCACGCCCATCCTCATGGCCCAGGCGACGATTTATCCCGAAGGCAGGATGCAGAGTATTCTGCTCAAGGGTATCGATCCCCGGCAAAGCATCCTGCGCATCCCATCCCGAGTTCTCGAAGCCGAGATGGATGAAATTCCCGCCGTTATAGGCACGCGAATGGCACGAGGCACGCAGCTGAATGTGGGGGATGTCGTCACGGTACGATGGCGGGATAAGGACGGAACGTTCGACGCAGCAGAGGCCAAGATCGTTCAAATTATGAAGACGACCGTGGCCTCCGTGGATCAGGGCCAATTATGGATTCCTCTTAAGCGGCTTCAAAACATGCTGTACACGCCGGATCATGCCACGATTTTCGTTTTGGATAAGAATGCGGATGCCTTCCTCCCGGTTGCCGGCTGGCCTTTCCAGAATCCCGATCTCCTGCTAAAACCCATCATCGATCTTGTGAGAACGAGGAACGTGGCGGCTTCTGTCCTTTACTTTTTACTGTTGTGTCTGGCCTTGGTGGCCATATTCGACACGCAGGTCATCTCCATCTTTCGCCGTCAGAAAGAAATCGGGACGCATATGGCACTGGGCATGACACGGAGCCAAGTGGTTCGACTGTTTACCATTGAAGGCGCCATGCACGGCATCCTGGCAGCCCTGTTGGCAGCCGTGTACGGCGTGCCCCTGTTAACTCTGGGTGCCATGAAAGGGCTTGCTCTTCCGCAGGCAGCGGATAACTTTGGCGTTGCTATTGCAGATAAGATTTTTCCCGCGTACAGTATCGGTTTAGTCGTGGGCACCACGTTGTTCATCATGACGGCTGTCACCATCGTGAGTTTCGCTCCCACGAGAAGAATCACGAGAATGAAGCCGACCGACGCTATTCGGGGAAAGATAAACTATTAATATCAGGGGGTGTCATGATTGCGTTAAAACTTGCATATCGGAATCTCATCGGGGCCGGATTACGGACGTGGCTGAACGTCTTCGTTCTGTCTCTCTCCTTCGTCGTGATTATCTGGCATAAGGGAATCCTGGAAGGCTGGAACCATCAGGCTCGGCGTGATATGATCGATTGGGACATTGGAGGCGGACAGTACTGGCATGAGGCATACGATCCGTACGATCCGTTCTCCATTACCGACAGTCACGGAACGCTCCCCCAGGCGCTACAGATGCGGATCGATGAGGGCTTGTACACGCCGATTCTTATCGCTCAGGCAACTATCTATCCCGAAGGCAGAATCCAAAGTGCACTGCTGAAAGGCATCGATCCTGGGCAGGAGGTCCTACAGCTTCCCTCCTCCCTTTTAAATCAGGAGGATGAGGAAATCGCGGCCATCATCGGGACACGGATGGCTACCAGCACGAAGCTGAAGATCGGAGACTATGTCACGGTCAGGTGGCGCGACGCCCACGGGACGTTCGATGCAGCCGATGTAACAATCGTGGGTATATTCAAGACGACGGTGCCTTCCGTGGACAACGGGCAGGTATGGATTCCCCTGGAACGGCTGCGATCTATGCTCCAGATGCCGGAAGAGGCGACCATCGTGGTTACGAATAAGAACGGTTCGATTACAGACAGTGTGACGGGATGGATCGCCAAAGATCAAAAATTCTTACTGGCAGATCTCGATGAGATTATCAGAAGCAAAACCGTAGGCGGGTCGGTGCTTTACATCATTCTACTCTTGCTGGCCCTACTGGCTATCTTCGATACGCAAGTCTTGTCCGTGTTCCGACGCCAGAAGGAGATCGGGACGGATATCGCCTTGGGTATGACGCGGGGACAGGTGATCCGTCTGTTTACGATTGAGGGGGCAATGCATGCTATCCTGGCCGCCATCCTGGCCGCGATATACGGCATTCCTCTACTTTCCATCCAGGCCGTGCATGGCTTTAAGATGCCGGAGGCCGTGGATGATTACGGACTTTCCATTGCCGAAAAGATTTTCCCCAAATACAGTCTGGGCCTTGTCCTGAGTACGGTTCTGTTCGTGTTTCTCTGCGCGACGATTGTGAGTTATCTGCCGGCAAGACGCATCTCAAAGATGAAACCGACGGATGCGATACGGGGAAAAATACAATAGATCAACCAAACCATAGGGAATGGACGATGATCAAATTTCTACTGAAAGGACTCATTCGGGATAAGCACCGAAGCTTATTTCCTGCTTTGGTCGTGGTGCTGGGCGTGATGCTCACCGTTTTACTTAATTGCTGGGTCAAGGGAATCATGGGGGATATGGTGGATTTTAATGCCAAGTTCTTGACCGGACACGTGAAGGTCATGAGCCGGGCCTATGCCGAGAATGTCGATCAAATTCCCAACGATCTGGCATTGGTGGGTGTCGATGGACTGATGGAAGAATTAAGGCGCGATTATCCCGACATGGAATGGGTTAAACGAATCCGTTTTGGCGGACTCTTGGATGTTCCCGATGATGTCGGCGAGACCAAGGCACAGGGGCCGGCTGTCGGCTTGGCCGTGGATCTTCTGTCGAAAGAGACGACAGAAATCGACAGACTGAATATTCAGAAAGCCGTCGTTCGGGGACGTATGCCTCAAATACCGGGTGAGATTCTCATCGGTGATAGTTTTGCACAGAAACTGGGTGTGAATCCCGGAGAAACGGCCACACTCCTGAGTTCGACGATGTACGGGAGTTTGGCGATACAGAATTTCACGGTTGCCGGGACTGTGGTATTTGGCGTAAACGCCATGGACCGGGGAGCGATGATCGTCGATATATCCAATGCCCAGATGGCCCTGGATATGCAGGATGCAACAGGAGAGATCCTGGGCTATCTTAAAAGCGACATGTATCAAAATCAGAAAGCCGAGCGTGTCCAAGCTTCCTTTAATGCCAAGTATGCCGATACTCAGGACGAGTTTGCCCCCGTCATGCTGCGGCTGCCGGAACAAAACGATTTGGCGAGTATGATAGACTATATAGATTCGGTATCGGGGATCGTGGTGACGGTTTTTGTTCTGGTCATGTCCATCGTCCTGTGGAATGCCGGGCTTATCGGTGGTTTGAGGCGTTACGGAGAAGTCGGTCTCCGATTGGCCATCGGTGAATTTAAGGGTCACGTGTATCGTTTGATGATTGCCGAGTCGCTGCTCATCGGGATTTTTGGGGCACTGGTGGGAACGGCTGTCGGACTCGGGATATCGTATCTACTCCAGACGTACGGTATCAATGCAGGCTCTTTTTTCAAGAACGCAACGATGATGCTCCCGAATACGTTTCGTGCGCGTATCACACCGGAAGCGTATTACCTCGGACTCTTTCCAGGTCTTGTTTCGACGGTGTTGGGTACGGGACTCTCGGGTATCGGCATTTACAGGCGAAAGACCGCACAACTATTCAAGGAGTTGGAAGTGTAAGTTCGACCAGGACTCGGACGTGGAGCCGTCAACATCGGGCCTCGCATGCTATCCAAACAAGGAGTATCCGTTATGAAAAATAAAATAGTCACATGCGCTTTGGTATGTTTTTATGGAATGGCTTTGGGTCAATATCCTGACGGTAATGACATTTTAAACGACATTGATCATAACCTGTCGTCCCGAAATCGAATTGTAACGTCCAAGATGGTTATCCACGGGCGGCGGAGCAGCCGAACCATCGAGTCTCAGTCGTGGGTTCAAGGCACGGAAAAATCGTTCACCGAGTACCTGGCACCGGCTCGGGAGAAGGGAACCAAGATGCTGAAACTGGAGGATAACCTGTGGATGTACTCGCCCTCCACCGACCGGACGATTCAGATTTCAGGCCACATGCTCCGTCAGTCCGTGATGGGCTCGGATTTGTCTTATGAAGACATGATGGAAGACCCGAAGCTGACGAATCAGTACGATGCTGTGGTCACGGATACGGAGGATGTAGAGGGTCGCGAATGCTGGTTGCTGGAACTGACGGCCAGGACGAAGGATGTAGCCTATCATTTCCGTAAGATATGGGTCGACCAGGAGCGGAGAGTCCCCCTAAAACAGGAATTACTGGCAAAGAGCGGGAAACTCCTTAAACGTCTCGAGATGAAGGATATCACCTGGATCGATGATCGTTGGTATCCCAAGCGGATGATATTCAAGGATATGCTGAAGACCGGAGAAGGTACGGAGTTCATCGTCGATACGATTCAGTTTGACGTGGATATTCCTGACTATATTTTTTCCAAGGCAGCCTTGAGACGATGATCACAATTCACGTGAATATTTAAGGATGATGGTTGGCGGCGAAGGTTTACTCGTATATGAATGATGCTGTTTTCCGTCTCTTTGGATGAACATTAGCTGACGCAGACGTTCTCACGATATCTCCACGATCACATTATCGATGAGCCTCGTGTTACCCACGAACACGGCCAGGGCTATGAGGGCTCTATCCTCGATTTTTTCCAGAGGTCTCAGCGTCTCCGGATGGACAATACCGATGTAGTCGATACGGTTACTGTCCTTTCCTTCGATGTGGCCCCGTATGGCTTTGACGATGGCCTCCGAACGGCGCTCTTCTTTTTGTAGAATGAGGGATTCGGCCAGTCGAAGGGCTTGGTTCAAGCAGAGAGCATCCTGTCGCTCTTGGGGTGACAGGTAGGTGTTCCTGGAGCTCATGGCCAGGCCATCCTCTTCCCGGACGATGGGGCCCACGATGATTTCCATGTCAAAATCCAGGTCCTTGACCATGCGCTGGATGACCACGGCCTGCTGGGCATCTTTCTGGCCGAACACGGCGACGTGGGGTTTAACGATATGGAAGAGCTTGGCGCAGATCGTCGTTACCCCCTGAAAATGGACGGGCCGTGAGGCGCCGCAGAGAGTCTCTGTAATCTCGTTCACATGGACATAAGTTAGGTAGCCCGCCGGATATATCTCCTCAACGGGCGGATAAAAAATGATATCGCTCCCCGCTTCTTCGGCCAACCGTTCGTCTCTTGGAAAATCCTGGGGATACGCATTCAGGTCCTCGCTGGGTCCGAACTGTGTGGGATTCACAAAAATGGATACGACCACCACATCGGCATGCTCTCTGGCAATGCGAATCAGACTCAAATGGCCTTCGTGGAGAAATCCCATGGTCGGCACGAAACCGATGGTTCGACCCTCCTGCCGTACCCTTTCGGCTTCGGCCTGCATGGCTTTAATGGTGTTCAAAACCTGCATCGTCGTGCTACCTGTTTGGTTGAATCGTTGATGATTAAATCATGATGTGTAAAATTCGTGTGTCGAGGATCGTCGGTTTGGCATCCACAGGATTCCCATCGGCCCTCTCCTCAATCTCTGCCAATTTATGATGATTCCTCTTCTTTCATCCTGGTGGCTACGACGAGCTTCTGAATACCGCTGCCCTTTGCGATATCCATGACTTCCACGACGAGACCGTACCGGACATTCTCGTCGGCCTTCAGGATCAATCCCCGTTCCTCCAGCTCGGGAGCGATGGCCTTCAGTTCATCGGGTAACTGTTCCATGGCCACGGGCTCTTCGTTGATGTACATCGATTCATCGGACATGATAAAAAGCGTGTACCCCTCGATGCGGAGGGCTTCCTTCCGGGTGGTCTTGGGCAGGTCGAGTTTCATGCCCGGCTGTTCCAGGAATGTGGATGAAACGATGAAAAAGATCAGCAGCAGGAAGAGCACGTCGATGAGCGAAGTGATATTGATGGTGATGCGTCTTTGTGATTTGGTCATGAACTGCATGAGAACTCCCGCGTCCTGAGGTTTATTGATAATATTCTGATATCATCATAGGATTCGGTCTATTATAACGAAATAGGTGTTTCGGGATTCGTCGTTAAATACCGCGAGTAAAAAACGTCATCGTTAATAAACACAAACCGTCCATATACCCATTCGTGAATCCCTTTATTATCCTTTCACTACGCCCAGTGGCCTCATCCTGACGACTTTTTTGGAGAGCCCTGCACCGTGGACGATATCCACGACACGGTCGATGTCTTTGTAGGCTTCCGAGGCTTCTTCGTACAGGGTGTTCCGTCCCCGGCTTCGGACGAGGATGCCATGACTCTCCATTTCCTTCTGAATCGACCGTCCCTTGAGTTTTCTGATGGCCGCGTGACGGCTCATCACCCTGCCTGCACCGTGGCAGGTGGACCCGAAGCTTTCCTCCATGGCCATCTGGGTTCCCACCAGGACATACGATGCCGTACCCATATCACCGGGGATCAAGACGGGCTGACCGACGGGCCGGTATTTTTCAGGAATATCGGGATGCCCGGGCGCAAAGGCGCGGGTGGCACCCTTGCGGTGAACGACCACCTTCCTCTGTTTTCCCTCCACGATATGATCTTCGAATTTGGCGATGTTGTGGGCCACGTCGTACACCATGTGCATGCCCAGTCTTTCGGCTGGCTGCCGTAGGAT
The DNA here is from genome assembly GCA_964614115.1 of uncultured bacterium. Taxonomy (GTDB): domain Bacteria; phylum Zhuqueibacterota; class QNDG01; order QNDG01; family DSAB01; genus CAZTKR01. The sequence goes on along the minus strand of CAZTKR010000065.1, from coordinate 5,703 downwards.
TTGCTCGAACGTCTCCCGGACCCAGTGGAGGATGACCTGGCGGTTGGTCCAGGCATAGTTGGCTGCGGCAGCCATGCCGGCAAAGTATTGCCTTCCCTCCGGCGAGGTGACCGGAGCGCAGGCCAGCTGCTTGTCGGGAACGGAAATCTTGTACCGGGTCATGGCCCGGACCATGCGGTCGAGGTTATCGTCGCATACCTGGTAGCCAAGGCCGCGAGAGCCCGTATGAATCATGACCGTGATCTGCCCCTTTTCCAGGCCGAAGACTCGAGCAGCCTCCTCGTCGTACACGGCGTCCACTTCTTGTATCTCAAGAAAGTGGTTGCCCGAGCCCAGCGTGCCTAGTTGTGGTCTGCCCCGTTCCAGGGCCCGGGGAGAGAGGGTGTCGGGCTCGGCTCCCAGAAGGCAGCCATTCTGCTCGGTGTGTTCCACGTCTTCGTTCCAGCCGTAACCCTGCTTTATCGCCCAGGATGCGCCGTCACGGAGAACGGCACGCTCCTCTTTATGAGACAGCTTCAGTTTTCCTTTCGATCCCACACCGCAGGGAATGTTCTGGAAGAGCCTGTCGACGAGCTGTTGCACGTGATCTTGAATATCGGCTCGCGTCAAATTTGTACGCACCAGCCGTACACCGCAGTTGATGTCGTAGCCCACACCGCCGGGAGAGATCACGCCTTCTTGGGCGTCGACACCGGCCACGCCCCCGATGGGAAAGCCGTATCCCCAGTGGATATCGGGCATGGCCATGGAATAACGCAGCAGGCCGGGCAGATGCGCTACGTTGGCCACCTGCTGGGGCGCCTGGTCTTGCCGGACGAGTTTCAGCATGGCCTCGTCAGCATAGATCAGTCCCGGCACGTGCATGCCTCTCTGATAGGACTTTGGAATAAGCCAACGAAAATCATCGACTTTTTCCAGCGGCCCGGTCCATGATTGGGCCATGACGAACCTCTATATTATTCTTGTCACCATTAACCGATGGATGAGCTCATGAAAAAAATACTTCTCATCCTTGAATAAACTGTCGGGTGCATTATCCACCATTACGGTATCTTAACCGTTTATCCCATTTTCGATTTACTGCCGGCAGACCATGATATGCCTTCGTCCAAATCCACGACCGATCGATCATTTCCGTGTGACATCCTCTGGTGATTCTTCAGCATATTGATCCGGTCTCAAATCTTTCCATAGATGATTCCTCGGCGTGATCTGTTTGTCGCGAGCCCGGTTCGGATCGATCTCGACTTCCTGGATGGATTCGACTTCTTTGCCCAATCGGAACAGGATCACCCCCTGGGGATCGACGATCTGGCTGCCCCCGGTGAAGGTCAGCTTATTTTTACTGCCTCTTTCTTCGCTGCCGATGCGGTTGGCTGTGACGGTAAAGACACGGTTCTCGATGGATCGTGTGATCATGGCGTCCTGGCAGTAAGGGAGGACCAGATTCGTCGGCATGCAGATGAGTTGGGCTCCCTGGAGAGCCAACGAGCGGGCCGCCTCGGGATATATCCAGTCGTAGCAGATCATCAGGCCGATCTTGACTGATCCGATGTCCCACACCCGATAGCCCATGTCTCCAGGCTGGAACCAGTCGTATTCGTCCCAGAAGAGATGGACTTTCCTGTATTTTCCGATGAATCCTCGGGGACCCACCAGCACGGCCGAATTGTAAAAGACGCCGCCGGCCTTTTCACCCAATCCCGCTACGATGTGGAGGTTTTTTCTTCGGGCGATGTCGATGAATCGTTGCACGGTTCTGCCTTGGGGAACGGGCTCGCAAAGCGATTCCACTTCTTCCTGGGAGATGAATTGGTATCCTGTGCAGCAGAGTTCGGGCAACACGACCATGTCCGCGTCCGTCTGAAGCGTGGCATCCTCGATCCTCTTAAGATTTTTCTCCTTCTCCCCGAATTCCGGGGCGAACTGATACACACCGATTTTCATCGTCTTCCTATTTGAACGCTCCCCGTTCTAAAGAGTTCTCTCCCCTGGCAGATATTTCATCAAAGAGCTCATGAAAAATTCCGTAGAATATAGCAACCCGCACTCAACAAAACAAGGGAAAATGCCGGATGGAGATAGACCGGCACCAGAAATTCATGCAATTATGGCTCATCCCATCATCCGTAAATTTTCGATAATCTCTTCGGGATGACTCGAGAGTAACCTCATTTTGACTCTGTATTATAATTGTATGTCCGTTCTATCCGAATGTGTCTTTCGAAATTCCACGACATCATGGAGGGCATACACGGGTGTTGCCCCTTTTCGTGTGGCCAGGAAGGCCCCCAAGTAATTGGCAAATTCTGTCGTATCCTCCAAGGAAGCGTGTTCCAGGTATTTTACGATGACTCCTGCGACGAAACCGTCGCCGCAGCCCGTTGTATCCACGGGTTCGACGATAATGCCGGGTGAGAGCACATGATCCGAGCCGTCGGAAAGAATGCATCCCTTGGCCCCCAATGAAAGTGCGATGAGTTTTAAACGATGGTTTTTAATAAGCCAGTCGAGAAAAGGCACGAGTCCCAATTTATTTTTTCGGAAGGCACTTTTCATCTGGTGCAATTCGTTTTCATTCAGCTTGAGTATATCTGTATGGAACAGGGTTTCCAGAATCGTCCGTCTGGTTGTCTCGTTCCACTCACGAAAGTTCACGTCGAATACGGTTATGCCGGAAGTTACGGCGAGGAACCGTTGAACCGTCCTGCGTGAAGTAGGATTCCGCTGGGCCAATGTCCCGACGACGACAGCGTCGGTTTCGTGGGATAGTTTTTCCAACTCTCCGTTCCAATGGATGTGATCGAAGGCCGTATCCCGGGAACATCGAAATTGGGGCACGCCGTTCTCATCCAGCCTGACACGAACAGTTCCTGTGGGATGCGTTCGACATCGTTGAATGGCAAACGTCGAGAGTCCCTGTTTTTTCAAGGTTCCGACTATGTCATCCCCCAGGCTGTTATGCCCGACGGCACTGGCAACAAATCCCTGGGCCCCCAATCGGTGGGCGTGAATAGCGACGTTGGCCGGGGCCCCTCCCAGATGTTTCTCGTCGGGGTAGAGGTCCCAGAGGACTTCCCCAAGCCCCGTGATTTTTTTTGCCGATTTCATGGCCGGAATTGTTTTATCAGCATGGGAATTAAGCCTTCCCCAAATCCGAATGGGACGGGCGTGAAGGCCAGTATAAAGACAATCAGAGCAAATATGCCCAATACTTTCCGTTTCGTGTCCAGGGGAAGGCCGTCGTTTGTCGTGGGCGGATGTCGTCGGACAAAGGCGAGTACGATGACGAAGAGAAACCATCCCACATAATAAAACAGACAGATGAAGAGGAAAATGGCATAAAAAATCGTGGAAAGAATTTTACTCCGTTTCCAGAACAGAGCATACATGATGTGACCGCCGTCGAGTTGTCCCACGGGCAGTAGGTTCAGGGCCGTGACCAGGAGGCCGACCCATCCGGCGAAGGCAAGAGGGTGAAGGACGACGTCCTGACCCGGCAGGAGAGAGCCGATGGAGATACGTGCCAGGAAGGAAAAAAGGAGAGAGTCTCCCAGGGTGATGGTGTCGTTTCCCAGGGCGTTCAATTCGACAACGGGTGAAAGCCTCAGGCCAATGACAATGGCCGGGATGATCATCACCAGACCGGCCAGGGGGCCTGCCACACCCACGTCGAACAGGGCACGACGGTCGGGAATTCGGCCTTCCATCTTGATGATGGCTCCCATCGTTCCGAAGGGAGGCAAGGGTATGGGAATGAAGTAGGGGAGCGTCGCGGGAATACCGTGTCTTTTCGCCATGACATAGTGGCCCATCTCATGGGTGAGAAGAATGGTGATGATGCCCAGGGAATACCACAGGGCCCCCAACGGACCGTCACCCAGGGCGACCATATATGTCGTACCTATCGTCAGCACAAACAGGAGAACATGGAGTTTGATGTTCTGCTTCTTCTGTGGGATGACCGTCCAACCGGCATCGTCGTGATCTACTCTACCGTATGTGAAACGCGGGAAGGATTCCTTGTCCATCAGGGGCTCCGATCTATTCGAAAGTGACGATCACCCGGTCACCCGTCCGTAGATTCAATTTTTCAATCGCATAGCCCTGATTCACGGAGATTTCCACTGTTCCGCTGCTACCGATCAGGGCCAGAGGTTTACCCGCGGAAACATCGTTATACGTTTCGCTGAGCGTATGGAATGTATGTCCTTTGATGCGAATCTCTTTGATCTCTCGGCCCGCGAGCAGCGATTCGTCGATGTTCGAGACAGCGTTTCCGAATGTATCGATGTAGAGAATATCTCCAGAGATTTCGTCTGTTCCCAGGACCGGTTTTTTCACGCTTCCTTTGATGTAATCGTGGAAGGGCTCTCCCAGTTTTTCGGGAGCCAATCCCCGGGCAATATGGGCCGCGACGGGGGCAAAAATGTCTCTCCCGTGGAAGGTACGACTGACATGCTCGGAGAAATAGGACGTATTCGTTACTCGAAAAACCCGGCAATCCGGCTTATCGTGAAAAATGTATTTGAGTACGCCGTTATCGGGCGCCAGGAACACGTATCGATCCATCTGAACGGCGAGAACCGCCCGCAGAGTCCCCACGCCCGGGTCTACGACCACCACATGTACTGTATCCTCTGGAAAATAGGCGTACGCGTTCTTCAGGACAAAGGCTGCCTCGTCCACATTTTGGGGTGTTATACCGTGGGTGATGTCGATGATATGGATGTCCGGATGAACGGACAGGATAACGCCTTTCATCGATCCCACATAGGGGTCGGTTAAGCCAAAGTCTGTAAGCAGCGTGATAACCATGGGAATACCCAATTTTCATCCAATCCTATCACAAGTTAAATATTCCCTCGGCGGTTGTCAAGGAGAAACTGGGTGCAGGATTTTCCTTGAAAGCTGGAAGCGTTCCCGCATCAAAATATAAAAGGCCGCTGAAGCACCCGATCCAGCGACCTTCGGAGGAGTAGAGATGATAGAGGAAATGATTTTCTAATTTTTTTTATCGTCTTCCCCGCGGTTGAGCCTTTTTTTATCGGCCCTTTTTTCCACCCCTTGTTTCATCCGATCAATAAAACCCAACCTTCATTGCCCACGGAAAAGAACCATTCGATTTCTATTGAAGGCTATCGCAATTGTTATGCCAAATCATTTTATATGGTGTATGACGATTACAGATGCATGTAAGTACTTGTTATTATTAGTTTGTATTGAGAAGCGTGATGCTACTAAAATCATCCTCTACCGCCGGGTGGATTGATTTTATCCAATCCCATCGACTGTTATTCGGTCATCGGATTCAGTCATGCATAACATTGAAATGTTGGTATGGTAATTGCAATTTTCATCGATGAATGATGAAGGCCCGATGGAAAAGTGAGTTGACTTGAGGGGGTTTCATTTTTACTGGAACAAAACTCGACCATGCATCGTAAAGTTCAAAAGAATCGTGGATGAAAAGACACATGCGGAGGGATGGCACCATGAAGAGCAAGGTGACGTGTGAAATCTGTGGCTCTGTAATACCCCGGGAGCGCTTGGAGATTCTTCCTGAGACGCGTCATTGTGTAAAGTGCAGTCAAGCAAAACCTTATTCCACGGAAGAAGCCTTGGGTTTTTCTGTCTCCGATGAAGACAATCGGCCGGACATGGAAGACTACGAAGAGGAGAGTGAGTACGCATCCTCCGAAT
>CAZTKR010000064.1:0-16142 GCA_964614115.1 uncultured bacterium | reverse complement strand
AAGGCTTGTTCCTCATCTGTCCATTCGGGCACACCGACCAGCGTGATGTTGCGATGGAACAGTTCGGCGGCCGCCTTGTTGGCGTGACGCTGATGTATGGCGGCGATCACACGGATGTCGATCAGTTCAGTATCCGTGGCCAGGGCAGCGGCCTTTGCGCAGTTGACCACACGTTCGTACATTTCCTCGATTCTATCATCACTGTTCCGCACATAATACCAGACACTGGCCTTGTCGGGCACGACGTTGGGCGCTTCGCCCCCTTCGATGATAACGTAGTGGAGACGATACGTGTAGAACAGATGCTCTCGCAGATAGTTGGTGGCAACGTTCATCAGCTCTACGGCGTCCAGGGCGCTTCGGCCTTCCCACGGAGCGCCGGCACTGTGGGCCGTCTTTCCCTGGAACGTGAAGATGGCCGAGATGAGGGCATTCCCACCAACACCGTAGCTCGTTCCGAACTTGCTGCTGGCATGGTTGTCGATAACGGCGTCCACGCCATCGAACAGCCCGGCTCGAATCATATGAGGACGGCTGATGACCGTCTCCTCGGCGGGAGAGCCGAAGACCTTAATGGTTCCTTCGATATCATACTTGTCCATGGCTTCCTTCACGGCAATGGCCGCCGCCGAGGCAGCCGTGCACATGGCATTGTGCCCGCAGCCGTGGCCGGGCGCTCCCTTGACCAGGGGATCCTGCTCAGGGACGCGTCCTTTCTGAGAGAGCATGGGCAGGGCGTCGTACTCGCCCAGAATACCGATGATCGGTTTCCCGGACCCGTAGGTTGCCACGAAACACGTGGGCATGCCGGCCAGTCCTATTTCTACCTCAAAGTCGGCCTTCTTTAATGTTTCCGCGAGGAGGTTGGAGGATTTATACTCCTGCAACCCCAATTCGGCATACGACCAGATGGCATCGGAGATCTTTCCGAATTGTTCCACGATCTTCGGCTGGCTCAACCAGTCCAGGGCGAGCTGTTTTGCCGGATACAGCTCAGCAGGTTCAGAGGTTTGGGCACCGAGGTTAACAGTGAACGCTAAGATGAAAACAACGCCTGCGTAAGCAAAGGATGGTTTTTTTATGTGCATGTTCGCCTCCTGTGATTATTGATGACCGATTCCGGGTTCGACGGACGGCAGGAACAACTGTGAGATGGTATTTCCATACTTCACCGGATCAAAAGGTATGATATTAACGATGAGGGCCACGACAAGGTCTTCATCGGGATAATTCAACAGGTAGGAACGGCACCCTTTTACCGAGCCCGTATGGCTGGGAAATTCTCGGCCCTGAATGTCGGTGCGGATAAACCAGCTGAGGGCCTGCTTGTGGGATTGTTTGACCGGTTCGCCTTCAGGGTTGAACTCCATCACCGGGTCCACCTGAACCTCGTACATCATCCGTAACGTACTGGGCTTGAGCAGCTTGCCGTGGTTCAGGGTCATCCCGAATCGTACCAGGTCTCCTGCGGTGGATAATATGCCTCCGCCCGCATACTTGTAGCTCACATCGACGTAGGGCGGGTTGATGAGAAGGCCCTTTTCGTTTCGGATGTATCCACGGCCGCGGTTGTTGACGATTCTTTCGGGCACGTCGAAACGCGTGCTGAGCATACCGGCGGGTTGCCAGACATGCTCTCTTAGGTACTCCTCAAACCCCATATCGGTGACGGTCTCGATAATGCCTTGCATCAAATTCGAGGCATGGGATGAGTAGAGCCAGAACTGGCCTGGCCGGAAAAGCAAGGTGTCGTCCTTCCAGAACCCGATACCGGCTTCCAGCGAATCGTAATGGATTTTCTCTTTGTACTCCTTCTCTCCGAATTCGCCATCACGGTAATGGCGGATACCCGATGTGTGGGTGAGAATATGCCTCACCGTGATAGGCCAGGGCTTTTCTGGGAAGTAGGGCACGTATGTCTGGATGGGAGCGTCCAGGTTGACTTTGCCCTGCTCCACAAGCAGCATCACAGCCACGGCTGCCATGGTCTTGGATATCGAAGCGATGTTGTGAACCGTGCTTCCGGTAGTCTGGGTCAGATTGTCCATTTCTGCAAAACCCAGACCCTCGCTAAAAACGATTTCACCCCTATGGGCCACGGCCACGGAGATGCCGGGGGCGCCGCTTTCATTCCGGATTTGCTGCATGTAGTCGATTATCTGTTGGGATGTTATTTGACCCGCTGCGTTGCTGAGATAAAAGATAAAGATAAAGAGGAGCCATGCCGTTTTTTTTCTTGTCCTGTTTTTATCCGTTGTCGTATGCACGTTTCATCCTCCAGATTGGTATCCATATAATAATGCCGTTTCATTTCTGCAATACCTTCAGTTTCAGGTGGGAACCGTATCGTGACGAACGATAGACCCGGTGTGCGGCCTTTTGAAAGTCGGATGCCTTGGCATGATAGATATCTACGAATGTCTGGGGATTCCGGTCGATGACCGGAAACCAGGTGGACTGAACCTGGACCATGATACGGTGGCCCTTGAGGAAGCAGTGGTACTTATCCCGCAGGTCGTATTCGATGTAAGTCACCTCTCCCGGAACGAAGGGTTCGGGTTTTTCAAAACTGTTTCGGTACTTGCCCCGGAAGACATCGGCTCCCACCAGCATCTGAAAGTCGCCCATGCGCACGTTGCACGGGTTGGGTTTGTTGTCCGGGGCATCGCCCGGATAGACGTCGATGAGCTTCACGACCCAGTCGGCATCTGTGCCTGTGGTGGACACGAAGAGGCTGGCGATGACGGGCCCGGAGACGACGATGTCTTCGGTCAGGATGTCTGTCTGGTAGACAAGGACATCGGGTCGTCGGGTAGCGAACCGCTGGTCTTCCACCATCCAGAGATGGCCCTGGGAGGTGCGGATTTCCTGGGAGAAGGGCACGGGCTTCCGGGGATCGCTGATGTATTCGTCAAAGGTATTGGACGGTCCTGTGGGCGGCGAGAAAGAAAGTCGTCCTTCATCATGGAAGTAGAGGTTTTTCTCGATAGCTTCCCGTGGTGGCCATCGGTCGTAGGATACCCACCGGTTCGATCCTGTTTCGAAGACCAGGGCCTCGGGCAGATGGCATTCTCCTTTGTCTTTTAAATAATGTAAGAAGAAAGGGAATTCCACGTTCTTCCTGAAATACTCTCCAGTTTTCTGCACGAACCGGATGTTTCCCAGGGCATCGCCGTCCATGCCGGCCCAGCCGCCGTGTAGCCAGGGGCCGACGACCAGAATGCTCTGATTCTCCGGATTCTTCTCCTCGATGGTGTAGTAGATCGACATGGGGCCGTAAAAATCTTCGGCATCGAACCAGCCTGCCACGTTCAGGATGGGGTGGGTGATGTTATCCAGCCACTGCAGAACGTTCTGGTTTTTCCAGTAATCGTCGTAATCACCGTGTTCCATGTATGCGTTCCATGTGGGAACCCGGTTGTGGAAGTAGTTCGCGTCGACGTTGGATACCGGCCCAAGGTTCAGGAAGAACGCATACCCGTCGGGTGTGCCGTAATCGAACCGTCGGGAGCGCTGCTCCGAGGGACCGGACCGGACGGCCGCATTGCTGGACAGCCACCCGAAGGTGTACATCAACCGGAAAGCGCCGTTGTGATGGAAGTCGTCGCCGATCCACATGTCCGCCGGTGAGGCCTGGGGCGAAGAGGCCTTCATGGCCGGGTGGGCATCGATCATGCCCATGACGGTCTGCCATCCGGGATACGAGATACCCCACTGTCCCACGCGCCCGTTGTGGTTGGGGATGTGGGTCAGCAACCATTCGATGGTGTCGTAGGTGTCACTGCTCTCGTCGGTGTCGGCCGGCCCCTTCTTGTCAACGATATGGGGCTTCATGACAACGAACTCACCCTCGGATTTGAACTTGCCCCGGACATCCTGGTACACGAAGATGAAGCCTTCGGGAGCGTACAGGCTATTGGGGCCAATCTCCTGGGGCAATACATCGGCACCGTAATACCCCACCGAGTACGGTGTTCGTTTGATGAGGATGGGGACCTTCTCTGACCGGTCTTTGGGTGTATACACCTGTGTGTAAAGTTTCACACCGTCCCGCATGGGGATCATGACTTCGGTTTTATCGTAATGGGCCTGGATGTACGATGTTTCCTGCGTGCAGGAGATCTGGAGACCCAGCAGGATAAAAAAACCCGCGACGACACGGCGACAGAAAAAACGATGAATGGAATGTTTCATGATAAACCTCTTCTAATATTATATTAAAATCCCAGGAATACGATGCCCACGCCGCTGAGACAAATGATAGCCCCGGCGATGGCGTGGGTGTACCGCTCCAGCCGGCCGATGGGCAACAGGTTGACGCCCAGTGTGGCCAGGAGGACGATGCCCAGCATGGTCAATACGGTCACCAGACAGAATACGCCGGCCACCAGAATCACGCCCGCCAGACTCTCTTTATAGGCGGGGTACATCAGGATAGGGATGAGGGGCTCGCAGGGCCCCAGTACGAATATCGTGAAAAGAACCCAGGGTGTGATGCTCTTTTTCTCATCATGCGTATGAGCATGATCCTGGACATGGTCGTGGTGATGGATGTGGGTGTCGCCGTCTTTGTGTACGTGGACGTGGGTGTGGGGTTTGTTTTTTATGGCGCGGATGAGGCCCCACATAAAATAGGCCAGGCCGAAGGCGATGAAGAGCCAGGCGGCGATGTCGCCGCGGAAGGATTCCACAGACTCCAGTTTTGTCAAGGATATACCCAGAGCCACGCCGATGATCCCGATAATAACGGAACTGCCCACGTGACCGAGGCCGCACAGAAAAGTAATCCAACCCGTTTTGACGACAGACCATCTTCTGGCGCGGGCCATCATGATAAACGGGAGATAATGGTCGGGCCCGAGCACGGTATGGAGAAACCCGATGGAGGCGGCCGTGACTGTCAGGAGTGTGATTTCATGCGACATGATACACATCCTTTTTTACGTGTGTGCAAATCGTCGGAGCAAGTCGGTTCTTGCTCCAATTACATTCCATTGAACAGGGCATTTAAAAAATGCCTCTACTATTCTATCTCATCCTTAAGCGACTCTACGGACTCGATGCGACTGGAAAGGATCGCGTTGAACAAGAGCTTAAACGTTCCGTACGTCTGGGCGCGGCACTGCACGCCAAACCCGAACAGGACGACCCTTCCTTTCTCGACGGGGATGTCGGCCAGGGTGGTATGGCCCTCCAGCTTTTCCGACCCGATGAGCCAGCCGCTGAGGAGAGGATCGTCGTCGGTGTAATAGCCCACGGCATGGACCTCCCGATTGTACGGGAGGAGCCGGAAGGCCGGGCTGTTGGCAACGCGGATGGCTGTTTGCTTCGGCATGCCATGGGCCAGGGGATGGGTATTGTCCAGCTCGATCCGCAGGAGAGAGCCCGGTGCGTAGTAGTCCTTGGGCTTCACCTCTTTCAGGACGTTTACGGCGGGAACCTTGAGTTTGTCGATGGCAAAGTCGCAGGCCCTCCCGATGGTGATGAGGGTGCCTCCGTTCTTGACGAATGCCAACAATGCTTCGACGCCCTTCTTGTCGATACCCCCCCGGTATTTTTCGGGCATTTCAGGAACGCCCAGGTATGGCTCTCCTCCCCAGCGCCGCTTGCCTTCAACGATTGCCTCGGTGCCCATGTCCGGCAGGATGATGGCATCGTATTTGTCGGCAAGCTTTCCGTCTTGGATGTCCTCGTTATGGAGGGACGTGTGCTCAAACCGAAAATTGTCCAGCACCAGCCGCGTCCAGCCCTCGTCCATGCTCGTAATCCAGGGCTGGTAGATGCCCAGCCGCGGGCGACGGGCGCGCGTTCCTCTTACAGGGGGCAGTTGAGAGATGCCTGTAACAGGGACGTGGTACGTGGCGGACAGTTTCTCCAAAACCGAGGCGGCGTCTCCCCGATTGGGCACGATGAGGCTGCCGGACGGATATGTGTCACGGTCGTGGCGCAGGTTCTCGTCTGTCCAATACACATCCGTCTTCTGGTTTTTCATCCATTCGTTGACGATTGCATAGGCGTTGTTGTACCGTCTTTCGATTATGTAGGCTGCTGCCGCGACGTCGATATCTCTCGCCGGGTCGAACACGTAACTGTCCGCTGGCATGAGGTCGGCCCTGAGGGGAGTTTTCATTTCGACAATCTCAACTCCCATCTGAAGGGGCAGCGTCCAGCCCGTGAAATCGTAGGGGGGTGTGGGAGGTCCGTCCGGGTATTGTTTCATGTTGGGATAGACCTGGGGTTCCAGGAGATCCTTGATGGCAGGCCGGCAGGGCTGGGCCAGTGGAATGACGAAGGTTCCCTGGGGATACGTCACACCGGCATACTTCAGATCGTCCTGACTCCGAAAGATGGCAATGCCGTTGAAATCCAGCCGTTTCAGCATCTCGGTGGCCGAGTTAGGATCGTGCTGCTCGGGGGGCAGGATGTAGGCGTAGGGGGATTCGTCTTTTCCTTTTTTAATAGCATCCCTATTCATCGTAAAGAAATTGGTTGCGAATTTCTTCCGGTACGTTGCCGTCAGATGGAGAATGGAATACGTGGCGGCCTTTTCGTATTCGATAATGTCCCGCAAGCGCCACCATCCACCTTCCCACGGGTCGAGGAAATCGGTACGGTGCGAGTAACGGGGCCGCTCAGGGCCGTGCTGCTGAAGGCTGCCCCTGGGCAGGTAGATGGGTGTGGCGATGCGTGCACTGGCCGCTTCGGAAAGAATTCCCAGGATGTTATGCCAGATGGGCGTTCGGGCCATGACCCCTTGGAAGAAGGCGTTGAAACGACTGCCCGTTTCAACACCAGTGAATCCCTGGTCCTGCATGTCGGACACCACATGCTTTCCCAGCATGTTGATTTCGGCCATCAGGATGGGATGGACGTTGAGGTTGACGGGATCCACGTAAGGCGGTATGAATAACCGGGCTCCCGTCGACCCCATCTGATGCTGGTCGTAGACGATCTCGGGAAACCAGTCGCGATATAGTATCCGAGATACCAGCCGGCTTTCCTGGAGGTTGAAGAAGAACAAGTCCCGGTTGTTGTCGTGACCGGCATAGTGATGGTACAGCCACGGCATGGAGCATCCCTCGTGGGGCGTGCCCACGTGTTTTCTGTACCATTCCACCACCATCTGGAGACCGTCGGGGTTGAGGGATGGCATGAGGAGAACGATCACGTTATCCAGTATCTTCCGGGTCTTGGGATCGGTTTGGGTCGCCAATTCCCAGGCCAGTTCCACCGATTCCTGGCTGGAGCCGATCTCTGTGGCGTGGATATTCAGGCTGACCATGACCACGGCCCGGGCTTCTTCCAGGAGTTCCTGGGATTCTTCTCGGCTCATGTCGCCCGGATTGGCGATCCGTTTCTGGATGGACTGATAATGGTCCAGGTTCCGAAGGTTATTTTCTGAAGAAATAACGGCCATCAGGAAGGGCTTTCCCAGTGTGGTTTTGCCCAGTTCCTGCACGATGATGCGGTCGGAGTGTCGGTCGAGGGTATGGAAGTAATCGACGATCTGATTCCAATCGATGAGTTGGCGGTCACTGCCCATGCGGAAGCCGAAGATATCTTCCGGTGAAGGCAGGGATTGGCCGATGAGTAAACGGGACGAGGTCATGAAAAAAATGAAAAGCAGGGGGGAAATCGTTCTTGTTTTCAAGGCATGAATCCTCCGGTTTGAGTGCGGTACGAAGAGTACAATCTATAATAATACAAAATATCGAGGAAAGAGTCAATCACGACCTTCGCCAAATCAGTGACGCGTGGTAAGATAATACGGAGACCGTTACGCAGAGCATGCCGATGACGGGCAGGATCTGGGGAGATTCGTCGGGAAGGATGATCCAGCTGAAAATAGCCCCCCCTACGGGAATGATGAATTTCCATAGGTTGAGCTCCGACACTTTGATGCCCGGTCGTTTGAGTAGATAGAACCATATGGAGATGGCGATGGCCGAAAGACAGCCGAGCCATAGCAGGACGGCGTAGAAAGACAGGGGATAATCGAAACGGGGCAATCCCTCCAGCGGAATAGAGATTAAGAAGAGCAACAGGCCTCCGATAAAAATCTGGACGGAATTGAGGATAAGGGGCGGTACCCGGTCTTCATCCTTGGCCACGATGATGTTGCCGAAGGAAGAAGACACGCATCCCAGGATGAGAAGAAGCACGCCGATGAACTCTTTTAGCCCACTGGCGGACCAGGGCTGACGGCTCAGGCTGATGAGTATCACACCCAAGATACCGACAGCGATGCTGCCGGATTTACTCCATGTCATCTCATCATCGGGCATGTAGAAATGGGCTGTGATGGCCGAAAACAGCGGGGCCGCACCGATGACGATGGCCCCCAGCGCCCCGGGAATAAGGTCGATACCGGTGTAGAAGAAGCCGTACAGGAGGAATGTTTGGAAGAGGCTGACGAGCAAGATAGTTCGGAAATGGGTGGTTACGATACGGACAAAGGCAGACCATTTTCCGCAGAACGGGAGCAGGAGGAGCCCAGACAGGATAAACCGAAGGCCGGCAAAGGAGAACGGCTTGATGTATTGAAGTCCTATCTTGACGCCGGCAAAGGCCGTGGACCAGAGCAGACAGGCGAGGACGGCCAGGCTGATGTGGAATATGGAGGAGCGTCCTTTCACGAAGGTATCCTCGATTTTTTATTCATGTTTTGTCTCAGACGGCTTCATTTTTTAATCTTGTATCACAGAAAAAACGCGTGATCATACGAGAGTCTTTGAGACTTCGACCAGAGATGTTGCAGGATCGATTTCGATATCAAAGCCTCGTTTGCGGAAGACGGCAATCATACGTGGGTTGTCTGTGGTGGTCTGGGCTAAAAAACGTTTCAGGCCCCAGTCGCGGGCGATTTCTATACAGTAATCTGTCAGAATGGTTCCCAACCCTCTGTTCTGCCATTCATCGGCAACGAGGATGGCATATTCCACGGTTTCATGATCAGGGTCGGCTATCAGTCTGCCGACCCCCAGGAGTTTTCGGGAGTCGTTTTCGTTATGTTCGGCCACGATAGCGATTTCTCGGTCATAGTCGATGAAACAGTATCGCGAGGCTACTTCATGGGTTTTCCAGTGGAATGCATAACGAAAACGCATGTAAATCGATTCCCGAGAACAGCTATCCAGGAGCCCGAACCACATGGGTTCGTCTTCGGGTTTGATGGGCCGGAGCGTGATTTGTGTTTTGTCAGACAGACAGGCTTCCCGAACATATTCTTCAGGATAAGGCTTCAAGGCGAGGTGGGCATACGGCTTTGTCTGTTTTCCGATACGTTTTTTGTTGATGACCATGCGTGCATCCAGAGCCATCACGTTGTCTTGAGAAACGAGAAGTGGGTTGATATCCAGCTCATGAATTTCCGGGTAATCTGCGGCCAAGTAGGATAGCCGGATGAGCACTTCGATGAGTTTTTCGATGTGGACGGGGGGCCGGCCCCGGTATCCTTGGAGGAGAGGCCAAATCTTCAGGGATTCCAGCATTCTACGGGCCAGACGCTCGTTCAATGGGGGGAATCCCAGGGCCTGATCGCCCAGGAGCTCGGCAGATGTTCCTCCTAATCCCGCCATGATCACGGTTCCGAATACAGGGTCCTGCTTGGTGCCTATAATCAATTCTACGCTGTCTTTCATGTTTATCATTTTTTGTATGGTCACGCCGGTTATTTTTGCATCGGGTTTCATCTCACGGGCCCGGGCAATCATGCGCTTGTATGTTTCTCGAATGGAATGCTCGTCCTGCAGGTCGAGTGCGACGCCGCCTATGTCTGATTTATGGGTGATGTCCGGCGACAGGATTTTGATTACCACAGGATACCCCAATTCGTTGGATTTTTGTACGGCCTCATCGACAGAGGCTGCTGGGTATGTACGCGTGATGGGTATGCCGTAAGCTTCCAGAAAATTTTTAGAGGCGTCTTCCGTGAGCACCGTGCTTTCATCAAAGATCATCGAATCGAACTGTTTCCTGATTTTTTTTCGATCTATGGGAAACCGGACGGGTATATCCTTGGGTGTTTCATACAAGGTTTCCAGGTTTCTGGCGTAGGCCACCAGGGTCATGAAGGCGCCCACAGCCTGTTCCGGTGTGGAATACGTGGCAATGGCTGCTTCGTTGAGAATCCGAATGCCTTCTCGCATGCTCTTTCCGCCCAGCCAGACAGCCAGGATGGGTTTGGATGTGCTCTCTGCCAGTTGTGCCACGGCTCTGGCCGTGGCCGTTGCATTGGTCATGGCCTGAGGTGTGAGAATGACGATGACGGCATCTACGTTTGAATCTTTGAGTACGATCTGGGTGGCTTTGGCGATACGCTTGCTGCGGGCATCTCCCAGAACGTCCACGGGATTGCCGTGAGACCACATGGGCGGAAGATTTTCGTTTAATTCTTGAATGGTCTCATCGGATAACCTTGCCAGTACACCGTCGGATGCGATGAGGGCATCGGTGGCCATGACGCCGGGACCTCCCGCATTCGTCACAATTCCCAGGGAAGCCCCCTTGGGTATTTTCTGGCGGCCGATGAGTTCGGCACAATCGAAAATGTCGCCGATGTCGAACACACGGGCCAGGCCGGCACGCTGGAAAGCAGCATCGTAGACCGTGTCCTCGGAGGCCATGGCCCCGGTATGGGATGAAGCGACTTCCGCCGATTGGGAGAATCGCCCGGCCTTATACACGATAATGGGCTTCGTTCGAGCGAAGGCGCGGGCAGCTGTCATGAAAGAACGGGCATGGCGGATGGACTCGATATAAAGAATAATCGATTTTGTGTTCTCGTCCTCTCCGAAATAGTCGATGAGATCTCCGAAATCCACATCGATGGCATTCCCGATAGAGACGAATTGAGAGAACCCGAGCTTCTGCTCCAAAGCCCAGTCCAGAACCGATGTGCAAAGGGCTCCTGATTGGGAGATGAAGGCGATGTGCCCTTTTTGTGGCATGGACGAAGCGAAGCTGGCGTTTAAATAATGACCTGGAACGATGATGCCCAGACAGTTGGGCCCGAGTATTCGCATGCCGTCGAATTGTCGGGCAATTTCGAGTATTTTTTCTTCGAGTATTTTCCCTTCACGGCCGGTTTCTCCAAACCCAGCGGATATGATAATGATGCCTAAAATGCCTGCCTCGCCGCATTGGCGTACCACGTCGGGAACGTCGCTGGCCGGCGTGCAGATGATGCCCAGCTCCGGTGTTTTGGGAAGGCTCTTCACATCGGTGTAGCATGGAATGCCCATAACGGCTTCGGCAGTCGGGTTTACCGGATAAACGACACCGTGAAAACCGCCACCCACCAGGTTGCTGAGAACTTTTCCGCCCACGCTGTTGGGATTTGGAGTCACGCCGATCAAGGCGATTCGTTGAGGCTTAAAAAGGCGGTCAAGTTTATGGATGTCCACGGAATCCTCCGATAAAGAGTGCATCATGTCGTCATGAATCGACGATAGAACGTTATATGCCGTTCTGCCATGGCTTCCCAGCTGTATTCCCGGCGGATCGTCTCGCAACCCTGTAATCCCAGGGACAGAGCCCGTTCTTTATCGTGTAGCAGGGATAGTATGGCCTCGGCAAACTCCTGGGGATTTACCGGGTCGATCAGGAGTCCGTTTTTTCCGGAGACGATGACGTTCCTGATTCCCCCGTGTTTGGATGCGATCACGGGCGTTCCGCAGGCCATCGCCTCCGCGGCCGTCATACCGAAAGGTTCGAAGGTCGACGGGAGGACGAACAGCTCGGCCTGCCTGTAGTACGGCACCATCATCTCGTCTGGAACGTACCCGATGATGTGGGCGGCTTCCTCCAGATGCTTTTGATGGATGATATTTTTTATATTATCGAGTATCTCCAATTCCCGTTGCTGCGGTCTCGCTGACCCTCCCCCGATCACGAGGTGAACATCGGGCATTCGGTTTCTCGCGATATCGAAGGCTTCCAGCAAGAGGTCGTGACCCTTGTTGGAGTCGATACGACTCAGGCATAGCACATACGGTTTGGGCAGGTCTGTATGGACATCCTCTTCATCGGGTCGGGACGGCCGGTACCTGTGAATGTTCGTCCCCGGAGGGAGGTTTACGATGTTGTCCGATGTGAATCCGTATAACGCTTCCAATTTTTCGCGTTGAACAAGGGAAGTGACGGCCAGCCCATCGACCGCTTGGAAGACGCGGCGTTCTTCGGAAATCCGGTGTTTGAATTTATACTTCTTTTCCATCTCCTCGGGATCGCCCTTCATCTGATCCTGTTTCCAGGCGCCCAGGGAATGGGGCGTAAAAAAGGATGGTTTTTCCATATGCCGCGCCCCTTGGAGAGTGACGATTCCCGCGTCGACATAATGACCGTGATACAGATCGTATCGGACGCCTTGTTTTTTAATGAATGCGATTATGTTTTCCGCCAGTTCATCCAACACGTCGTAAATGTCTTCCTTGGGGATAAACGACCATGGGCCGGCGGGTATGCGTATGATCCGGACACCGGGCCAGTCGGGAACCGGGTCGACCTGTCTTTTTGTCCGATCGAACCATCGTGTAAAGATGTCCACGTTTATCCGGAGTGCGGAGAGGGCTTTGGCCAGTTCCAGCACGTAGACAACCTGTCCCCCGGTATCTGTTCTTCCAAGTTGAGGAACTGGATCAAAGTATCCGTGGGTGCTCAGAAAGGCGATGTTTTTAATGCCAGGAACCGTTTTTGTCATAGTACCCTCATGAGGTTGGGTCCGCTCAGATTAATCCGTGAAGAAATCGAATACATTGCCCAGTGTGCTGCTCCTGGTTTTGTAGATTTCTGTATACTTACACTGGGTGCACGTCACGGTGCTGAAGCGCTGGCTCTGGATGTCGAAGACTTTTGTCAAAAAGCCGCCCGTTGCCCTAAATTCTCCGATTTCATATTGGGTGTTACCACATTTGAGGCATTTGAATTTCAAGTTTTCTAAGTGTTTATCCATTTGGTCCACCCACATTTTTTTGATTACTGACTATGGTCATTCGCTATGGCTTCTTTTTCGTTGGCCAGAATTCGCCTCAGGACGGCCTGGGCAGCCGTTCCCGCGATAAAATAGGAGGCGGCCAAGGCGATGAATATACCGGGCAGTCCCCAAAGTGCCGATCCGGCCAATGCCATGGGAATATAAAGGATAAACATCTGGAAGACTGATAGAGAAGCCGCATGGAATGGCTTTTTCAGCACGTTCAGGACAGAGGCTGAGAGCACGAGGATTCCGTACAGACCGTATCCCAGGGGTACGATTCGGAGGTAGACGGAAGCACCGGAGACGATTCTCGGGTCGTTGTTGAACAGGGCGACCAGGGGCTTTGCCAGAACCGCCAGGACGACAAAGAGGAATGCGCCCCATACGAGAGCGAAGCGTTTGCTGTATCGGACGCTCTGCTGGACGCGGCCCATCATGCCGGCACCACGGTTCTGACCCACGAAAGGCCCGATGACGGATGCCAGGGCCATGACAGTAGCCACGGCAAAGAATTCGATGCGAGAGGCCACACCGAAGGCGGCCACGGATTCGGGGCCGTAGACCGATACGAAACGGGTAATCACACCCACACCGATGGGAATGATAATGCGTGTGGCGGCCGAAGGGATGCCGATATAGAGTACCTGTTTCCAGGAATCGAGGATGGCTTTCAGTGGAGCCAGACGAAACGTGATCATCCGTTCCCTACGGATTAAAACGATGAGGGACACGACCAGGGTGGTGGCCCGGCCGAAGACGGTGGCCAGGGCGGCCCCTTGGATTTCGAGTCTCGGGAAGGGGCCGATGCCATAAATAAGCAGAGGATCCAGGACGAGATTGATGCTGGCTGCCGTCATCATGATGATGGCCGGTGTTTTGGTATCGCCACTGGCCCGGATGGCATTATTCCCTAACATGGGTACGATGACAAAGATGACCCCCAGGTACCAGATTTGCATGTATTGTTTGATGAGGGGGAGCGTACGCTCCGTGGCACCCAAAAGCCGGAAAAGTGGATCGATAGTTAGTATGCCCAGGACGGCGAAGAAAGCGACCAGGAGAAAGGAGAGAACCAGGCTGTCCGTGGTCAACCGCCGGACTTGATCGTGATTCCCCTCCCCGATGGCCCGGGAGATGACGGCCGAAGCACCGATTCCAATACCCAAGGCCAGGCTGTGGATGACCAGGACGACGGGGAAGGTGAAACTCAGGGCCGCCAGTTCGGCGGCACCCAGATGACCGACGAAGAAGGTGTCTGCCAGGTTGAAGATGACCATGCTGAACATTCCGAATATCATCGGAACGGTCAGTCGAATCAATGTCTTTCCGACGGAGCCTTCGACCAGACGAGGTTTCTTGTGTGCTTCCGTTCCATGACGAGGAGGCTTCATTTATTCTTCTTTTTTTATAGGGAGCTCCACGTGGGGTGGATTCCATCCGACTACGGAACCGGCCTTGATTCTGACCAGGTAGGGTGAGAGTGTCGTCCCCGGGAGCGACCGAACATGATCTTCTATTTTGATGGTTCCCATGCCCGTGCCCGCACCCAGGGTGCAGTTCGATCCGATTTCCACCATCCCAAATCGAAACCGTCCCCGGCCTTCATACGTATGTACCGTAACACGGCTGTAAGCACCCAGAATCGTGTTGTCCCCGATAAAGATGAGTTCCGGCCGGAAATGGTCCAGCCAAACGAGCTGCATGATTTCCGTGTTGTGTCCGATGTGCACGCCCATCCAACGGTAGAATCTGTTCTTTGCCGGAGTGCCTTTCATGTAGAATGAAACGGCCACTTGAAAGAGGAGCAGGATGCGACGCCAAAGGGGAAGGTTGTGGGCACGCCAGTTTACGGCATTTTTTTCTTCCGGTGC
Organism: uncultured bacterium; assembly: GCA_964614115.1. GTDB lineage: Bacteria > Zhuqueibacterota > QNDG01 > QNDG01 > DSAB01 > CAZTKR01. Next base: position 1,295 of record CAZTKR010000064.1, on the reverse strand, counting down.
CCCCAGGCCGGAGATGGTATAATGACGTTTCACGATCTTGAAAAACGCTTTTAAATTTTTGGAACCCTCGTCCGTCCGCGGGTCCAGGGTGCGCACATCCACGCCCTTGCCGCCCGAGGTTTTGCTTATTCTGATGATCCGGTTCTTCCTTCCGCTGTATGTGATGGCACGCCGGATGATTTCCGTTGTCACCATTCTCATCACGTCCTCAGGACTTTTATCGCGGTATTTTTTCATTCGGTCAAACCTCCCAAAGACTCAGACCTCAATCCACCCCGTTTGTGATGTATTTTATATCATCGAGTTCGACGTAAGGAATCGGCACCACCTATTCCCCTTTCGTACTAATGGCTGTGCTGCAAGCCAGACATGATATGTGGTATTTACATAGCCGATTTCCTGGAGGAAACCGGATGGAGATTTGGGTCGGTCGTCTTGTCTTGTTTCAGGCAGATGCGATATGGGCAAGCCTCCTTGTCTATCACGATGTGTCAGGGCTATTTATCAGACACCGACAAGGTACAGATGGACGCCTCGGGCCGTTTTTCGCCGCTTTTCGGCTCCATCGGTTATGAGAGATATGGACGTCATGGCGGATTATCCTCTAGGTATATCCCCTTTATGAATGATATGGAGATGGGCTTTGGGGTCTCTGCCAGAGGATACCGGGTCCCATGCATCCATCATGCTTTTTAACCCTTCTGTGTCCGTGGTCCCGATGACCAGGCGGAACCGGTTCAGACCGCGGTCGTCCCGCTCCTCTCTCCCGGCATTGAGGAGTAGAGGCAGAAACGTTTCCACATCGCCCGTATCGTTCGGTTCCCAAATATAGATCAGCAGGCGGTTGCCGATGACGATCCGTCTAACGAGGACGGGAAAGTCTCGAATCGTTGTTGCAGGCACGTATTCGATATGCTCGAATACGGCATCGGGACAGTCGCAACCCAGCGTCTCACGAGCGAAACTTTTAATCCAGGTATGATCCTGCATCTTAGGATTTTGTGTCAGCTCGGCTTTCAGAACGGCGGCCCCTTTTTTGTGGGTCTTCGCCACGATTGGGTTTCGGTGCGATATTCGCTGACCTTCAATGTCTGACCTTTGAGTTCGGTTCCATTCAAGGCCTCGATGGCGGCTTCTGCCTCCTTGGCGTTGAGCATGACCACGAAGGCATAGCCTTTGGACTTTTTCGTGAACAGGTCCTTCTTTAATTTAACGGCTGCCACTTTTCCGTAAGGCTTAAACACATTCTTCAAGTCGGTTTTGGTGATGCTATCCGACAGATTACCCACATAAAT
>CAZTKR010000063.1:0-16336 GCA_964614115.1 uncultured bacterium | reverse complement strand
CATGCGAGAGTCAGAAGCCGAACGCTTGACGTATGAATCGAAAGACCAGAGTATCCTTATCCAACTCGACAGAATGTACTCGCCCCATGAGACGCTCACAGTCACCATTCGATATTCGGCACGGCCCAACGCCGGCATGTATTTTCAAGAAGACAACGACCATGAAGGCCAATTTTATGTATACACCTACGGTGAGGGTGGACTCCATGCCAACTGGCTTCCCATCTATAACGAGGTCAACGATAAATTTTCGTCGGAGATGATCGTCACCGTGCCGTCTCCGTATACGGTCATTTCCAACGGGGCATTGCTGGGTATCCAGAAACTCCAAAACGATGAACGAACGTACCACTGGAAACAAGATCTTCCGCATTCGAATTACTTGATCGCGTTGTACGTGGGTGAATTCGAAAAAGGTGAGTTGGAACCGGCTTATGGCACCATACCCATCGCGTACTGGGTGCCGGAGGGGAGACAGGAAGAAGGGGTATTAGTGTTCCGCAACACGACGAGAATGGTGGAGTTCTTTTCCGATAAATTTGATTATCGGTATCCGTGGGACAAGTATGATCAGATCGCAGTCCCGGATTATTTTATCGGTGCTATGGAGCACACAGGCGTCACCGGACATCGCGCGTGCATGTTACGAAATGAAAATGCTCCCCTTGACTTTGGCCCGCCGGATTTCGATAGATACTACACCATGTGGACGGCCGAGGCCATTATATCCCACGAGTTAGCCCATCACTGGTTCGGGGATAATCTAACCTGCCGGCATCTCAACGTCCTGTGGCTGAACGAGAGTTTTGCCACGTACTGCAACATGCTGTGGGACGAAGCCTATTTTGGTCAGGAGATGTTTCATCTGGACAGACGGGAAGCCCTGGATCAGTATTTTGATTATGTGAAATACAATCACATCATACGGCCCCTCCAATACGCCTATTACGATGCCGTGGCCGATATCTATACGCAGGAAATCACCTACTTTAAGGGCGCTCTCATCCTCCATATGCTGAGGGACATTCTGGGAGACGATGCGTTTTTTCGTTCCTGGAGTACCTTTCTGCACAAGCACGAATTTTCCAATGTAGAGAGTCAGGATTTCAAGATAGCCATCGAAGAGGCCACGGGCAGGAACATGGACTGGTTTTTCGATGACTGGGTGTATGGCGGCGGATATCCCATATTTGAAGTCAGTACGGATTATCTTCCGTCTCCCAAACGCATGGCCCTGAACGTGAAGCAAATCCAGCCTATCGTCGAGGGGCAGGGTCTGTTCAAGCTGCCCGTGGAGATCACAGTGGCCACATCCGACGGAATAAAGAAGAAGACCGTTTGGGTAGAGCATGCGGAGGAGACGTTTTTCCTCGAATGTGACGAGCCGCCGTTAATGGTCAGTTTCGACGGTAAGGGTGCGCTAGTGGCAGAGGTCCGATTTAATAAGTCTCTGGATGAGCTCCTTTACCAGATGAAGAACGATGTTCTGCCGGGACGCATCTGGGCCATGCGGAAGATAGCTGAAGAGTATCCCGTCCATCCTAAAACGTTGGATGCATTCTCGGAACTCCTGTCGGCGTCGTCTTTCTGGTGGCCCAAGGCCGAGGCTGCCCGTCTCCTGGGCCTGATTCGAACTCCCGAAGCCGAGAAGATTATATTACAGGCCCTGAAATCATCGGAGTATGCTGTCAGGAAGGCGGCTGTTCTTGCGTTGCCGGACTTTCGGCCCGGATTTGCCGAGAAGACACTCATCGACGTCATCGAAAAGGATAAACATACCGATGTCGTTGCCACGGCCATCGTAGCACTGGCAAAGACGAACCCCAAGGATCACATAAATCTCATACGGAAGCAAATCCGACGGCCTTCCTGGTACGAGGAGATCACGATGGCCTGCCTGAAGGCGATGGAAATCATGGGCGATGAAGGTCTGCTGAATGATATCAAGCCTTTTGCCGCCGAGGGATACCATGCATTTCTTCGTACAAGTGCCCTGCAGGCATGGGCAGCCTGCAAGCCCGATGACGAGACATTACATCGTATCCTCATAGAAAACGCTGAAGGCGCTCAGGCCGACGTCCAATTTACCTCCATAGAACTGCTGGGAAGACTGTACGTAACCGATGCCTTACCCGTCCTACAGAAGATCGTCCGGGAATCGGGGGATGTGGATTTCCGGGTTGCGGCTGGGCAAGCTTTGGACAAGATCAGACGTTTGAAGGACTCGTCCATGTTTCATATAAAATGAAAATGTCCGTTGAATGAAATCTACATGGAGGGCTTTATCGTGCATAGAAGAGATCGAATCATCGCGAAAATAATGCTCCTGATATTCGTCCTGTGGGCAGGCATCTCGACAGGTCAGACGACCGACGCGACCCTGCGTGCATTGGACGAATATATCGAAAAGGCCAGACAGGATTGGGAGATACCCGGCGTTGCAGTGGGCATCGTGAAGGACGATGCCCTGATATTTGCCAAAGGGTACGGTGTTCGGGAAATGGGGAAAGAAACCAGGGTCGATGAGCATACGCTATTCGCCGTGGCCTCCAACACCAAAGCCTTCACGGCGTCGATGCTGGGCATGCTGGTGGATGAGGGCAAACTCGAATGGGACGACCGGGTTGTCGATTACATCGATGATCTTCAGCTTTACGACCCGTACGTGACACGGGAAATCGATGTCCGTGATCTCCTGACCCACCGCGGCGGACTTCCCACGTTCGGGGGCGATCATCTATGGATCGGTGCTCCGGAGAACAGCCGAGAGGAGATCATGGCCCGCCTGCGTTTTCTAAAACCGACGGCACCCTTCCGTACGAGATATCAGTATCAAAACCTGATGTTTATGGTCGCCGGCCAGATCATCCCAGAGATCACCGGCAAGAGCTGGGACGACTTTATTCTGGAGCGCATATTCGAGCCCCTGGGCATGGATGAGAGCAATTCCAGCATACTCGTCCTGCCGGAAGAGGACAACGTGGCCACACCCCATGAGGTCGTCGACGGTAAACGTGTACCCATCGCGTACGACAACGTCAACGGAATCGCGCCGGCCGGTGGTATCAACTCCAACATCGTGGACATGGCTCAGTGGATGCGGCTTCACTTGGGAAGTGGTGTCTACGAGGGCAGGCAGATTCTCAGCCCTGAGGTTATACGGGACGCTCATTCCATCCAGTTTCCCCTCCAGGTGTCCGATTTTAACGAAGACCATTTTGGAACCCGTTTCTCCGGTTACGGCCTGGGTTGGAGCATCTCCGACTATCGAGGATACAAGATGATCAGCCACGGCGGAGGGCTTTCGGGCATGATTTCTCTGCAGACGCTGATTCCTGAAGAAAATCTGGGTGTGATCGTTTTAACCAACTTTGCTCCCAATTCGCTGACACGGGCGGTCACGTATCGAATTCTCGATGCCTTTCTGGGCGAGCCCGAGCAGGATTGGAGTGGTGTATATCTGGAGCGCCGTAAACAGGCAGAATTAAGAGAGCAAAAAAATGAAGAAGAACTGCTGGCCCAGCGGGTGAAGGGTACTCGCCCGTCCTTACCGCTGAAGGACTACGCTGGCTGGTATTTCGATGAGCTGTCGGGTGAAGCAGAGGTTCGTATGGAGGACGGCAATCTCCTATTCGATTACAACCCCAGGCATATCGGCGACCTGGAGCATTGGCATCACGACACGTTTCGTGTGACATGGCGTCATCCGATTTTCGACATGGCGCCCAAGTCCTTTCTTACATTTTACTTGGATGAAAGAGGAAAAGTCGCTACATTACGGATACATTTCTACGATCCTATCTGCTTCCAACGTAACACGGAGACGGAGTGATGAGTGCGATACAGCCGATTCGTAACAACGTACGATGGCTCTGGATTCTCATCGTGTGCCTACAATCCGTGATTCTAATTCCTCGTTCGTGGGCACAGCATTACCTAACCCTGGGAGCTGGTTATAGTGCAGCACTTCTGGGTTCCGATGATCTGAACCTGTTCAAGGATACTTACAACGGGATATATGGACTCTCTCTGATTCAGCCCATGAAAGGTTTCGATGTCTCTGTGGGCATGCGCTGGGAAATCGGATACCGCCGTTGGTCCAAGATAAACATGGCTTTTTATCTAGGGTCTCAGAATTTCTCGGGTACGGATCAAGCGCGATTTTACGGTGGAGAAAGACAGTTTACGCTCGATGTTAAGACATATTTTGTTGAATTTGAAGCAGGACGGTCGATAAAAAAGTTTTTTATCAACGGTGTGTTGATGGTGTTTTTTAAACGCGATGTTACGCTGAGTAGCGCTTACTCGACGTCTGCGGAAGAATCCAAGATAGCACTGAACGGAACGTTCAAGGGTATTACGGCTGTATCTACAGACGTCGGTATTGCTTTGGGATATTTTAAAGAGCCTATATGTCTCACAGCGAAATTTACCTACCCTCTCTTCACTGGAGGAGGTTCCAGGACGTTACAGGATCGGAGTCCTGACAAGATGGAAGAAGGTACATACATCTTTCCCGATGATTACGAGGCTTATCTTTACGGTGAGGGGTATCAGGGTGTGAAGGGCAATATCGATGGCTTGAAGTTTATGGTGACTGTTGCGTATGTGTTTAAAATTAAAAAGTAATCGGCTTGCTGCATCCATATAAGAATGTGAGCAAGTAGGAGGGAGTCGGATGCATTTTCAGGAAGATCCCAGAGTCAAAGTGGGGCGCAGATGCCTCGTGCTGGCATGGATTTATTTCTTCCTCTATCTCGGTACCATTCTGTTGACATCGTACCGCTTGGGGATGAAACCTTACGTATGGGGCCTGCCTCGGTGGGTAGCCATAGGAAATATCATCGTTCCTGTGGTATTCGTTGTCTTGCTGATATTTGTGGTGGAGGCGTTCATTCCCGATGTCTCGCTGTCGGATGAAACGGATAAATCGGAGGATGAAGAATGAATCCGGCTGTGATTTCTTTCCTGGCCTACACGGGGATACTGGTCGTCATCGGCATCTGGTCGTATAAGATCGTCGAAAAAGTGCCCATTGCCAAGTACGAGGAAGAGTTTTATGCCGCGGGCCGGGGATTGGGAGGCATCGTCGTGGCCCTGGTCATCGCCGGCGGACTGGCCAGTGCCGGGACGTTCATCGCAGGACCGGGAATGACGTACGCCTATGGATATTCATGGGTTTTAATGAATAATTTTCAAATATTTATGAATCTTGCCCTGTTGGCACCTATCGGCATCATCGTCGGTGTGGCGGCCAGGAGGGTGAACGCTGTGACGTATCTGGATATGTTCAGGGCCAGGTACGAGAGCAAGGCCATCATCGTACTTTTATCGGTATTGGTCACGGTTTTCCTCCTGCCTTACATGGCCACCCAGTTCGTCGGAGCCGCCAGGGTCATCGCACAGATGACGGGCATGGGGTATTTCGTTTCCCTTGCGTTTGGGTCTGTCGTCGTTCTTGTCTACTGTGTACTGGGGGGAATGCGGGGAACGTCTCTGGCTACACTGCTCCAGGGCATCGTGATCACTGTCGGCTGTATCGCCCTTTTCGTGGGTACGGTTCACTACGCGGGAGGATTCCGCCAATCCACGGAAGCTTTGACCCTCCAGGACATCGACTTTTTATCTCCCACGATGGGAGGACAATTTCCGCCGCCGTTTGCGATTTCTATTGCCTGCATGACGGGCTTGTTCGTCGTCGGAATGCCCCATGCCATGCTGGGCGCTCTGACGTACCGGAACACGCGGGCGCTGAAACGGGGTATCTGGATGGGCGGCATCCTGGTCTGTATCTGGACGCTCCTGCTCTGTATGGCAGGGGTGATCGGCCGTTCCATCAAACCCGATCTGGCCGTGCCCGACGAAATCAGCCCCTGGCTGGCCATGAATGTGATGCCCAAGGCCCTGGGCGGTATCGTCCTGGCCGGTATCGTGGCAGGCATTCAAACGACGGTGGCTGCCATGGCCATCATCATCACATCGAGTATCGCCAAGAATTTGCTCAAGGAAATCAAACCGGACGTATCACCCGAAGGCATCAAAATAGCTTCCCGGTGGACGATGGCGGGCTGCCTGATCATTGCCATCGGCCTGGCCCTGCTCCAGCCGCCCCTCATCCAGTGGATCATTTTTTTCTCCATCGGCGGACTGGAGGCGGCGACGTTCGGGCCGATTCTTTTAGGGCTCCACTGGAAACGGGGAAACAAGTGGGGTGCCCTGGCCTCCATTACCTGGGGGATGGTCATTTACGCCCTGGGCAATACGATCCTGCCTCAGATAGCACTGTGGGGAACACATCCGTCCCTCGTTTCCGTTGTAACCGCCATGATCGTCTATGTCCTCGTGAGCCATGCCACATCGCCCCCCTCGGATCGTGTGGTCCAGACATTCTGGGGTGCAGCCAAAACAGGATAACGGCACGTTCCCGTAAATCATCCAGGGAGATTCTTCTTTACATATCCTACGAATGGGCAATCGCATCCTCCAGAAGCTATCGGAAGAAACGACATATTTGATGAAGTCTGAATAGATCACGTCGAAAGAATGATACAATAATAAACCATTATTGATTACTGAGTCATGAAGGAGGAACCGTAATGGGTAAGTTAAAGATTACAGGTGTCGATATTTACAAGGCGGATATCGAATTCCACGAACCGTTTCGCATCGCTATCATGGAAATTGCCAGTGCCATGAGTGTCTTCATAAAAATCAACACCAATGAAGGATTATACGGCATGGGTGAAGCCAATCCCACATGGGGAATCACGGGTGAAACACAAGCCATCAACCTGGCCGGGGCCATGGATCTGGCCAAGCTGATGCTGGGCAAGGATCCTCTGGATATCGAGAATCGGCTGCGGGAAATTGATAAGTACCTGATTCACAACAGCACGATACGGGCCGCCTTCGATATGGCCCTGTACGATATTCTGGGCAAGGCGGCCGAGCTTCCCCTGTACGCCGTGCTGGGCGGTGGAAAACGCATCTTCTGGACGGACAACACCATCGGTATTGCCGATCCAGACTACATGGCCAAAAAGGCCAAAAACTATAAAAATCAGGGCTTTGAGGCCATCAAGGTGAAGCTGGGTACGACACGGGACGAGGATGTCGAGAGAATCAAGAAAATTCGAAAAGCCGTGGGCGACGATATTCCCATCCGCATCGATGCAAACCAGGGATGGGATTATAAGACGGCCGTGACCACCCTTCAGGCCCTGGAATGCTACGGCATCGAATACTGCGAGCAGCCCATCGCACGATGGGATTTCGAGAACATGCGGCGGATTCGGGAGAAGACCTCCATCGCCATCATGGCCGATGAGTCCTTGTTCGACCATCACGATGCCTTTAAGCTGGCCTCCATGGGATGCTGCGATTATTTCAATATCAAGCTGGCCAAAGCCGGGGGTATTCATACCGGCTTGCGCATCAATGCCATCGCCGAAGGGGCCGGTATCCGTTGTATGGTAGGATGTATGACGGAGACACGGCTTGGACTGACAGCCGCGGCACATCTGGTCTCGGCCCGTCCCAACATTCAGTATGCCGACTTGGACGGCTGGCTTTTTCAGAAGGTGGATCCCATCACCGGCGGTGCCCAGTATAACGTGGGAGAAATTACCGTTCCCGATGCTCCGGGTATCGGCGCCGACGTCGATCCCGATTTTCTGAATCAGTGTGAATCGACGACAGTCCAGTAAGCGAGGAAAAGCATGTATGTAATGCAGAGCGCACCGGGGAACCGTACGGTCGTCAACGGATGCGAGATCGATTACTACGGCGGCACGGGCTATTTCGGGTTGCAGGGTCAGCCTGAACTACTGAAAGCCGCGTGTGATGCCGTTAAAAAATACGGCATCTGTACGGCCACGTCGCGTTTCGGTTATGGGGACAATCCCGTACTCCTGGAGGTGGAAGAGCGGGCGTCCGCGTTTTTCGGAAAGGAAAGCGCACTCTATTTGGCCACAGGATACCTGGGCAATGCCATTTTGCTCCAGGGGCTCAGGGATCGGTACGACATTATTTTTGTAGACGAAGCCTCCCATCACTCTGTGTTCGACGGAGCGCATACCGCCAAGAAACCGATAGTCGATTTTGCCCATCTCGACGCCGATGACCTGGGCAAGAAAGTCCGTGAGCATCTCAAACCATCCCAAAGGCCATTGCTCATCTGCGATGGGGTTTTCCCCGTGTCGGGGGAGATATCACCCATACCTGACTATATAAGCGTCTTGGAAAACTTTGATCATGCCCTAATCTGCGTGGACGACGCTCATGCCACGGGTGTCATCGGCGAGCAGGGACGCGGCACGTACGACTATTTCGGATTGAACGGGAATCGCCTTTTTGCTTCCTATACGCTGAGCAAAGCCCTGGGCGGGTATGGAGGGATTATCCCGGGCGATAAACCGTTCATCGATGAACTCCGAAAGTCTTCTGAGATTTTTCATGGAGCCAGCCCGGTTCCAACTCCTGCCGCCGCGGCGGCATCCAAGGGCTTGGAGATGATCATGCGTCAACCCGAACTCCGGCAACGACTGTGGGAGAACGTGTTCTACGCCAAGGCGGGTCTGAGAAAACTGGGATTTGATATACCCGACACGCCCGTTCCCATCATCTGTCTTCACCAGGAACAGATGGATCTAAAAAAGATACAACATAAGTTGTTCGAGAAGGGCATTGGAGTCCTGTACACGGCAGGAGGCTCGTATTCTAGTGTTCCCGAGTGCGGGGCCATACGAATTGCCATTTTTTCGACACACACGAAAGAACAGATCGATCGATTGGTCGATGCTGTAGAACGCTCGATGAATGAGGTTTCGTAAGACATTATAAAACATACATTTGTTGGTAATCCATGCAGCTGTTCATTTTTAGAGATTATTGTGTCGGTATCCTTCTCGCGTGGAAGTCATCTTGAACACACGGAAAGGACAGCCCCATGTTTGATCTTCACGTTGCCGTCATATCGGACGTCCACGGGAACCGATGGGCCTTGGAAGCCGTCCTAAGGGATATTAAACGGAGAGAAATCGCTGCCATCGTCAATCTGGGGGATGTATTGTACGGCCCCCTGGATCCATCGGGCACGGCGCAGATACTGGTCGATATGGATATCCCCACGGTTCTCGGGAATCAGGATCGGATTCTTCTGGATCCGCCACGTGGCAAAGAACGCGTACCGACTCTGGATTATGTCTTAAACGTCCTGACACCCGAACATTTCGAATGGCTGAAGACCTTTCCCATGACATTGGTCGTGTACGATGATTTTTACCTGTGCCACGGTTCTCCGGATAACGATACGAAGTACCTGTTGGCCGATGTGACGGAGGCGGGTGTGTCTCTAAGATCATCGGATTCGCTGATGAAGAAATTGGAGACCGTGGAGCAGCGCATCGTCCTCTGCGGACACGACCACGTACCCCGATCGGTTTTGCTGCCGGATGGCAGGATCATCATCGATCCGGGGAGCGTCGGACTTCCGGCGTATGATGACGCTCTTCCGTTCCCGCATGTGATGGAGACGGGTACGCCCCATGCCCGGTACTGCATTGTTACACGCAATGAGGACGGCTGGTGGATGGAGGACATTGCCGTGCCTTACGATTGGCAGGCGGCTTCCGATGCAGCCTTGACTCACGGACGTTCGGACTGGGCCGAATGGCTGAGGCTGGGAAGGGCGTAGGGAGATCAAGAATCAAGCAACCCGTACGGAGTCGTATCCGTTCGGAGTGAATTGCAGCGAATCGATTTTCATGCTTCATACGCCCTTTCGCTGACGCTGTAGACGAGGATAACAGCTATTCATCGTATTTAAACGAGAGGAAAGAGCAGAATACATTATCCAATAAAAATAGTGACTTACCATCTCTTCACCTTCGTTATCCATCGGTCTTTTTACACACAAGATGGAATATATCACGTTCGTCATATGTTACAGAAGTCACCGACCAAGACCGAAAGGAAACCACGTTTTTAATCGCACGCATGCCTTGAAATGTCTGATTAGACGAAGCTGGTCAAACACACCCTTGAAATGGTTCGATTTATTCGTTATCTTACAAATGGTTGAGATGACGATGAACGGGCATATCTGTTTCTTGTCTTTCGATATCCGATTCTGTTACAAAGATACTGACAGCATAATAGGCATCCTTTTTGTCAATCTAAAAAATTTTAAATACATGATATTATTTCTATAAAAGATCATTCTTGTGCAAGAGAGGAAGACCAATCGTTCAAGATCATCATAACGTTATTAAGGAGGGCAGAGAGATGAAAGTCAAGAATACGTCTTTCGGTATTGTAGTAGTCGCTATTTTCATCCTGATGGTCATAACAGCCTGTCAGAAGACGTACGAGTTCAGAGGTAAACTCCTGGACATGACCTACCCTTACGATGAGAATACAATTTACTGGCCAAACGCAAAGCCGTTCCAGCTCACCAAGGGGAATTGGGGAATAACAGAGGCCGGATACTGGTATGCCTCCAACGAGTACAGTGCAGCCGAGCACGGCGGTACCCATGCCGATGCACCCATTCACTTCGCAGAGAATGGGCGAACCATCGATCAGATTCCCCTGGAAGAATGGATCGGGCCTGCCGTGGTGATTGATGTCACAAAAAAGTGCAAGGAGAATCGCGATTATCTTCTCCAGGTTGAGGACATCCAAGCATGGGAGTCCACGTTCGGCGAAATTCCAGATCATGCGTGGGTCATCATGTATACGGGCATCGGTACCAAGTACTATCCCGATAAGAAAAAAGTGTTGGGAACGGATACCCAGGGCATCGCTGCCATACCTGAGCTCAGCTTTCCCGGTTTTTCACCCGAAGCCGTTTCATACCTGACCCAGGAGCGCAAGATCACCGGGATCGCCCTGGATACGCCCAGCATCGATTACGGTAAATCGAAAGATTTTAAGGTTCATCAAATTCTCTTTGCAGCGGACAAAGTGGCCTTGGAGAACATCGCCAACTTGGATAAGCTACCGCCCATTGGAGCCACCCTGTTCGTAATGCCCATGCTCATCAAGGATGGTACGGGCGCACCGGCACGTGTGTTCGCACTTCTTCCCTAAACTGGAACGAAATACGGATAGGGTAATTGATACGGTTAACCGTGTGTGTAAGCCGAAAAAAAATAACTATAAGGAGATGGTGATATGATTCGGTATAAAATTCGTAGTAAGGCGTTGATCGGATGGTTATTGGTTGTTTTTCTATGGATCGGATTTCTTCCTGCTCAAGAAGGGACGTTGCTCCCGGAATCGCTGTTGAAAGAAATCATCCATGAGGTATCGGGGGAGAAGGCCTGGTGGCAAGTGAGCCGACTGGCCCAGTTTCATCGTATCGATAAATCCATGGAGTATCACAAGGCAGCGATGTATGTGGAAGAGCAGGCAAAAGCGTATGGACTGAAGGATGTCAAGACTGAGAAGTACGCAGCCGATGGAGAGACGTGGAATTTTACCCATCGTACGTCACCGGCGTGGGATGCTGAAATGGGTGAGTTGTGGCTGGTCGAGCCGACCAAGAAGAAATTGGCCGATTATAACGAAATCCGGGTTTCCCTGGCGCCGGGAAGCCACAGTACCGATGTAACCGCCGAATTGGTGGATGTGGGTGTGGGAGAGAAAGCCGAAGATTACCAGGGAGTCGATGTGAAGAGTAAGATGGTGCTGGCCTCGGGAAGCCCGCGTTCGGTCCAGGAACAGGCCGTTTTCGAGAGAGGGGCACTGGGCGTACTGTCATATTATACGATTTCATGGCAGAATACCCGTCAGCCCGGCGATTTCCCGGATCAGGTGACCTGGAGCAGCATCAGTCCACAGAGTGATGAAGGCCAACAGGGCGGTTTTGGATTCATGCTTTCTTATCGGACCGGTATGATGCTCCGGCAACTGATTTCTCAGGAGCAAAGCGTGGTCTTAAGGGCAGAAATCAAGGCGAATGTGCATCCAGGACATTACGGCGTCGTTACGGGCATCATTCCGGGCACGCAGTATCCAGACCAGGAATTTGTTTTTATCGCCCATCTGGATCATTACCGTCCCGGTGCTAACGACAACGCCAGCGGCTCGGCAGTGCTCCTGGAAATCGCCCGTACCTTTCAAAGCTTGGTTGCCAAGGGAATCATAGCGCCTCCCTTGAGGTCGATCCGGTTCCTGTGGGTTCCTGAGATCAGTGGCACAATTCCCTACCTGGCAGCTCATCCGGAGGCGTTCGACCGGATGTTCGGTGTTGTCAACATGGACATGGTAGGGGCAGACCACAAGAAGACCCAGGCCAGTTTTCATCTGACCCGCACACCCCATTCGCTGCCCACGTACTTTGACGATGTGATTCAGCATTTTACCGAGTATGCCAGGGATAACAACCGGGAACGATTTGGAGGAGATCGGACACTGACCATCATCGCCCCCACTGGCTCGAGAAATACGTTCGATGTGGGTGTAGAGGATTACGGCGGCGGGAGCGATCACTACATATTCACCGACGGTGCCATCGGCATTCCCGCGGTGATGTTCGGAACCTGGCCCGATGTATATTATCATACCAACGAAGACACGCCGGAAAAGGTCGATCCGACCACCTTAAAGCGGGCGGCTTTCCTGGGCGTTGCACCGGCGTTGTATCTCACGCGTCTTACGTCCGAGGGCGTTCCCCGGCTGGCCATAGAAACGATGACAAAAGGCATGGCCCGCGTCGCCCGGGACGAGAGGAAGGCCAATAGCGTGCTATCGAATGCAAAGCCCGAGAAAATCACCCGTCACTTTATAGAGGCAAAAAATATCATTCGTCAGGCCTATGCCAGAGAAGCAAAAACGATTTTTTCATGCTCGCCGCTGGCTGGAGAAGGGAAAGACGTTATAGAGTATCTGAAAAAAATAAAAACTTCTTTGCAGAACGAGGAAAATGCTGCCCAGAAACGTCTGGACGATTATTATGGCTACCTATGCAAGACCAAGGGAGTGGAAGCCGTCCGTCCCACCGTGACGGCAGAGCAACATCGACTGCAGGATGTCATACCAGAGAGGGTGATGGCCTACAGGGGGCCTGTGGGCAGAGAATTCCTGAAGGAAAAATTGGGCAGGGATTTTGATGAAGGCCAATTGTTGATTCAGAAAGAAATCCCTTCTGGAATACCGTCGGCGGGAAATATTCCATACGAGACGTTGAATTTCGTGGATGGAAAACGCAGCATTACAGAGGTTCGCAATGCCGTGAGCGCCGAGTATGTTCCCGTTTCCCTGAATGCGGTGGAGGAATACATGCGCGTCCTGGAAAAGGCAGGTGTGGTGAGTATGAAGGAATAAGTTATTTCCTGAAGATTCGTACACTCGATCAGAAGCGTCGTAGATACTGATGAGAACAAAACAATACTTGTGGGTATGGCTGGTGTTATTGAGTCCATCGTCCCCATACGGGCTCTGGGAAATTGTCTTTCGGATGAAGAAATGTCCTGTTCCACATCTTCATAAGGGTAATTGTTGAGACGGGTCCGGCTCGTGTAAGAATTCGTTTTTATACGAAATAAATCCGGGAGTGATTCAATATACTCGAATGCAATAGGGTAACGATGATTCCATGTCGTTCGTATCGTCTCATTACTCTTTAGGTATACTCCGCTTGTTAGGAAGGAAGTATGCAGGCGGCATCGATGTTCCGCGTCCATTCATCGAATATGTCATCGAATGAGGAGACCATGAAATCGTGGTTTGATAAAAAATCTTGTTTAATGATGCTTATTCTTAATCTTGTTTTCATCCAGTACCTGATGGCGCAAGGACCGGCAGCCGGACACGATGACAGGCTGCAAGCCTATCCGCCAGCGATTCAGAGGGCATTGGGAAGCATCTCGGTACGAGACTTGAAAGCCCACATCGGATTTCTGTCCTCCGACCTTCTGGAGGGCCGCGACACACCCGGACGGGGACTCGACATTGCTGCTGCCTATCTGGCCGCCGAGTTTCAACGAATGGGCCTTGAACCAGGCGGTTCGAACGGAACCTATCGTCAGACCTATTCCGTTCGGGAATACGAGTCCACGCATCAGAATACAGAGGTGTCTCTCGTCCAGGGTGATGAGAAGGTCATAGTCACACCGGATGAGAGAATCCTTCTCCTGTTCGGATTGACGGGACAGAGTCCCGATGTGTCGGCCCCTATCGTTTTTACCGGATTCGGCATCACGGCCCCGGAAAAGAATTGGGACGACTATAAGAATATCGATGTTCGGGGGAAAACCGTTCTGGTCTTTGCAGGTGCACCCTGGGAAACGGACCTCGATGTCGTTTTTGGCTACGATAAACTCTTCGGTAAACTCATCAATGCTAAAGCCCACGGTGCTGCAGGATTCATCTATGCCTCTCCAAGCTTTGGCCGGGAGGAACCCCTGAGCGAGGCCTTCGTCCGGGCCATAGCCCATGGGCATAATATGATTCTTCCCTTGGAGACCCAAGAACCGGGAATGTCCATTCCTGCTATTCTCACATCCTGGGATGTGGTGGATCAGATTTTGGGAATGAGCCGTGTAGAATTCCAGTCTGCGGAAAAGCTGGCCGAGAAGATGAATGTCTCCAAAAAACCCATATGGTTCAAAATCCCGGATCTGCGCTTTCAGGTGGATGTTCGGGCGGTGATGGTCGATAAACCGGTATCTAATATCATCGGGCTGGTACGAGGAGCAGACGAGAAACTCGGGGACGAATTCGTCGTATTCTCCGCCCATTATGACCATCTGGGTATCTCCACACCCGTGGCAGGGGATTCCATCTGCAACGGTGCCGATGACAATGCTTCGGGAACGGCGGCCATCCTGGAACTGGCCGAGGCTTTTACATCCCTGCCGGAAGGCCGGCATCCCCGGCGGTCGCTGCTCTTCCTGCTGGTTTCCGGTGAAGAGAAGGGATTGTATGGATCGGCCTACTTTTCCGAACATCCTACGGTTCCCCTCTCGCAGGTCATCGCCAACATAAATATCGACATGATCGGGCGGTCGGACAGCAGCAGGGTCCAGGTTATCGCGCCTGGAGCGGAATCCCTTTACAAGACCGTGCTTTCTGTCAACAAACAAATTGGGCTCAACGTGTTACCCGATCAACAGCCTCAGATGCGGCTGATCTTCCTCTCAGATCAGTATCAATTCGTCCGAAACGACATTCCGGCGGTCTTTTTCTTTACATGGCTTCATCCGGATTATCATCAACCGTCGGATGAGATTGAGAAAGTCAACTTCATCGATTGTGAAAAAATCACGCGGCTTGTATTCTTGACCGGTCTGGAGGTGGCCAACTCGGATGAAAGTCCCGGATGGTCGCGTCCAGATATTTTAATCACCCCATAATTTGAAAGGATCCTAAACGTTTTGGCTGTTTTCATAGGGTTTTTAATAAATCAATTTCCTTTTATTTCATTTTTTGCTTGACTTTTTAAAAATAAATACTAAATAGATATCTAATACGGTGATGCCGGTGTAGGCATTTATTGACGGATTCGTCTTTCATGGACGAAAGTGATCCACAATTTTTATCATCATTGTTAATGAAGGAAACGCCTTCAACGGGGAAAGTCGCTTTAAATGAAAGAACTATATTTACCTGTGGGACGACGGATCGTCCAGCAGGTTTTTTTATGAGGATAAACGGAGCGTTGTATTTATGAAAGTGGCTGTGGTCTACAACCGAGACAAGAAGGGTATTATCAACGTATTCGGCATTCAGAATCGTGAGTGGTATCCTGAAGAAACCATCCAGAAAGTTGTTCAGGCACTCGAGAAGGGTGGTCACACGGTTGAACTCATCGTTGCCGATCGGTTTTTACTGTCAAACCTGAAGAAGTTCTTGCCAAAACTCTCGAAGCGAAGACCCAACGGTATCGTGTTGAATCTTGCCCTGGGGATTCAGGGCAAGTGCCGTTATACCCATGTGCCCGCCATGTTGGAGGTAGCGGGCATACCGTACACGGGTTCCAGCCCCCTCGGCCATATTCTTTCATTCGATAAGGTTGTTACAAAACAAATACTTATGTCGGCAGGTCTTCCAAACCCGAACTATCGTATGGTCACGCATCCCGATCAAACCGTTCCGGAATTGAGGTTTCCCCTCATCGTCAAACCACGGAGTGAGGCGGCCAGTTTTGGATTAAAAGTAGTCGAGAATGAATCCCAATTGAGGGAGGCCGTGGCTTATGTATTGGATGATTTTAAACAGACGGCTCTCGTCGAGGAATTCATTGATGGACGCGAAGTAAACGTGGCTGTTCTGGGGAATAATCCGCCCAAGGCACTTCCTGTCCTCGAATTGATTCTAGCAGAGAAGGGAC
>CAZTKR010000062.1:0-16636 GCA_964614115.1 uncultured bacterium | reverse complement strand
ATTCACGCTCGAGACCCGGCTGAAGAACGACCTGTCGGAAGGCGGATTGACCGGACAGTACGTCCTGACCCATGTGATATGTGAGAATGGGAGGGACATCATTCCTCTGACCATCGCC
This sequence comes from uncultured bacterium, assembly GCA_964614115.1. Lineage (GTDB taxonomy): Bacteria > Zhuqueibacterota > QNDG01 > QNDG01 > DSAB01 > CAZTKR01. The sequence goes on along the minus strand of CAZTKR010000062.1, from coordinate 16,518 downwards.
GGTTGTGTGGGAAACGTGAGTCTGAAATTCATCGATGTCTGGGTGCATGGAAGAGAAAACGATCTGTCTGAATTCGGATGCGATCTATCGGAGTGGAACGACTTGCGATGTGAAGTCGAGAACAGAACCGTTAAAATCATCCTGAACGGGAACGTGATCTATCAACTTTCTTACAAGGAACCTGCAGGCCGGATCATCGGCATCTATTACTATTTCTATGGCTGCGGTGCCGCGGATTATGTGAGACTGACCGATGCCCAAGGCCACATCGTCTACACGGATGATTTTTCCACAGAGGGTTGAATTTTCTCAATGACCTTATCATCGTACTGTTCTTGGAATGTTTCCGACCTGCGCTCACGTTCAACACAGAAATACACCACACATAATTATATCTTTATCATTGAATTTTTTCATAATTATTAAAAAAATCATGCAACCTTTTTGGCCCTAAAAGTGTCTTATATAGTGAGCACGATGAAATGGGAAAAGAGGGAAACCATGACACAAATCACCAGAACCGAAGCAGAGGCCTTGTTCACCACTCAGAAAGTTATTTCTTCCAATATCGAACAAGATAAAAAAGAGATGCGTATCTTTCTCACCCTTTCAGACCATAGCAACTTCCTGATTAAATACGATCTTATAGACCATGTGAAGCGCTATTTTGTGAACCTGACGAAGAAATGAGCCCGGCCTTGCCGAACAAACACATGATCTAGCCAATTCAAAAAAATCAACCAAAACCACACCCTGAGATCATCCGTATCTGAGGGTTTTTTTATTTGTCCCTTTGCTCCTACTTTATGACTCATCTTGTCCCTTTTACGATAAAAAAATGACAGAAAGACGAACCCGTGAGACGCTGTTTTTCATGCGCATCCAATGAAAAACAGTTGCAAATCAGCCGTGTAATGGCTATCATTAAAAGAACATCCTATTTCTATTCATAAGATCGAAGGGGAATCCCATGAGGGTACGAGTAAAGGTATCCATCCTTCTCTCCGTGGTGCTCCTCTTTTGTGCATGCGCACCGTCGACAAACCGTGAACCAGGCCATACCGATGGTATAAACCCGACGACGTCCATATGGTATAATCATCCCGCGGACACATGGGACAACGCCCTGCCCGTGGGAAACGGCCGCCTGGGCGCCATGGTCTTCGGCAGGACGGATGAAGAGCGGATTCATTTCAACGAAGAAACCTACTGGTCGGGCGGTCCGTACAGCACAACCGTGAAGGGCGGCGCCAAAGCCCTGCCGCGTATACAACAGCTCATCTTCGACGGTGAATACATCAAAGCCCACAACCTGTTCGGAAGGCATTTGATGGGATACCCCGTCGAACAGATGAAATACCAATCCTTGGGTAACGTGATCCTCAGATTTTCCGGCCAGGGCGACGTAAAAAACTACAGACATGGGCTGGACCTGGATCGCGCCGTCGTCACGACGCGTTACCAACAGAACGGCGTTCAGTACCAGCGGGAGGTCTTCGTTTCCCCCGTCCATCAGGTTATCGTCGTAAGGATGACGGCCGATACACCGGCCAGCCTTTCCTTCGTGGTCAACCTTCGAGGCTGCAGGAATCAAGCCCATTCCAACTACGCCACCGACTACTTCCGCATGGATGGATACGGCCATGATGGATTGATACTCACGGGAAAATCGGCCGATTATCTCGGTGTCGAAGGAAAACTTCGCTACCAGGCCCGGTTGAAGGCCGTGGCCCAAGGCGGCCGCATCCGTGTGGACGACAGGGATCTGATCGTGAGCAACGCGGATGCCGTTACCCTCTACATCGCCGCGGCCACCAATTTCAAGAATTACAGGGACGTCGGTGCCGACCCGAACAAGAGGGTGAAGAAGGTTTTAAGTGCTGTTCATGACGAATCGTATGAGGACATCAAAGAGGCCCACATCCGTGAGCACCGGAGGTTATTCAGGAGGGTGTCCATAGACATGGGGTCGACGAGGAATTCATTCGCGCCCACGGACGAACGCCTCCGCCGCTTTAATGGGAAAAACGATCCCAACCTGGCCGCCCTCTGTTTTCAATTCGGCCGCTACCTTCTGATTTCCTCCTCCCGGCCCGGCACCCAGCCCGCCAATCTGCAGGGAATATGGAACGAGGATATGAATCCCTCCTGGGATTCCAAGTACACGACCAACATCAACACGGAGATGAATTACTGGCCGGCCGAAGTGGGCAATCTGACGGAATGCACCGATCCCCTTTTCACGATGATCAAAGAGCTGACGGATCGGGGGCGTGATGTGGCGCGGGAGCATTACGGCGCCCGAGGATGGGTATTCCATCAAAACACCGACCTGTGGCGCGTGGCCGCTCCCATGGACGGACCGGACTGGGGGGCATTTACGGCCGGTGGCGCCTGGCTGTGTACGCATCTCTGGGAACATTTCCTGTATACCGGCGACAAAGCTTTCCTAAAAAAGAGTTATCCGATCATGAAGGGTTGTGTTGCCTTTTTTCTCGACTTCCTGGTCCAACATCCCCGGACCGGCTGGCTGGTGACGAATCCGTCCACATCGCCGGAAAATTTTCCCGGCCGGCCGGGAAACGACCTGTTTTTCGACGAAGTCACGGCCTGGATGAGCCCTGGGACGACCCTCTGTGCGGGCTCCACCATCGACATGCAGATTCTCCGCGACCTGTTCGGCTATGTGGCCCGAGCCGCTGAAATCCTGGATATCGATGAAGACTTCAGGAGGCGTGTGCTGGATATACGTGAAAAACTGGCTCCCATGCAGATCGGACACAAGGGCAACCTGCAGGAATGGCTGGAAGACTGGGACGAGAAGGAGAAGAGTCACCGGCACATCTCCCATCTTTACGGATTATATCCCGGAAATCAGATCTCGGCCCGGAAAACGCCCGAACTCGCCCAAGCTTGCAAAGTCGTCCTGGAACAGCGCGGTTTAGTGGGAAACGGATGGGCCTCTGCCTGGAAGATGGGCTGCTGGGCGCGGCTCTACAACCCCGAAAAGGCCATGGATAACTTTGATTATTATATCCATAACTACTGCTACAACAGCCTTTTTTCCATCTGCCAGAGAGCCCTCCAGGTGGACGGTACGTTCGGCGTCTCTGCCGCCGTGGCCGAGATGCTGCTCCAATCCCACGAAAACGAACTGGTTTTGCTTCCCGCTTTGCACGCGTCCTGGCATACGGGCGACGTGAAGGGCCTGCGGGCACGAGGTGGATTTGAGGTGGACATGAAATGGGAGAAAGGCAGACTGGTGTCTGCCAGAATACGACCGATCCTGACTACGCCCTGCCGAATCCGCACGGATGATCCCGTCCGTGTCTATTCAGACGGTAAACGAATCGATGTCAAGACGTTGGAAGAGGGTCTCGTTGCATTCGAGGCAGAAAGAGATCGGCTCTATGAGATAAGGCCGATGGAACCTTAATCGGCCTTCACGTTTCGGAGAACGATGGATAAAAAATCGACCATCTACTTTCCCAGCATTTTCAACGACGTCATCGGGCCTGTCATGCGCGGGCCGTCCAGTTCCCATTGTGCGGCCTCTGTACGCATCGGGCGCATGGCCAGAGATTTGATGAACGCCGACATTCGAGATGTTCTCATCGAATTCGATACCAACGGGTCCCTGGCCACGACCCACGAGAGCCAGGGTTCCGACATGGGGCTGTTCGCCGGTCTCCTGGGCTGGGAAGTGTCCGATGAAAGACTGCCAGAAGCGGCACAGGCACTCCGGGATGCCGGCATAAGCATCACCATCAAGGTATCCGATTTTGGCACCGACCATCCCAACACGTATAGACTGAACCTGAGGAATACGGCAGAGCATCATGAGCTCATCGCCCTGTCCACCGGGAGCGGAATGATCGAAGTGACCGCTATCGACGGCGTATCGCTTTCCATGGCCGGAGATTATCATGAGACTTTGATCTTTGTGGAAGGAGCCGAGGATGAAGTCTTCGCATACATAATGAAGAACGTCGAGGCCGAGGATATCCTTCTCCGAAAGGGCAAGGATACCACGTTCATCCAGATCAAGACACGCGACGTATTGAGCGACGCCATCGTGGCCGACCTGCGACCATACGAGAACATCCGGTGGATCAAGCGATTCTCACCCGTCCTTCCCGTCTTGTCCAGTAAAAACATGGACGTACCGTTCATCACTGGCCGGGAAATGCTGGCCTACAATGAACGCAGGGATCTCCCGCTGTGGGAACTGGCCCTGGACTATGAGAGCATCCGTGGCGGTCTCTCGCGCAAGGACGTGTTTCAGAAGATGGGAGAGATCGTCACTATCATGCAGAATGCCCTGCGGAGAGGTCTGGAAGGCACCGAGTATGCGGATCGAATCCTCGGATACCAGTCGGGCGTGTTCCTGGAGCAGATGGAAAACCGCCGGCTGCTGGATGCAGGTGTCCTGAACCGAATCATCCTCAACGTAACGGCCATGATGGAGAGCAAGAGCTCCATGGGTGTCATCGTCGTAGCGCCCACGGCCGGAGCCTGCGGAGTCCTCCCCGGAGCCGTCATCGGGGCAGCCGAGTTCATGGGGCTCGATAACGATCGGATGACCCGTGCCCTGCTCGCCTCTGGGATGATCGGCGTGTTTATCGCGGCCCACGCCACGTTTGCCGCCGAGATCGGTGGCTGTCAGGCCGAATGCGGCGCCGGATCGGGCATGGCCGCCGCCGGCCTGGTCTCCCTAGCCGGTGGCAGTACGACACAGGCCCTGGATGCCGCGTCCATGGCGCTTCAGAACACTCTGGGGATGATCTGCGATCCTGTGGCCAACCGAGTCGAAGTGCCCTGTCTGGGCAGGAACGTCATGGCTGCTGCCAACGCCCTGGCCTGTACCAACATGGCACTGGCCGGTTACGACCCCGTCGTACCACTGGACGAAGTCATCGAAACCATGGATAGCGTTGGAAAAAGCATTCCCTTCGAATTGCGGTGTACGGCGCTGGGCGGCTTATCCGTCACCAAAACGTCCGTCGACATCCAGAAACGCCTGGAACGGCATAAAAAAAAGCCCACGGCTTAAACCGTGGGCCTATATCCGACAAAAAATACATCAATCATAACTCCCCTATACGCGACCGGGCCAAGCCCGCTTCCGCTGAGTTGGGATATGTTTCGATTACCCTATTCATGTACTCCCTGGCGCCGGATTTATCGTTTAAATTGATCAGACAGTATCCCATCTTCAGCAGTGCGGCGGCCACTTTATCCCCCTGAGGATAGTCGGTAGCCACCCGGTTAAATTCATTGAATGCCCTCTCGAATTCCTTCCTGGCATAGTAGATTTCGCCGACCCAGTATTGGGCATTATCGGCATACTGGCTACGGGAAAAGAGCTTCAAGTATTCGTTAAACCCTTTCAAGGCCAGGTCGTAGTTGCCCCGCGATAGGTCCAAATACGCCGCATCGTACAGTGCCTTGGGTTGAAGATCGTCTGCCGGCTTCTCCGCAGGCGAATCCGTGGGCTGCAGTCTTGTTTCCCTCGACGAGTCCGGTATTGTATCAGTGGGAGAACGGTCTTGAACGGTATGCAGGAGTCTTGACATCCGGTCACCCGTGTCATCCAGCAGACCTTGAAGGAACTGTGTCTGCTCCCGGAGGCTCGACATCTCGGCGATGAGGTCCGCCTTCGTCCGGTACGACTCGTCCTGCAGGTCTGTGATCGACTTGTTCAGATCACGGAGCAGTTCCATCATCTTGCCATTCTCGGATTGCAGCGCATCCATCCGAAGCCGGATGTACAACAGATCGTCCTTGACCTGTGTCATCTCCTTCTTGGAAGCGCATCGGAGAGACACCAGGCACAGCACCACACCCAAGGGAATGTAAAACCAATGCTTGCCCATGGGACGACTCTACTTGGACAGGATGATGAAAGCAGCCCGGCGGTTTTTGGCCCACGCGTCCTCGGTATGCCTGGGATCCAGGGGCCGTTCCTTCCCGTAACTGATGGTATGAAGCCGTTCCACAGTGATACCGTAGTTCTCCAGATAATTCTGTACGGCCGTTGCTCTCTTCTCCCCCAACGCCAGATTGTATTCGATGGTGCCCCGCTCATCGCAGTGGCCTTCGATCAGAATTTTCACGTTCGGTCGGTCTTTCAGCTTGCTGGCATGCCTAGACAAAATATCTCTGGCGTTCATGGTCAGGTCGTACTTGTCATAATCGAAGCTGACATCCTCAAAATAGATCACCTCTTCTACGGGAGGAGGGGGTGGCTCGGTAAACGTGGTTGTGGGCTCGACGGTCTCCCTGACAGGCTCGGGCTCGGATTCCTCTTCGGGGAAGAGGTTATCGTAATCGTAGTATTCCTGATCTGCCCGAGACACCTCGCTGCTGCCGCCGCAGAACAGAAATAAAGCGGCAAATCCTGTAAGGGTAAGTATGATGACTATGTTCTTCATGGCAGACCTCCGAGAAATAAAATATTCAAAATCAAACGATCAAAACGCACTTCAAAATGCAAATTTCCCTTTCAAACTTCATTTCGCACTGGGCTTCGATTGTCCAATCTGCACTCTTGAAGTTGATTTTGAGCTTCTTATGCCTCCACATATCGCTCCGTCATCATCACTGCATAAATCGTACCGTAACTACTAAAAATCACTCATATTTCAAACGGGGCGACCAGCTGGGAGACTCGTTTTGTCCGCGCGTGGTCAACCGGTGAAGTTCCACACCATCCCAGGATAGAATATACACATGCCACGAGCCCGTTCGATTGGAGGCAAAAACCAGCCACATGCCGTTGGCAGACCAGGATGGATTCTCGTTGTTCCCCGTTCCATCCGTCAAGCGCAGGAGATTCTCACCGTTGACGTCCACCGTATAAATCTGGAAACCTGTCTCCTCCCGTGAAACGAACGCGATGAGATCGCCCCGGGGCGACCAGGCCGGGGACTCGTTGTAGCTTCCCTCATAGGTCAAACGGCGTACGTTGCCGCCGTCCCTATCCATGATATAGATTTGCGGACTGCCGCTACGATTCGATGTGAAGGCGATTTCTCTCCCGTCGGGCGACCACGAAGGCGAAGAATCGATGGCCGGGCCGAAGGTGAGACGGCGCATTTCTCGATCATCAATGCTCATCGTATAGATATCTGGGTTCCCATCCCGGGTTACGGTCAGACCGATGTGCTTGCCATCAGGGGACCAGTCCGGAGCACTGTGCAGCACATTTTGTTTCGATAGATTGACCGTGCGCCCGTCGGAGAGGCGCAAGATACACAGGTCTGGGTTACCCGATGCGTAGCTGGTAAAGGCGATGAGCTTCCCATCGGGTGACCAGCAAGGGGTCAGGTTCAACGAACGGTTGGACGTCACGCGTTGTGGCCCAAACCCGTCATAATCCATCACGACGATCTCTTTGGTGTTTTCATCGCCCGTCACATAGGCAATTTGCGTGTTGGCGATGCCCCGGTCTCCCGTCAGGTAGTACGTGACTTCATCGGCGATTCTGTGGCCAAGACTGCGGGCGGTGCTGACCGATGCCTCGTATGTTTTATCCAGAATTTTTTGATGCGTGGACTGCTCTTCAAGCCGGGCCTTGAAGGAGATGCCGTTTCCCCGGATATCGACATCGCCCCTTAGGAGTACCGAGGCGTTCTCCGGCCTGTTCTTACGTTCATCCCCTGAGCCGGAATCGTGACGCCCTTGTCTGTCCGACTGCGTCAGGTCGATGACCTCGAAAAAGCCGGACAGGTCCAGGTCATTCATCACGACCCGGCGCAGGTCATCGGAGACGCCCATATCTCGATCCGATGAAAAGGGCGAAACCGCCAGCACGATACGCCGCAAGCCTTCCGACCGTATCTTCATGCGCACTTCTTCCTGTCCCCGGCTCTGAGGGGGAAATACACAGAGGAAGCCCAGTGTAAAATAAATAAGTGGCTTTAGATGATATCTATTCACCATACCGACTCGAACTCAATATGCACGGTTAAATGATCCCCGTTGAAATCGTCCGGAAGAGGGGGAAGATTCCCCATGGCGTGAATAGCCCTTTGGGCCGCCTGATCGAACAGGAATCGTCCGGAGGACGTCTCCAGGTTTATGTCATGAACCGCACCACTCCTCATCACGCGAAATCCCACGATGGCCGTCATTCCATGGCTGTCACCCGTATTCTGAACGGGTGGGCGCCAGTTCTCCTGGATTCGGTAGCGGATGAGGGCCAGGTAGTAGGCAAAGGGAAAATCTTCCGTCTCCACCCTAACCTGACCGCCGGCCACACCCAAAGAAGATCCTAAAGAATCCGATTCCGAGGCTTTCGGTGACGTTTTTTTCTCGACAGTAACGGTTTTTTCCACGGGTTCTTCTTTAGGTTTCACGACCACTTCGGGTGAAGGTTCCCGGGGCCGTTCTGGTTTCGATGGTTCGACCTTCTTGGATTCCTCCTCCACCGAACGCGGGATGCTGAACAGAGCCACCTCGACCACGTTCCGCATCCTGGGAAGAGAGCGAGACCCCGAGGGCAGGACGAACAGCACCGCAAAGAACAGCATGTGCATTAGGACAGAAATTACGATGGATAGTCTCATTCTTCTTCACCCGGCTCGACAATCAGGCCCAAATTGGCGATGCCCACGCCCTTGATCTGATCCATCAGGTGGATCACCCGGCCATAGGGGATCTCTTCGTCGGCCTTCAGGAGCACCAGCTCTTTGCCGCTTTCCGAGTATCTCTGCAGGAGGAGGGCGTCAAACTGACCAGGAGAAACCATTTCATCATTCACGTACAGGACGCGGTCGCGTGTCATCGTCACCACAACGCCCTCATGGGGCTTCAGATCCTGGGCATCCGACTTGGGCAGCTTGACTTCGATACCACTGCGCAGGAGCGGTGCTGTGATCATGAAGATGATTAACAGTACCATCGTGACGTCGACCAGGTTGGTCACGTTGATCTCCGAGATCGATGGATACCGGCCTTTTCTCATAGCAACTTTTCTCTCTCGAACAGCCGCATCAACTCGCTGGAAAAAACACCGATCCGGTCTTCCAGCTTGCGCAGCCTGGAGACGATAAGATTGTACCCCACCAACGCAGGAATGGCCACTGCCAGACCGGCCACTGTGGTAATCAGGGCTTCAGCAATGCCCGGCCCGACCGTACTGATATCCGCCGAACCCGTCATCCCGATGCTCATGAATGCACTCATCACACCCCAAACTGTTCCGAACAGGCCCAAAAACGGGCTTACACTCACGGTGATGGCCAGCAAGATGAGATGTTTATCCAACCGGGACATACAATCAGTCGCAGCGGACTCAAGAATTTGCGGCAGTGTGGTGGGATACGTATCTTCGGATTTTCTTTCGGGGTTGTACGAGAGACTTTCCTCCCCCTCCAGCTTTTTCTTCCAGGCGTATAGCTCCCCATAACCCTTTTTAAACATTTGGGGATAGGGGCTGTACGTGTACGACCGAACCGCGTTGTACAGGCTGTTCCATCCCGATCGCTGATTGAAGAGCTTCATGAATCGGTCCGATTCTTTCTGCTGCTTCACAAGTTGTATAATCTTTTCAAAAATAACGGCCCACGACAATACCGATAAAATGGCCAGGATCACCAGCACTGTTTTGGCTACAGCACCCGTATTCAACACGAAACGAATAGCATCAGGCATGGTTGAATGTCCAGTTTTGAGAGTAAACGAAACCCCGATTCACACAAACTTCACGAAAAAGATAGCAGGAAATATTGCAAAAGTCAAGCCAAAAGGAATAACATTCATTGCAGCATATCTGATCATCGGGCATAGGGATTGATTCATCGTATTTTTACAGGAGACATTTCTTGCAAAATCTTGATTACCATGAACATGCTGGATTCATTGGACAGATTGTCCCTGTATGGCATTCTAAACCGCTTCTGGACGACTCGTCGTATCGGCTATTCACTAAGTATAGCTATATCATAGGACTAATAAAAAACCCCGGTTTCATCCGGGGTGTCATGCTCTCCTCCATGCATTGGGGATGCATGAAGATGGTTCGGTCACATGTGCGATCCGCAGGGACTGTGAATTTCTTTGATCCTTGACTCTTCGTTTATCTCATCCGACGGTTTGACCGGTAGGTCGGATTTTTAACTCGGCACTTTTTATACAGGCGTAACCCTTTCATCGTGAAAAACAAGGCCACGACCAGCAGGATAACCGTGATGCCATCCATGGAAACCTGGAAAAATCGTGCATACGCGCTGCCCGTAAGCACCAAGTCCCCGAGCACCATCCTGACGAGCCTGGCACCTAAAACGCCAAAAATCAGGCAGCTCTGCCCCACAGCCATGAACATTCGATAATCACGATCCTTTTTCTTTGACATATTGAATATCTCCGTCTTTATCGCGGGAGTTTAGTTGAATCGGCTCTTCTTCTTCATCGTCGCCTCGATATCCTTCACCCTCTTCGGTGCCCCGGCAGACAGGATTCGATTTCCGTCGGGGGTAATCAGGACATCATCCTCGATGCGTACACCGATATGCATATACTTCTCAAAAACCGGTCGTACCTGCTGAAGAAAAGAGTCCAATTCCGCTTCCTCTATTCGTCCCCGTCGAAGCATACTCTGCCGGAAAACCTCGATCATGTTCTCCCCGAAGTACAATCCCGGTTCGACGGTCAGAACCATCCCGGGCTCCAGCGGCCGTCCTGCCGGCCCATCCCCGTAACGGCCGGCATCGTGCGGGTCCAACCCCAGCCAGTGACCAATGTACGGATAATAATAGGCCCGATGCTGCCACGTCGTGTTCCTGTCCGTGATAAGCCCCAGACGATACAGACCTTCTTTGATAACATCCTCGGCATGTGTATAATACTCTCGGGCTCCCTTTCCGGGAACCATGACCTCTATGGCCGCCTCCTGGGCTGCCAAGACGATCTCGTAGATGTCCTTCTGCTCCTGGGAAAAACGACCGTCGATGGGAATCGTCCGGGTCACGTCTGCCGAATAGTATCCGTACTCCGCGCCGATGTCTATCAGGACCACATCGCCGCTACGCGTCTGCCGGTCGTTGGCTTCGTAGTGAAAGATAGTAGATCGTGGCCCCGATCCGATGATGGAGGGAAATCCTTTACGTTGCGACCCGTTTTTCTTATACACGTAATCGATGATGGCTCCCAGTTCGTATTCGTACATACCCGGCTCGGCGGCCTTCATCACCTCCACCAGGGCTTGGCAGGTAATCCCGATGGTTTTTTCCAGGAGCTTGATCTCTTCGGGCCCCTTGATCACACGCAATTCATGAACCAGGGGAAGGACATCGATCATCTGGTCAGGCCCTCCGCGTTCCGGGGAAGGAAGGGCGGATCGAATGGTTTCGGATAACTCTTCATTCCTTATATCGTAATAGAGTTTCTGACTCGTGCCGATAAAACGGCCGAGAACGTCCTCGAACGCATCGAACGCATAGGCCGTATCCGCGCCGAACACCTCCATGGCACCCTCGATACCCGGAATATCGCCCAACCACAACGACGTCATCAAGTTCTTGGGTTGTACAAACAGGATGAATGATTTCTCTTCCGCAGGGGCCAGGATGAAGGCTGCCGACGCGTGTGTATAACCCGTCAAGTAATAAAAATCACTGTTCGATCTGTAGGGGTAGTCCACATCGCTGTTACGGTTGGAGACGGATGCGTTCTGAAAAACAGCCACACCGCCGTCCATGCGATCCATCAATCGTTGACGCCGTTCCGCAAAGACCTCCTTATCGAGTATTTGCGCGTGGAGTGAACCGATAAACAAAAAAAGACTGACGATTGAAAAACCTGTTTTCCGAACGTTCATCCCCAACTCCTTTCATACGGTATTCCCTCTTTACATACGGTATCCCGGGCATGAGGTTTCATGTCGTACCCTTCGACAGTCCCCGGTGCCTGCCTAAATTAACGTTCTGGATTGAGCCGGAGAATTTTCTTGCATCTAAAACGGAAAATACGTATCATCCTCAAGATTCAACTCGCGAATCATAAAGGAGGGAGACCCAATGAGTGATAAATCCCTTTTCTCACGGCGCCGTTTTTTACAGAAACTGGGCGTGGCGGGCACGGCTCTGGCCGCCGCCCCTGGATTACTCTCGGCAGCACCCTCAGAACGTCATACAAATGCATTTACCCTGAGCAGAAACCGACGGCGGAGCGCCCTCGATAACATCCAGATAGCCCTTATCGGTGCCGGAGGCATGGGTTCCACCGATGCATCCACGGCGCTGAAGCACGATGGCGTCAGATTGATGGCAGCTTGCGACCTGTACGATGGCCGGCTGGAAGCTACCAAAAAGGCCTTCGGAAAAGGTGTGGACACGACGCGCGATTACCGGGACATCCTGGAAAGAGACGACATCGACGCCGTGATCATCGCCACCCACGATCATTGGCATCAGCAGATTGCCATCGACTCCCTGAACAAGGGCAAGCATGTGTACTGCGAAAAACCGATGGTGCATTCCATCGACGAAGGCCCGGCTGTGATTCAAATCCAGAAAGAAACCGGCAAGGTGTTCGTCGTGGGAAGCCAACTGCTCTCCTCCCTGGGGTATGAGAAGGCCAGGGAACTCCTGAAAGAGGGAGCCATCGGCCAGCTGAACTATGCCGAGGGCGTCTGGGCACGCCGGTCGGCCGCCGGTGCGTGGAACACGCCCATTCCCGACGATGCTTCTGAAAAGACCGTCGATTGGGAGACATTCCTCAAGGACAAAAAACGAATCCCTTTCGATGCCGAACGCTTCTTTCGTTGGAGAAAATACTTGGACTACGGGACCGGCATGAACGGGGACTTGTTCGTGCACATCATCTCGGGACTCCATTTTATCACCGACTCGCTGGGCCCCGAAAAAATCTACTCCTCGGGTGGCTTTCGATTCTGGAACGACGGCCGAGAGGTACCTGATGTTCTCATCGGCACGTTCGATTATCCAGAGACCCAGGCCCACCCCGGGTTCAATCTGTCGCTCCGGTGTAATTTTGTGGACGGCAGCCAGGGCAGCTATTTCTACGTGATGCGTATGATCGGCAGCGAAGGCGTGATGGAAATTCAGCCCGATAAGGTCATCCTGTCGCGGAATAAGGTGCTCACGGGCATCGATCCAACCCTGGTCTCGGCAGAAGCCCAAAAGCCCAAGCAGGAGCGTAAGAAGATGCTGGGCCCGGAGGAAATCGTGTACCAGGCCGAGGAAGGGTACAGGGGCTGCCTGTACGATCACTTTGGTTATTTTTTAGACGCCATACGAAACGGGACACCCGTTGTCGAAGACGCGCTGTTCGGGTACCGTGCAGCCGCGCCCGCCCTGGCCTGTCACGAGAGCTATTTCAAGGAGGACATCATCCACTGGGATCCAGTGAAGATGGAAATCAAACGTTAAGCAAAACATTCGACTGTCCACGATTATGAAGAGGATACGCACATGCTCATTCACGTGCATCCGGTTTGATAGAGTCAGAGAGTAAACGTGGTTTTATAAATGCGAACGGAGGGAACCATGAAAACGAAATATATTATCGGTCCGATTCTGGTCTTATTCATCCTGAGTGTCACATGCGGTCAGAAGGGCCGACCCATTCCCAATCAACTGACAGAAGGGGAAATTCAGGCCGGCTGGAAACTGCTGTTCGACGGTAAGACCACCGACGGCTGGCGGGCCTACAACGAGAAGGACGTTGGTACAAACTGGAAGGTGGAGGATGGCACCCTCACCTGTTTGGGAAAAGGCGGCGACCTCGTAGGTTACATCATCACCCGAGACCAATTCGACAATTTTGACCTGTCCTTGGAATGGAAGATATCCGAGGGCGCCAACAGCGGCATATTCTATCATGTGGTTGAGGGCGATAAATACGAAGCGCCCTACGAAACAGGCCCCGAATACCAGCTCATCGACGACGTCGGTTTTCCCTTGAAACTTCAAGGATGGCAGCAAACAGGGGCCGATTATGCCATGTACGTGGCCAACGAGAAGAAAACGTTACGGCCTGTGGGTGAATGGAACACCTCCCGCATCGTATTTGATCACGGGCATGTCGAGCACTGGTTGAACGGTGAGAAGATCGTAGAGTTCGAAGCCTGGTCCGGCGACTGGAACCGGCGACGCATGGACGGAAAATGGAAAGATTACCCCGGTTACGGGATGGCCAAAACCGGGCATATCGGCTTCCAGAATGAAGAAAAAAGAATCTGGTTCCGGAACATCAAGATCCGACCGCTATGAGGAAGTGCGTCTGGCAGGGAGTGCATTCCGTAGAAGTCGACCGATGTTCATGATTCTGTCGAGATCTTTCTGGTCCGACATCATTGTATGTAAGCCGGATCATACTTCGTAGAAATACAGCATAGAACGACGAATATCGGGGATCAAAGAGCGTCGTACGGCGTTAAAAAATCTGACAACCATCGTTACACAAGAAACGCAAAAAATGTTGCTCGATTCAAAGTTTGTAAAAAGGGAGTGGTGACATCCTGAACGAACATCTGAATTTGACCGACAAAATGAACACTCCCAAAACACCAGTTCAATGCCAAACGGAATACGACGAAAAGGAGACGAGCGTATGAAAAAGGCTGTTCTCGGTGTGATGACGATGAGTCTCTTGACACGATTAACATTCGGAACATCCCCTTCAGAATACGACCGCTTCTGGCCTCAGTGGCGCGGACCAAAGGCCACGGGCGTGGCACCCTGGGGAAACCCTCCTGTTCATTGGGATGAAAACACCAACATCCGCTGGAAGATACCCATACCCGGAAGAGGGCAGTCCACACCCGTGGCCTGGGGAGATCAGATCTTCGTCACGACAGCCATAGAAACCCAATACAGAGCCGACGACCGAACGGTAAAAAAAGCAGAGGAGGCCATACCCGATTGGATGCGAAGAGAGGGTGCAAGGCCGCCCTCGAAAGTCCACTCGTTCGTCATTCTTTCCATACATCGCAAAGACGGACGAATCCTCTGGCAACGCACGCTCAACCAGGCGCAGCCTCACGAAGGCACACACAAAGACGGCAGCTGGGCTTCGGGATCCCCCGTCACCGACGGGGAACATGTGTTTGCCTATTTCGGTTCCTTCGGCCTGTACTGCCTGGATATGCAAGGCAACGTGATCTGGGAAAAAGACCTGGGCGACATGAGAACCCGGAACAGCTTTGGCGAGGGAAGCTCGCCCGCTCTTCATGGCGACAAGATTATCGTCAACTGGGATCACGAAGGCGATTCGTTCATCGTCGCCATGGATAAAGAGACGGGGAGGGAGACCTGGAAAACGGACAGGGATGAAATCACCTCCTGGTCTACGCCCATCATCGCAGAGAACGGCGGGAAAAAGCAGGTGATCGTCAATGCCACCAGGCGGATACGCGGCTACGATCTGGATACCGGAAACCTGATATGGGAATCGGAAGGCATGACGTCGAACGTCATTCCCTCTCCTGTCCACGGGAATGGGATGGTTTATGTGATGAGTGGATTCCGGGGCAGCGCCCTGCAGGCCATCCGATTGGACAAAGCCCAAGGAGACATCACAGGTACCGATGCCGTGGCCTGGTCCCTTGACAAGAACACACCGTACACACCCTCACCCCTCCTCTACGACGATTACCTTTATTTCTTCAGAATAAACAAGGAGATACTCTCCTGTTACAATGCCATCACAGGCGAGTTATATTACGGCCCTGAGAGATTGGAGGGTGTCAAAGACGTATACTCCTCCCCCGTGGGTGTGGACGGGCGTGTGTACATCGTCGGAAGGAACGGCGTTGCCTGTGTCATCAAACATGGAGCGAAATTTGAATTGCTGTCCCGAAATACTCTGGATGACGGTTTCGACGCGTCCCCAGTCATCGTGGGTGATGAGCTGTACCTGCGAGGACGTACACACCTCTACTGTATTGCCAACGATTAACCGGATGTTCCCATACCATACAATGGAGTAAAATCATGACCGGAATATCTTATTTTAGTCGTACCATACGGCAATCGGGCTCTCTGCTTTTAACGATTCTCCTCTTTCTCTCATGCGGCATGACACCCTCGGAAGACGAAAAAGCGGTATCTGCCGTCGTGACCCAATTCTTCCATGCCCTAGCCGACAAAGACAGCACCGCTGCCCGCGCCGTAATGACGCCCCAGGGCCGGTTCTATTCCGTACGCGAGGATGGCTCCTACCGCACCCAGACCCATACCGAATTCTTCCAGCGACTCGCCCAGGAAACCAGCGATTTTCTCGAGCGCATGTGGGACCCCACGATCCTCGTCGACGGCCGGATTGCCGTCCTCTGGACGCCTTACGATTTTCATCGCGACGGCCAATTCAGCCATTGCGGCGTCGATGCCTTCAGTCTGATTAAAACCCCGGAAGGCTGGAAAATTGCCGGCACAATCTACAGCATAAAGCGCCAGGGATGCCAGGAAAGTCCCCTGGGCCCACCGGAATGACGAGGCATGACGTATCGTCCGCAGTAGATACCGCAGGCTTCAATGTCAGACAACACGGGGA
>CAZTKR010000061.1:0-16768 GCA_964614115.1 uncultured bacterium | reverse complement strand
ATGCAACCTGGATTCTTTGGGTCCTCCTACCGCATGACCATCAACCTTCCGATCACCTCTTCTTTGAGTTCCTTATCCCCGGCATACACCCGTGCCATGACCTTGTATAGGTACACTCCGTTGGCCAGTTCGTCCCCCATATCGTCCCGGCCGTCCCAGGGAATCATGTTGAATCCCGGCTCGCCCAGGATTCCTTCGATTTGCCGAATCAGTCGGCCGTCCACGGTGAACACCTTGATGGCGACATCGGCGTCTCTGTTGAGCTTAAATGTAAAGGTCGTGGGGCCGGCGAACGGATTGGGGTAGTTGAGCACCTCCTCGATTCGGATGTCACCCTCGGGAATCACCCGAAACGCGATGGACTGGATCGATGAGTTGTTGGCGTTATCCCATACCTTCATGGAAAGATCATGATCCCCGATACCGACGCCCGTCAACGGGTATTGTACTTTGCCACCCAGGTAACTTCCCTCGTCATACTGAAAGTAATCGGTTGCATCCTCTTTCCGGTCTCCATCGATGGTTAAGATGATTTTATGACCGATCTCTCCGGTGATGTTGATCCCACTCTTGTCATCCTGAACCTCAGCCACGAGGATCGGTTCTTCGGGCACCATGCCGCCCGTGATAAAGTTATCGAGTCCGTCGAAGAGGAGGGCTATTTCGGGCCCCTGGTTATCGACCAACTCCGAACTTCCCCCCACTTCGATATCGTCCCGATATCCTGCTCCATCGATTTCATCGTCCCAGAAGTAGCACGTGATACGGCCCGTGTGACCGCCGTAAAAAATATCTTTGGGCATGATGAACGATACTTGGAAGTGTCCGCCCTCCGCACGGGCCTGCCCCCTATAAACGGCGTTTCCCGGAAGCAGGTACGGCAGCGTCGTACCGTACTGGGTCGTATAGACCACATTCTTCTTCGAATCGAACGCCTCGACCGAAACCCTGCCGCCGAAATCGACCCAATCCACATCGTCCCTTTTTATCTGTCCCTCGACACGAATCAGGCTCAGCGCCCTCAGCGTATCGGGCTCGACGCTCGTGACGATCGCCTGATACCTGGGCATGCCGAGACGCATCGTGGGATCGCCAAAGATATGATACATCTCGTTGTTGGCCGTGGATGCCACGGTTAATTTTGCCAAACGCATGGCATCCCCCAAGCGAAGCGTCGGGCCGTAATCGTCGAAAAGATAGTCGATGAACGCTTTGTTCAACGCCTCGTTGGACGCCGCACTGCAGAACCGTGAAGCAGCTACCACGCCGATGGCACCCTTTCCCGAACGGTTGATCAACTCCTCGCCGAAACTCTGCTGTTCAGGATCGTCGTACAACCCGAACGCACACGTGGCCGCATAGAAAAAGGGCAGTCGATCCTGGTTCTGAAGGCGAATCAGGTCGGTCTGCATTTCAAACACACGCTCATGGGCCCACAGGGATTCATTGCCGTGTCCGATAAAGTTCACCAGCAGTGTGCCCCGATTGATCTGGTCGACCAGATCATCCTGGGCAGCCGGCTGTCGCCGACCCCCCACGGTGATTTCCTCTGGATACTCGGTCAAGTAGATTTTCTTAAAATTGAACAGGGGTGGTATGACATTTTCGGCGATATCCTCGGTGGCACGCGTATGGGTGATTTCGTTCTCGTCTCCTGTTCCGGCTTTTTCATCATCCCCCACCATCGTAATGAGACTGCGCCAGTCTCCCAAATTCGGATCGGTCTCATACTGGATGATCTTATCGACCACCGTCCTGGCCTCTTCAGAGGACTGAACCGGAATCCGTCCTACGGCCAGGTCCATCTTCGTATCCTGTCCGTTGACATACGTAAACCAGTCGTCCGTGGCCCGCGATTGACTCTCTGTCAGCGCATCGTACTCGAACGGAGGTATCCAATTCGCATCCCCATCGGAAATACGATTCTTGTAATCGTAGTCGCCGTCGCCGAAAAGCAATAGATACGAAGGCCGGACCGACCAGGTCTGGAAAGCGACCATCATAAAATCCCGGATGGCCACGGGGTCTGGCAGACCCCATGCGAACGCATCGAACACATCCTGAATATCGGCCACAAACACCGACAGGCTGTCCTGCTCTTCCCGCAGGGATGCCAGACGAAGTGCCTGATCGTAGAAATCCTCGTGCGTGATGATTACCAGGTCGGCACCAAGGCCTGGATTCCTGAGGTCCGAAGCGGTCACCTGCGACATGCCTCCGGGAGCTAAATAGGCTGATGGCTGTACGGCCATGTAGTGTTTTGGATTGTTCTCCTCAGCCGAATCGGTAAATTCCCACGCCCCGGATACCGACCGCAGCGTCATCTGCCGTATCTCGTCGCTATTCGTCACATCCCAGACCAGAGGCTCGGTATCGAATCCAGAAAGCCGGTATGCATAGTTCCCTTCACTTTGAGGGGAGTCGAACCGCAGCCTCCCCTCATGCGCTCTCAGGTACCGTGCGTACTCCGCCTCGTACCAATCGAGATATGCCGTGCCTCCCTGATTCGTACTCTGATACGAAAACGAAAGCGTGCTGATCTCCGGAATCGACGGTGCGGGCACCTCGACGGTCTGAGTGTAAAAATTGATACGAGGGCCGCTTCCCTGGGAAGGTCCCGAGAATTGAACGGTGCGGATGGCTTGCTCGTTGAAGCGAATCTGAAACTGATTGAGCCCCGAAGCCGCGCCCATGAACTGAAAACGGAACACCAGTGTGTCGTTGGGAACCGGATCGTTGAACACAAGGTCGAGAGACCTGTTGGACGATGGGGCCACAAAAAGCTGCCAGCCCCAATGAATTCCCGCATTGAGGTGGTTAAAAATGTCTTCTTCCACAAAAAACCGATCCCGGAAATCTGTGATCGTCCGATCCACCGGAAGAGATGGGGATGGAACCGGTTCCACGCGCCGGCCCGGAATGCCGTCGTTGAATACAAGCCAATAGATGTTGGTATTCGTGTAGTGATGGATGTAATGGTTGTACTGACGGGTAACTCTATCGTATTCCCAGCCGGTGACATCCCGGCCGTAGAACAGAATGGCATCGTTGGCATCGAAACGACCGTCTTCCATTCCCGTCAGGAGGATGGGAACCTCGACAAGGCTGTCTGGCCGAGGCATCGCCATGTCCCTGGGAAGCTCACGCCCCCCGTTGTTGTACATCTTCATCGTAGAGGGCTGAATGGAACCGATATCGATTCCCTGTCCGGTCAGAAAGCTTCCAGAGATGCTATACACACCCTCCTGGTTAACGGGGAGCTTGTAGATGAGTCCAGTCCTAAAACGGCTCCTGACTTTTTTCATGCTTCTCCCTAGTGGGAACCTCCACGTCCTGGCCTGAGAATAATTGACCAGGGCATTCCTGTACACCGTTTCGTTGGGCCTTCTTCGTGGTGTGAACGATTCTCTGGGAGGACTACCGAATTCGACACGGAAGACCATTTTCGTATGCAGGATTACCCGGCGATTCAGCGCATCGAACTGAACGGGATACACACGGATCCGGATGATCCGCTGATCGCCCCAGAACGTCGGCTGCTCCACGTCGAACGGGCGACCCGGCACAGTACCCGGCTGGCCGTAAATTGCTCCCTCGACATAGGTCTCTTGCGGCAGGTCGTTTTCTCTTTGAAGATGAGGTACAGGGAGAAGCCGGATGCCCTCTATCTGATCCGATTCCGAAGCCGTCATCGAAACCTGCACGTCACCATCGGGCGGGACACCCACCACCAATACCCGGCAGGGGATCATCGGATGTTCCGGTTCTCCCTCCATGCTGGCCAGCTTAAAATCAATTTTCTGGTAGAGCTTTCCATCCAGGATGAGAGAATCCACCCGAAGGCGATGCGGTGAGAACGCCAGAACGACCGAGCGCTGGGATGTCGAGAGAATGTGAACGTCGTGCATATCCGGACGCGCCCCATACGTCCTTACGCCAAAGATTAACGACGCACAAAGAAATGCCGTGATGAAGACCTGTCTCATCGTCCTACCGCTTTACAGTGCATACAGGGGCTCGACCTCTATGGCAACACCCACGACCGAGGGGAACGCACCCATGAGCGACTCCTTGAGCTTCCTCGTCAGCAGATCGATCTCTTTTTGTTTCATTTTCGGATCCACAGTCAAGTCGAATACCACGTTCTTTGCCCTGTCTTCGCCTACTGTCCTGAGATCGTGAGACGAGCAGGTGCCCTCACATTGTTCCAGCAATGCCGTCACGTGTTTTCGCATCTGGATGATTTCCGGATCATCCAGATTCACTGGATCGATATGAACCGTCGTATGCGTATGGAACTTTTCATTGACTATGTTTTCAACATGCTCGGCCAGGGTATGGGCCTGTCTCAGAGACATGTTCTCCGAGATCTCGATATGCAGTGACAGTACGATGTTCTTCCCATACTGATGGATGATGAGATCGTGGACATCGGAGACATCGGGAATGGCTCGAACCGTATCTTTCACCTGTTTGACGAGTTGTTTTGGCGGACGTAAACCCAGAAGATCGTCGATACCCCCTCGTGCGATACGCCATCCCGTGTAGCCGATCATGCCCGCAACGGCCATGCCGGCCACACCGTCCAGTGCGGTGACGCCCAGCCGTTGACCAATGAAAGCTAAAATCACCAGAACCGAAGAGATGGCATCTGTTCGATGATGCCAAAAATCGGCCTCCAGCGTCAGCGATCCGATGATGCGACCCAATTCTCTGGAAAATCGGGCCAACAGCTCCTTAATGACCACCGTAAACGCGATGATGCCGATGACCCACCACGACGCATTAAAACTTTTGGGATGGAGAATTTGACCGAGCGCTTCCTTGAAAATCTCCACACCGGCGACCAAAAGAAGCACGGCCACCATCACTGAGGCGATGGCCTCCATACGGCCGTGGCCGAAAGGATGAGAAGCATCCGAGGGTTTCTTGGCAATTCGAAACGAAACGATGACGATGACGGATGTCAACACATCCGACAGCGTGTGGAACGCATCGGCAATGAGGGAAACCGAACCGGCGATAAACCCGACAATACCCTTCAGGAGAAACAGAAGAAAATTCACGGATACGCTGACCCACCCCTCCAGTCCACCGTACCGGTTCCGGACAGCCGGATCATCCGTATTCTCCCACTCTCGGATAGTCTTTTTAACGATAAAACCGACGAACGTCCTCAAGATGAACTCCCGCCAAACTTCAAGTTTAGTAATATAGAAAACACTGGTTAAAAATGAAAGGAAATTTTTGCTCGAAATAGTCATTGATTTTTTCAGTGGAAAACCATACATTTCTATAAGACGTGTTCCCATCGAGAGGAGACACCGTATGAAGCACACCCGAAACCTGACATGGATTATCCTCACCATCCTGGCCATCCCCGCTTTCGCACAAGACACCACGAACACCGACCTCACTGACATGGGACAAAAAGTTCCCGAGTTTACCGTCCGGGCCACGGATGGAATGGAATTTCACTCCAGGAAGCTGGACGGTAGAGTCGTACTGATCAACTTTTTCGCCACGTGGTGTGGTCCCTGCATCGCTGAAATACCTCATCTGGAGAAAGAAATTTGGCAGAAATTCAAGGACGAACGGTTTACGGTTCTGTGCATCGGCCGGGAGCACACCATGGACGAGGTGGCCGCGTTCAAGACAGAGAAAAATCTGAGCCTTCCCATGGCCCCCGATCCCGACCGGGAGATATACAAAAAATTTGCCACCATGTACATTCCTCGGAATTACATCATCGATCCACAGGGCAATATCGTATACCAAGCCAAGGGATACAACGAGGAAGGACTCGAGAGGATCATTCAGAAAATTCAGGAACTCCTGCAGGAATAATCGGCCCACGTTTTTCACATCGCATTCGATGTTTGACACCTTGAATCTGGAAACGTTGTCTCCTCAACATCATCCTGCACACAGTTACAACCGTGACTCCTGAAAGAGGACATACAGCTCGATCCCACCATCGTCCTTACCCGTGGCGGAAGAGTGAACGGAAATTAAAAAACGCCCTGGTCATCAAACAAGAAGGTCTTTAAAACTATTTGGGAGGCGATCATGATGAAGCGATTGACAGGTAAATTCATACTGATTCCTTTCATGATGGGGTGCTTGTTCCTGGCTTTCGAAGGAGCATCACAGGAGAGGAGCCCGGAATCGAACGAGACACCCTACCGATTCACCATCGATCATGAAGTCGAGCGAATGCCCGTCCAGGATCAGTACATGACGGGAACGTGCTGGTGTTTCGCCACACTCTCTCTTCTGGAATCCGAACTCATCAGGACGGGCAAGGAGGCCGTCAATCTTTCCGAGATGTTCATCGCTCGGCATGCTTATCCTCATAAAGCGACTGGCTACCTCCGTCTCCACGGAAGGACGACGTTCTGGGAGGGCGGCCAGAGTCACGACGTCATCGATATGATCAGGCGCTACGGTATCGTTCCGGAAGAAGCGTACCCCGCCATGATTCCCGGAGAGAGCCGCTACAACCACGGCGAGCTGATCACCGTTCTCAAATCCATGCTCGATGCCGTCCTGGAGAAGAAAGGAGAGCGCATTACACCCGTCTGGATGAATGCCTTCACGTCCGTTCTGAATGCGTATCTCGGAAAACCGCCGGAACGTTTTACATACGAAGGCACCGAATACACGCCTCGGCGTTTTTTCGAAAACCGTGTGGGACTCGATCTCGACGATTATATCGAAATCACATCCTACACACACCATCCCTTCTACGAAAAATGCCGATTGGAAATCCCCGACAACTGGACCTTCAGCAGTCACTATTACAACGTCCCCATCGACGACCTGGAGCGCATCATCGACCATGCCCTTGAAAACGGCTATTCCGTAGCATGGGATGGCGACTGGAGCGAAAAGTACTACGACGACCGCATCAAGGGTGTCGCTCTGGTTCCCATGAAGGACTGGGAGGATCAAACCAAGGCTGAACAGGACGAGGAGATCACGAGACCGGTTAAGGAAAAAGAGATCACCCAGATGTGCCGACAGGAAACGTTCGACAACTTCACATCCACCGACGATCATCTGATGCACATCGTAGGACTGGCCCACGACCAGGAGGGCACAAAATTCTATCTGACCAAGGACTCGTTCGGTACAGATCGCATCTACGGGGGTTACATGTATCTCTCTCGACCGTATGTCCGGTTGAAAACACTGTTCATCATGCTCAATAGAAGGGCACTCCCTGCCGACATCAAATCCAAACTCGGAATGTAATCATCCGCAACGCACGATGAAAAACTGTAAAACGGCAATCCACATAGAATAACCGTGAGAAGACCAATCGGCTCGCCCGATTGGTCTTTTTTCATCCTACCGGAACATCCAGTAATGAGGAGCGAACCATGATAAATAAGATAAAACGACGATGCTGTTTGAGCCTTTTTCTTCTGATTCTGTTTTGTACGCAGCATTCTGTGTCGCAGTCCAGGGGAATCGAAAACGGCCAGCGTTACGACCGCCTGGTCATACGCAACGTCACCATCATCGACGGCAAGGGCACACCCGCCCGGGGCCCGGGGGACATTATCATCCAAGGAAACACCATCCAATCGGTGAGAAACACAAATCAAGATCCGTCGGCCTACAAGGAGGAAGCCCATGTGCTGGACGGATCGGGACTATACGTACTCCCCGGCCTCATCAACATCCACGCCCACATTCATGACAGTCGGGCGGGCCATCCCCTGCCTTTCGAATACCTGTACAAATTATGGCTGGCCTGCGGAATCACGACGGTCCGCGATGTGGGAAGCAACTACGAAAAGACCCTCGACGAAAAACGCAGGAGCCGAGAGGGCAGTGTGACGGCACCGCGCATCTTCCTTTATATGACGGTCTGGGGAGAGACTTCCCAAGAGGTCAGGGAGAGGGTGCGGGAAATCAAGAAGCTCGGCGGCGACGGCGTCAAAATCTTCGGCATGGACCGCGATATCATGAGGGCCACGTTAGAAGAGTCCCATAAACTGGGACTCCGAGTAGCGCATCATGTGGGTGTGGAAGAGACCGATGCCTGGGACGATGCCGAATTCGGCACGACAACCATCGAGCACTGGTACGGCGTGCCCGATGCGGCCCTCAAGGGGTCGCAGAACTTTCCGTACTGGTATAATTACAGCAACGAGAGCGACCGATTCCGATACGCAGGCCGTCTCTGGCGTGAGGCCGATCCGAAGAAACTCCAAAAGGTGCTCCAGACCATGGTGAAGAAGGGTGTTAACTGGTGTCCGACCTTCGTCATCTACGAGGCCAACCGCGATCTACAGCGGGCCATGAACCAGCCCTGGTTTAAAGAGTATCTCCATCCGGCCGTGGAGGAGTACTTTTGGCCGAATCCCCAATACCACGGGTCTTACCAATGGAACTGGACAACCACCGACGAAGTCTTCTGGCGGGAGAACTATCACATCTGGATGAAAGCTGTTCACGATTTTGCTGATATCGGGGGCGTCGTCGGCGTGGGAGAGGATGCCGGATACATCTACATGCTCTACGGATTTAGCCTGATTCGAGAGCTGGAGCTTCATCACGAAGCCGGATTCCATCCCATCGATGTCATCCAGAACGCCACGGGTAACAACGCGAAAATCCTGGGGATGGAGGATCGGCTGGGCCGTATCCGTTCGGGCTACCTGGCCGATCTCATCGTGGTCGAGGGCAATCCCCTGCATAACCTCAAGTTCCTGTACCCCACGGGCGTGATGGATTGGGAAGACGGAGAGATCATCCATCGGGGCGGTGTGAAGTGGACCATCAAGGATGGATTCGTCTACCACGGCCCGACGATGCTGGAGGACGTCAAAAAAATCGTGGAGGAGGCCAAGGCGAACTGGGGCCGGTAAGCGATGAAGGAACATAAAAATATCCATATGATTCATCACTTTATCGAAGAGATTGCAGGGATCACATTTCATAAAAACGATATTCACATAACAAACGAAATTCGAGCTCTTGTTGATGGCAATAGTACGAACATTGAATAAATCGATCAACTAGAAATGGAGGAGGAAAAACGAATGCTGAAAAAACAAACCTTATGGATGTGTTGTATATGGGGTCTGCTCGTGACAGCACTGGTATGTGCCCAGGACGTCAATAAGGCCCTGATCCTCCAAGAACTGACCTGGGTCGACGTCCAGGAGTATCTGAAGACCAGTGACATGGTCATCATCCCCCTGGGCTCTACGGAGCAGCACGGGCCCCATATGCCTTTGGGTACGGACAGTTATGAGGCCGAGGGTATCTCAAAAATCATCTCGGAACGGACGGGCGTTCTGGTAGCACCCGTTCTCTGGGTCGGCTACAGCACTTATCACTCGGGATTCCCCGGCACCCTGAGCCTGAAACCCGAAACCATGGAACAGGTGCTATTCGAGAGCGTCCAGATGCTGATGAAGTACGGTTTCCGCCGGTTCATGTTCTTCAACTACCACGGCGGGAACAACATCGTCCAGAACAGAGTGATTCATCGCATCAACCATACCACAGAAGCCGTCGGTGTTGCCATCGGACACGGCGGCCACATCCAGACAGGCGGCGAAGGCGAATTTTTCGACTGGCATGCCGGTAAAAGCGAAACCTCCCTGATGCTGTACCTCCGGCCTGACCTCGTCCGTATGGAACTGGCGGAAAAACCCGAGATTCGCTTCACGGAGCGAGCGAAGGCTTGGGGAGAGTTGGCTAAAAAACATCCTGAGATGGAACCTGTGTGGAGTTCCCTTTTCGGTGTTCCCCAGGAAACGGGCAAAGGCGGCGCCAGTCACGAGCTTTCCTCCAACGGCGTGTGGTCCTTCAGCCATCCCAACACGGCATCCAGGGAATTGGGAGAGAAGAACGTGAACCGTATGGTGGAGAATGCCGTGAAATTCATCGAGATCTGGAAGCAAACGACATATTAAATCGGATTGTACGGCGGATAAAATACAAATCCGATGGACGTTACACACTATTCCGACAGCTGCGGAAAATGAACCGTCATGCGAGTTTTATGAATGAACCTTGATTCGACGAAAGGAGGATGACATGGTTTCAATAAGTCTTCATAAATATCGACGACACCACTTTCTGATCCTTTGGATTGTTCTTCTTATGGTGATGATGACCGCGCTGGTTTACGCCGCGGGCCCTAAACCTCTGAAACCTGTCGAATACAATAAAGACCAACTGGTCATGATGGCTGTCCAGGGCATCATCGCACCCCCGGGCGGTGGTGATTCCCCTTACCGGATTGCCCCAAAAGGCGACATTTTTATCCTGCCCGGGACGGGAAGCATCACGTACAACTATCGCGCGGGCAGTTCGGCCGTAAACATCGCCGGCGACCACGTGGAACCGGCCGTTACCCTGTACAACCCGGGAATTACGGGAAGTCGCTCCAGCCGGGAAAGTCGGGGCCTGAACCTGTTGGCATGCATCGGGAATCGTGTCCTCGTCTTGAACGGCGAAGCCAAGGGTGCCGAAGGCCGCGTCATCGGCAAGCACGGCGGAGCCGAGCATGTTATGGTGGATTTCCCCGACGATGGCGTTTTCGATAAACTCCAGATCGACGACAAGATGCGAATTTATGCCTTTGGTGTGGGCATGGTGCTCACCAACGTCGAGGGTGTGAAGACCATGAACATGAGTCCCGCGTTGATCGAAGCCCTGACCAAGGCGGGCATGGGCGTGACCCAAGAAGGCAAGCTGCGCATTCCGGTCACACATAGGATACCGGCCAAGATCATGGGTTCCGGCCTGGGAAGCTCCCACGTGTACCGGGGCGACTACGACATCCAGCTTTTCGATGAAAAAACCGTCGAGGAGTACAATCTGAGCACGCTCCGCCTGAGCGATGTAGTGGCCATCATCGATGCCGACCACACCCACGGTCGGATTTATAAGACGGGTGCCGTATCCATCGGCGTCATCGCCCACAGCGACAGCAAGATCGCCGGGCACGGCCCCGGCGTGACCACCATCTTCACGTCGGCCCAGGGAAATATCGAGCCCTATATCGATCCCAACGCCAACCTGGCGAAACTTCTCAATATCAGGTAAAGGATTCATCGTATGCTCCCTCACACTTTTCCACAAACGAAAAAAACAGGGGGCGCGATACGGGAGACCACTATAATGAAACGATCAATCTGGTTAGCCATACTCGTCCTGTTTGTCGTCTCCGCAAGTGCTCAGGATTATCAATCGCTTTTGGACGACCACATACGGGACTTGCTGCACGAAGCCATCAGCGGCGAACTGGCCAAAGAATACACCATCCACATCAGCCGGTATCACAGAATTCAGGGTTCCCGGGAATACCGTGAGGCCGCACACTATGTCCTGAACATGCTCCGGGAGTTTGGATTTTCTGAGGAAGACGCTTTCATCGAGTCGTTCACCTCCGACGGAAAAGTCGTCTACCAGACCTGGCAGTCGCCTTCTGGATGGGACATGGAAGCAGCCGAGCTCAGGATGATAGAACCCTACGAGGAACGCATCGTCGGATTTCCTGAAATTCCCATGGCCCTGATAACCTATTCAAATCCCGGCGACGTCACCGCAGAACTGGTCTGGGTCGGATCGGGCACTCGGGACAGCGACTACGAGGGTAAGGACGTGGCCGGTAAGTTCGTCCTGGCCACGGGCTACGGAGGCGAGGTACATCGGCACGCTGTACTCAAGTACGGCGCCAAGGCCGTGGTCTGCTACCTGGACGACGACCGGGCCAAGGAGTACCCAGACATGCTGGCCTACACAGGCATGTGGCCGCGAACCCAGGAATTGGATCGAGTGACATTCGGCTTCAATCTGACGAACCGTCAAGGAGAAAAGCTGAAGAATCTATTGGAGTCGGGACAGACAGTCGTCCTCCACGGATGGGCCAGTGGCATTGGACTGGAGCCGTACTGGATGGATGTCCCCGTCGCCCGTATCCGCGGTTCTGAGAAGCCTGAGGAGGAATTCATCATCTGCGGGCACCTGGATCATCCCAAGGAATCGGCCAACGACAATGCCAGCGGCTCCGGGGCCATGCTCGATCTCTGCCGAACTTTGAAAGAGCTCATCGACCAGGGACGCCTGGACCGGCCCAAACGGTCTATTCGTTTCCTTTGGGTGCCCGAATTCTACGGCAGCATGGCCTACATCGATGCACACACCGAGGTCGTGGGCCCTTCATTGGGCGGTACGTTCCTGGCCAACATCAACCTGGACATGGTGGGTGAACACCTGGAATTGATCCATACCAACATGAACATCACGTGTACACCGGCATCCATGCCGTCGGTCTTCAACGACGTGATGGCCAACATGGCTGCCATGGTCGACAGGATGCACGTTCGGACACCACGGGGCAGCCTCAGCCGGTTCAACTATCGCGTCCGGCCCTACAGCGGCGGCAGCGACCATGCCATATTCAACGACCGCAAGATTCCGGCCATCATGATCGGCCACGGCGACTACACCCATCACACGTCCGAGGACACACCCGATAAAGTCGACCCTGTGGAGCTGGAACGCGCCGAGATTATCACGGCCGCAACGATCCTCTACCTGGCCAACCTGGAGGAACCAAAGGCCATGGACCTCATCCGACTCGCCGCAGCCAACGGTACGCAAAAGCTGGGCCTCGCCGGCCGCCAGGCTCACCTACTGCTTTCCAAAGCCGAAAAAGACGACCTCCCCGTGGCCTGGGCCGAGGCCGAAAATCGTATCCATCATCATCTGGAATGGGAAAAAAAGTCGGTGCAATCCATTCTCCATTTTCTCGACACCCGGGACGTAAGGCAGGCCATCGACCTCTCCGAGAAACAGCTGGAGAATCAGCATCGGTCTCTGAAGGAATCCCTGACGATGGCTGTCCGTCGTCTGGGCATCGCGCCCCAAAACCCGCCACCACTGGAAAAAACGCCCGATAAACGCGTGCCGGTTCGCTTGACACGCGGCCCCTTGGCTTCGGGCTATCCCGAATTGATGTTGCCCGAAGAAGATGCTGCGTGGTATCGAAATGACGGCCGTGCTCTTCATCGGAACATGCGGTATGAAATCGTCAACTTCATCGATGGAAAACGAACCGTCTCAGATATCCGACATGCCGTCAGCGCCGAATACAACCCTGTTCCCAGCCCCATGGTCGCCCGGTATATCGAGGACCTGATCAGGTCGGGCGTCGTAGAATGGAAATAATAACCCAGGCGTATGAACGTGCACATTCCTCTTATTTGTATGACGACGATTTCCGACGATCACTCCTTTGATTTTCTGGAATCATTTGAATGAGGATACTTTTACTTAGGAGGTGCCCTT
Organism: uncultured bacterium; assembly: GCA_964614115.1. GTDB lineage: Bacteria > Zhuqueibacterota > QNDG01 > QNDG01 > DSAB01 > CAZTKR01. Next base: position 3,445 of record CAZTKR010000061.1, on the reverse strand, counting down.
ATGAAAACAAAACGATATTTTTTCTTCATCATTCTCATGGCCTCTCTGATGTTCATTCAGGCTGCATACAGCTCCATTCCCTCCATCCTTCCCCTCCGGGAGCGGGCGGAGGTTATCAACCGGTGGCTCACGATCCGGCTGGAGGAAGTCCTGCCCGAAATCATGCGAAGAGAGAAATTAGACATGTGGATCGTCATCTGCCGGGAATACAATGAGGATCCTGTTTTTAAAACCCTGGTTCCTGCCACCTCGTTCGCTGCCCGGCGTTTGACCATGCTGGTTTTCTACGACCGAGGCAAAGAGGGCGTGGAACGTTTGGCCGTCAGCCGGTACGGAATTCGAGGTTTCTACGAGGGCGTCTGGAATCCCGACGAGATGGACCAATGGGCTTGTTTGGCTAAGGTCGTATCCGATCGCGATCCCGAACGAATCGGCATCAACGTATCCGACACCTTCGCTTTTGGAGACGGCCTGTCCGCCTCCCTGAAGCAGAGGTTGATGGAGGCGTTAGGCAAGACATATGCATCCCGTACCCAATCAGCCGAACGGCTGGCCGTGGGTTGGCTCGAGCATCGTCATCCCGCCGAACTGGAGGTCTACCATCACATCGTACGTATCGCCCACGAGATCATCGCCCAGGCTTTCTCCGATAGGGTCATTACACCGGGTGTGACCACCACACAGGATGTGGTCTGGTGGATCAGGCAACGGATATGCGACCTGGGCCTGGGCACGTGGTTCCAGCCTTCGGTTTCCATCCAACGCCGGCAAGCAGAAGGTGAGGAGCCATCGAGGTACGTTGTCATCCGGCGGGGTGACCTCCTCCATTGCGACATAGGCATCACCTACCTGCGGTTGAACACCGATACTCAGGAGCATGCCTACGTCCTAAAAGAGGGAGAAACCGATGCTCCCGACGGTCTTAAAAAAGCCCTCCGGAACGGTAATCGACTCCAGGATATTCTGACCGGAGAATTTAAGAAAGGCCGGACAGGCAATGAAATTCTCCTGGCATCCCTGGAAAAAATGAAGGCCGAGGGCATTAACGGTAGCATCTACACACACCCGTTGGGTTTTCACGGCCATGCTGCCGGACCGACCATCGGCCTGTGGGATCAGCAGCGTGCCATTCCCGGCCAGGGCGATTATCCGCTCTTCACGAATACGGCCTACGCCATCGAACTCAACGCGAGGATGAATATCCCCGAATGGGACGATCAGGATGTCCGCATCGCCCTGGAGCAGGATGCGGTATACATGAAAGGCGTCGGCGTCTATTATCTGGATGGAAGACAGACGACGTTCCATCTGGTCAAGTAGGATACAGTACTCTGGATTTGGATATCCCGGGGCCTCCGAGACTCCGCGATATTCGAGGGATATCACGTTATAGTCTATTGGATGACAAATCTTCACAGCGTTGAGATGGTCCTGCTTGAGGGGCCTCGTCTCCTATTTCAGCAGAGAGTAGATGGAACAGGCGGTGATCGTGCATGCAGCTATCAACGATTTTAGATATTCTATGCCACGCAGACAAACAACCAATTCGCTATGAACATGGACGATGCTTCCGGTGTAACGGATGAATTTTTATCCGACGGAAGAGGGATGTAATCATTCACCTCTCGACGGAACATGATAGAAATCGTCGACCATCTTTCATCGAATAATGCACATGTGGACTCATTTTGACCTCTCCAAAACCGATCCGTTCTCATAGGGCGTTTCTTTCGCTTTTTTTATGAGCAAGTATATTCTGTGCATGACATGATAAAACTCATACACAAAACATAATTTTTTAGCCTTACTGTTAAAAAACTGAAAAATCACTGGCATTTATCAACCAAACTAATTATTTTACGCGCAGTCATCGACTACAAAACGCTTCTCACTGACACTCGATTTGCAAGAGGGATCGATGTGCCTCCGTATACCATCCCAAGGGATTGCTGATGAATAAGATAAAAATCATGATCGTCGAGGACGAGCGAATCGCCTCCGAGGACGTTAAAGTACGTCTCGAGCAGCTCGGTTATAAGGTGACGGATATTGTGTCTACAGGAGAATCTGCAATCAAGAAATCCGAGACATCGATGCCGGATTTGGTGCTCATGGATATCAAGCTCCAGGGACCGATGAGCGGAATCGATGCAGCTCAGATCTTGCGCACCCGTTTTAACATACCGGTTGTTTATCTCACCGCTTTTGCGGATAAACAGACTCTGGATAAGGTAAAAAAGACGGAACCGTTTGGATTCATTCTCAAACCGTTTGAGGATCGTGAACTGCATGGCGTCATCGAAACCGCTCTGTACAAGCATCGAATCGAACGGAAACTCATGGAAAAAGAGGCCTGGTTAACCACCACACTTCGAAGTATCGGAGATGCCGTTATCGCTACCGACATTCAGGGAAAAATCACATTCATGAATCCGGTGGCAGAAAAGTTGACGGGCTGGAAAGAAGAAGAGGCCAAGGCTAAAAACATCAAACAGGTATTTAGAATCGTCAATGAAGATTCCAACAAACCTGTCGTAAATCCTGTGGAAATTGTCCTTAAAAAAGGGAAACTCACCGGTTTACCCCGTCATAAAATCCTGATAGACAAGAAGGGCAATCGCCTTCCCATCGATGACAGCGGTGCTCCCATAAAAGATGACAAGGGTCACATCATCGGCGTCGTGATGGTATTCAAAGACATCTCCAACCGGCGAGAAGTCGAAGAAGCCCTCAAGAGATCGGAAGCGTTCTACAGGGAAGTCATTGAGAACGCCGTGGGCGTTCCCTACTGGCTCATCTACGGACCTTCCATCGGTGAAGGATACTACGAGTATGTAGGCAGTGGTATCGAGGATCTTCTGGGTTTTTCGCCCGATGAATTCACGGAAAAACGTTTTCTCGACTCATTGGAAGAAGTCATCCCGCTGCTGGATGAGATGCCGGGCCCCTGTACCGATATCCTTGACCAGGCGTTACAATACGTCCAGATCCCCGTGGAGCATTTCGAGCCGGACGGAGCCTGGTGGGAAGGGGTCGGGAGACTCCATCCGAGTGGCCTCATCGAGGATTGAACCTGCAACCCAGCCAGCAGGGCTTGATGCGGCCAGGGAGGGAGCAATCCAGGACCTTTGCCCGTGGCTCGCCACCCGGAGGATCCGGGGCGATCCGGGTTGTGCTGCATCGGTACGTCTTGGCAACGGGTCTGTTTCTGATCGGCCGGCCCTCACAGAGCCGCAGGCGCCGGGGTGTGTGTTGATGCCCGGATTTTCCAGGACCCGTGTCCCTTTGACTAGGTTTTTTCTTCTTTCTGCCTGACTCCTCTCTTTCCTGGGCACGAACGTTTCCTGCTTCTCCGTTGACCAGCCACGGGGCCGAGCCGAAGAAGCGGGTTTTTGTTTCTTTTCGCACACAGGATTGCTAACGGCTTTGTTTTCCATGGGTTACG
>CAZTKR010000060.1:0-16809 GCA_964614115.1 uncultured bacterium | reverse complement strand
GACAAAACGACCCAAGTATGAGGAAGATGAATAAAAATCGGTGGTATGTAGGCCGATTAAACGGATGAATACGACATGCTTCTCGACGGGTCATATCACACCCCCATACTATCGTGTCAATAATGCATGCTCTCCCTGCATTCTCCGAATATGCTGTTGTTCATCGATTCCCTTGAACTCCCGATTCAGTTTCCATATCAAAGACCGACGACCGCGGCATCCGCTTAAAGAACGGCTCCTTCGTCAAACCGACGAGAATAACCCTGCGTCCGATGCACTTGAAATAGATCGTTATCTTGATGTATTCTCGAATAATGAAAAGGACGAATTCCTTTCATGCAAAGCCCAAAGCTAAAATATCAAAATAGTAAACAGAACGACAATCACCAGGGATAGTCCGGCCCTTTCTATCCATAACATGACGATTTCGGTAACTGTGATCGGAATGTCCGTCGATAGAATACAGGGGATCGATGCCGAAAAAAATAGTATGGAAGAGACAGACACCACGGCTGCGATGAATTGTGTCGTGATGGCAGCTTCCGAAACCAGCAGCGCCGGCAGGAACATCTCCGATATCCCGATGGCCGTGGCTTTCCCGATGAGTGCCGGTTCGGGCAACCGGAACAGTCTGGGGATCGGCCAGAACAGGTATCCCACCATATCGAACAGGGGCGTGTATTTTGCCAGGATCAAGCCCAGCAAGCCCACAGACATGATCGTCGGCAGGATGCCCATGGCCATACGAAACCCATCCCTCACGTTATCCCAGACGGCCGTTTTCAAACCCGGTGCCGATACCAGTGTTCTGATCCCCTCATCCAACGCTGCCCGAAGACGATTCCCTTCCACCTGGATTTCCACCCTTGCATCAGGAATATAATACGTGCTCTGTTTGGATCTCAGGGGATAAATACGCACGGTTATCGCTGTTACCAGAAATGTGATCGCCAGTGTGGACCAAAAATACAGGTTCCACATCTCCATCAATCCACACGTTCTGGCCACAATGACCATAAACGTGGCCGATACCGTCGAAAATCCCGTGGCAATGGTCGCCGCTTCTCGTGCCGTATATTTTCCTTCCCTGTACACGCGGTTTGTGATCAGGAGCGCGATGGAATAGCTGCCGACAAAGGAAGCCAGGGCATCCACGGCCGACCTTCCCGGTGTTTTCCAAACAGGCCGCATGACGGGTTGCATCAACACACCGACAAATTCCAAGAAACCGTACTCGACGAGAAAGGCCAGAAAAACAGACCCGATGGGAATGATGATACCCACGGGGATGACCAGTTTGTCGAATAAAAACGGCGCCATGTCCTGTTCCAGCAGCCAGTTTGGCCCCATCTTGAAAAAATACATGATAGAGACGACGATTCCTAAAACCTTGAGGATGGAGAATACCGAGGCCGTTTTATCCCTGTTCCACGACCGTTTGAAAAACGGGTAGATGCCGCCCAAGCATACCACCAGGAGCGCATAAACTGTTGAGATTCCGGGAAGTCTGCTGCGAATGCCGGTGATCATGTTGTCGATGGGTATGGTCGTCCTGCCCCCCAGATGTATAGGGATAAAAAATACGACGATGCCCACGGCACTCAAGGCAAAAAGCTTGAGTGCCAGTACTGAACGATGTGTCTGATTGTAACGATCTTCCATCTTAAGAACGCGGTCTACGTCGGGCAGGCTGGAGGGATACCGGCCGTCGGCCCGCCGAACCGGGCGATGGCCTTCTTCTCATCGTTATCGGAAGATGAAACCGTCTTCGGACTTCACTCATGGATGCAATCAGAACGAAATATTCTTGAATTCCCGCTCCAAGTACGCCTGTACCACGGCGATGTCATCCCGACTCGTCAGGTCGGGCACATGCTCCTTCAACGGATGGGCATAACAGGATCGGGGATGATCCCGGATCATCATGATGACGGCGGTCGGCAGTTCCTTCTCCTGCCTTTCGGGATGCAGAGGAATACTTTCCAGGTAGGGTAGAATCATGTCATAGTGCAGCCTGAAGATGTTCATGCTCACCCCGATGGTCCCGTCCCTGTCCTTCACGCTATCGATCTCTTCAGGCGTGGGCTTTTCGATGATATCGATGAGATAACCGTCATCATCCTTCTTCGTGACGGCAAATTTCTCGACCCTGGACTGCTGAAATCCCAACGCAGACTGGTCATAGTCCACCAGGGCATTGGGATACGGTGACTCCATCATAAGCCTCAACGCTTCCCGGGAGTACAGGTTATCGCTGTTGCAAACGGTGAACGTCTGGCCTTGCCAATCCTGGCGGAGTCGAAGCGCACAGAGCAATGCATCGGCCGTACCCAGGGGCTTTGATCGGCCGTGAGGTATGGTCTGCAGGGCATAAGAAATCGTCAGTCCGTAGAACGCGTTATCCCTGTCTTTTATACCGTAATGGTTCCGTATCGATTCGTCCTTCTCGCCCACGACGATGACGACATCCCGGTATCCCACTTCTCTGGCGTTGAGCAGCAAGTAATCCATGAAGGGCCGGCCTGCCGTACCCACGCCGATCATGGATTTGGGTTTATGCTCGGCATCTTCCATGAGTTTCCGATCCACGCTCGCCGTGCTTTTGGGTGGCTTCCTCATACGCGATGAAATACCCCCTGCCAGAATGACGAGTCTTTCAGCCATCACGTCTTACCCTCTCCGGTTTCGAATGCCTCGATACGCGTCCCCTCATCGAGGCGTACAATATATCCCTTTCCTCCGACTTTTTCAATACTTTTTACGATACGCTCTGGGTTTTCCGGAGCGTATGCGAACATACATCCGCCCCCTCCCGATCCGTTGATCTTTCCCCCGTAGGCCCCTGCATCCAAGGCCGCCTCCAGCATGCCGTCGATCTTGGGCGTGGATATACTCAGGACATCCCGCAGGATGCGTTGATGGGCGTTCAACAAGGCTCCTAGCTTTCGATGGTCCAGGGGCTTGCTTTGCAGGACTTTTTTTGCCTCCATTGTGATCCTATAATTCCGGACCGTCCCTTCCAGCAGCGCGAACTCATCCTCAGAAAATTCCGATGCGTATTTCTGCAGGCTTTCCACGGTGGCATTCCGTATCGAAAAATTGGGGTATTTCTTCGACAATTGGTCAGTCAAACCAATGATCCGATCCTTCACCCGGGCGAGAATGGATTTGGTATCTTTCGGTTCTTGGGAATCGCCCAGTACAAAGGTTTTCAGGTCCGCATCTATCATTTCAAAGCTCAACCTGGGTAAAAATTCCAGATACATCATCCCCCCCATTGCCGACGAATAGTGATCCATCATACCCCCGGGCTCCGAGAATTCCAGGACTTCGGCACGATGCGCGTACTTTGCGATATCATCGGAAGGCAACACCTTCGATTGATCGCTCAACCGGGCGAGGGAATGAATCCACGCCACGGTAAGGGCAGAGGAACTCGACGTTCCCGAATTGATGGGAATCTCCCCCCGCACGACACACTCCAACCCGCCGGAAAACGTGAATCCCTCCCGACGCAAGACGTTGATTCCACTGCGGAAATAATCCCTTTTTTCGACGTAGGACAGACCGCCTTCCAGGGAAAACGACTGCTCTTCTCCGATGTCGGGCAAATCCAGATGAACCATCGAATCATCCCTTCGACGGCTCTGGACGCTGATTCGCAATGAGATGGCACAGGAGATGACCGGCAGATGGAGGTAGTCCTGATGTTCACCAAAAAGACAGATACGCCCCGGGGCCGAGACCGTCAATCCATGCAGTCCATGTCCCATCCCATATTCCTTTCAACCTTAAGCTTTATCTTCAAACCAGATAAGTGTCTTTTCTCGATAACACATTAGCGTTTTGGTTAGATATATCCAGTCAACCGGACGCGATATGCTCTCTCTTCACTCATTCCCGATGAATCTTCGCAGCCCATCCACCGCCCGGAGCCAGCCGAATCGTCCATCGGTCCTTCTGGTTTACCTCATGGACGATTTTCTTATAATCCATGGCGCACCGATCGGCATTTATGCCGTCCTGGTATGCTGTCACCTCATACCGGCCTTCATCCAGGAATGAAAAATCCAGGACCAGTTCCCGCGGTGTCCAATCGGTCATGGCCCCCACGTACCATGTGTTGCCACGCTTCCGGGCAATTAGGATATAATCCGCGACTTTGGCATCCAGAACAATTGTCTCGTCCCAGACCGTGGGCACGGCCGACAGGAACGCCAAGCACGCCTTCTCCTGTGAGTAATTCGACGGCGAGTCGCACAGCATCTGGAGAGGACTCTCGTAGACCACGTACATGGCCAGTTGATGGCATCGTGTTCCCTGGCTCATCGGCCGCGTGAAAACAGGACGAAAATTCTTCTGCGTGGCATTCATCATGGCCCCCGGCGTATAATCCAGCGGCCCGGCGACCATCCGGGTGAAGGGAATGATGAGGGCATTCTCAGGATTGGCATCCTCACCCCACTTGCTGTGTTCCAGGCCCTTCACGCCTTCTCGCGTCACCACGTTGGGATAGGCCCGTCTGAGCCCTGTGGGCTTGTAGGACCCGTGAAAATCCACGACCAGGTGCCTCTTCGCCGCTTCCCCAGCGATCTTCCGGTAGAAATTGACGACTGCCTGATCGTCCCTCTGCATGAAGTCAACCTTGATGCCCTGGATGCCCCACCTGGCAAACCGATCCAGCGCCTCTTCCAGTTGATCGTCCAATGTCTTCCAAACGACCCACAGGATGATTCCGACACCTTTCTCGCGGGCATGGGCCGTCAATGCTTCCATGTCGATATCCGGGTTCACGGCCATCAGGTCACCCAGTTTGTACCAGCCCTCGTCCAGGATGATGTACTCCAGATTGTGCTCTGCTGCAAAATCGATGTAGTGCTTGTACGTGTCCGTGTTGATGCCGGCCCGAAAATCGACACCGAATACGTTATTGGCATTCCACCAGTCCCAGGCCACCTTGCCCGGACGAATCCAGGATGTGTCCTCGATCTGCATCGACCCGGCCAGTTTGTAGACCAGTGAACTCTCGACAAGATCCCCGTCTTTCTCGGCAATCACCAGCACACGCCAGGGAAAAGATCGGTTTCCACGAGTTTGGGCCAAAAAATCGGCCTGCCGCGTCGGGACGATGTTCCGGTCGTTCTCCGCCGAATCGGCCAGGACAAAACCGGGAAACCGGCCCTTCAAACGGGTATCCGAAGCGTCCGAACCCATGAGGTACATGCCCGGATAATCAACCAAGTCGGCTTCTGTGATGACGACCTTGGAGTGATCATCACACTCGACCAAAACCGGTATGGAACCGAAGCGTGACGGCGTGATCTCCTTCAAACGGATGTACTGGTACAACTGCTCCTGATGCGTCATGAAGCTCTCTTCTTCCGGGAAATAGACGCGATGATCTGCGGAAAATTCGAAGGACGTCTCCTCGGAAATCACGGTCACGTCATCCTCGAATGTCGTGATGAACCGGTACCCCACACCGTCGTCATAGGCCCTGAAAACGAGGGTAAAAGACTTTTTAAAATCGATCCTCAGTTCGTTGTACCGATCGATGATAGTGCGTGACTTCAGGGGTACTACCGGGTGGATCACATCGTCGACTGTTCTTCTCTGTGTATTCGTGACGTGCGGATTTCTTCCGAGAACGCCGATGCCTTCCAACGTCATGGAAATCGGCGACGGTTCGATCAATGGGTGCGTGTTATAAAAAACGGAATACCGGATACTCTCATCGATATTGACCGCAACCTGGATGCTTTCATCGGGAGAGGAGACCCAATACTCCTGGGTAAAAGCCCAACCGCAGGTGAGGACAAAATAGGGTAGGATAAAACGAACGATAACACGTGGCCTTCTCATTTTTTTCACCCTCTGACTGGTTTAGTATTATTTTGACTCCTTCCGGTAGTTCACGTCCAATTTGTCGAGCCGATGAACATGAACGTCTAATCGAGCCTTAAAATCCTTCCAGTTCCGGACCTGCTGGGGCGACCAGACTACCTCGGCCAGGGCGCACATGCGGGGAACGCTCATGTATTCGACGTGTTCGGGTGTTTTGATGTACTCCGTCCATACGTTGCCCTGGGCACCCAGGATGTGCTCAGCTTGTTGGGAAGTCAACGAGGCGGGTGTAGGCTCAAAAACATACACATCCTTCAGGGTGATTTTTCCCCCGATGGCCAACGGTTCGTCCCGGGGATCGGCCTGATAGTAATCGAAGTAGCAGTAGGACGTCGGCGTCATGATGACGTAGTGTCCCTGCTGGGCTGCCTCGATGCCTCCTTCCATGCCGCGCCACGACATGACCGTTGCTTCGGGTGCCAGCCCGCCCTCCAGAATCTCGTCCCATCCGATGAGTCGCCTCCCCCTGGACGACAGGAACCTCTCGATGCGTCGAATGAAATAGCTCTGGAGCTCGTCCTCGTCCTTCAGCCCTTCCGCTTCGATCCGGGCCTGGCATTTCTCGCACGCCTCCCAGCGGACCTTGGGGCATTCATCGCCTCCGACGTGCACATACGTGCCCGGAAAAAGATCGATGACCTCGGTCAGCACATCCTCCAGGAATTCGAAGACCCGATCGTTTCCGGCACAGTAAACATCCTCGAACACACCCCATTGCGTGGCCACCTCGAACGGCCCGCCCGTGCACGACAACTCCGGATATACAGCCAACGCGGCTGTGGCGTGTCCCGGCATCTCGATCTCGGGTATGACGGTCACGTATCGATCTCGGGCGTACGCCACGATTTCCCGGACGTCGTCCTGGGTGTAGTATCCTCCATGAGGTGTTCCGTCGAACACGTGCGGTTTCGAACGCGAATGCCCCACCAGGGTCTCCTTGCGATAAGCACCCTTCTCCGTCAATCCCGGGTACTTCTTGATCTCGATGCGCCACCCCTGGTCTTCGGTCAGGTGCCAGTGGAATTTGTTGAACTTATGCAAAGCCAGCAGGTCGATGTATTTCTTGATGAACGACTTCGGGAAGAAATGACGACATACGTCCAGGTGCATGCCCCGGTACTGATAACGCGGCACATCACGGATTGTTACGCAGGGCAGGATCCATGGCCCATTCTGCGAGGCGGACGAATCGGAATATACATCCACGGGCAGGAGCTGAAATATCGTCTGGATACCGTAGAACAGGCCGGCCGGCGATCCGGCGATTAAGATGATATGATCTGGATGAATGTCCAGTTCGTAGCCTTCCTGACCCAGCCCTTCCGCATCAGGTTCAAGGCGTAGCAGCAGGGTATTCTTAGACACGCCTTCTTTTGATCTTTCGATGACCGGAATACCCAGGCCCGACGCTCCATTCAACCGGTCTGTAAAATACAACCCCACGTTCCGGACTTCAGAATCCGACTTATCGAAGACGACACGAAACGCTTGGGTGATTTCAAAGCTGCCTTCGTTTTCTTGGATAAAAGCAGGTTTGGGAATCACCGAATACGTCGGGCGACTTTTATCACAGAAAAAGAGAGAGGCTATACAGGTCAGAATAATAATGATCATCGAAAGTCTGACGAGCCGATTCATACGAGACCTTTTCACGTTGTCTTCCTCCAAACGATAACCGTCATCTATTTTCCTTGAAATCTTCATCCTGTCGGGTGGACGATGAACTTTTAACATTGACTAATATTTGATATCATTCCTGCCCACCGACATTCCGATATGTCCCACGGCCTTGCCCATCGTATAGAATTCTCCGCTTCCGGCCGTCATCCCAAAAAACGGAACGTTGGGTACGACCAGACGTCCGTCCTCATCGCACACTCCTTCATGAACCGTCGTGGCCACGACGTCCGCCAGGAAGACAGTACGCATGGGCGGCACATCGATGGTGTTAAAGACTCGACACTCCAGGTGTATGGGCGATTCCTCCACCGTAGGGGCATCGATTTTAACGGCCCTGCCGCGGGTCAGGCCGGACAGGGCATACTTGTCGCCGACCTGACTGGAATTCATGTCCACGATGTCGAAGGCATCCACGATGTCCACCGTGGGCACGTTGAGTACGAACTCCCCGTGCTCTCTGATCAAATCACCCGCCACATGGGCATGTTCCGCACTCACTCCCACCTGGGGAGGCTTGCCGTTCACAATAAACGTCCAGAGCACGGAGATTTCCTCGGGATCGCCGGGTTTGCCCTTCACCGTAATCAGGATGGCCGGAACCGGCGGGATCATCGGACCGGGTTCGGCCAGCTCGAATCGTTTAAACGATCGCTCTTTCGTGGAGTGGGAACATCCCACCGTTCCGATGCAGCCGATGAATCCTATAATAGCCGATTCTCTCAAGAAGACACGGCGCGGGACAGATCGAGGTTGATTCTTTCTCTTCAAACTTTCCATCCGTGGTATTTGTTCTGGATTTATATATTTATTCAATTTTTCCCCTACTTGTAAACAACGTAAATATCATAGAAAAGAAGCACATTTTCCGTCGACATATACGGATGTTTCTTTAGACGATTACATATCCTCCAGCCGATACACATACCCCTTCACGCGAAATTCGGATGTGAGCACCTCTGTTGTTCCGGCATCTGCGTGTCCCGAGAATCCCGGCTGCTTCCCGCCCACGGCTACTTCGAATACGCCGGGTTCGACGACACGATCCTCAAATTCATTGATCAGGGACATATCCCTGGGCAGAAGAACGAAGGCGACCCGCCGCGATTCGCCCGGTTTTAATCGAATACGCCGAAAACCTTTGAGTGACCGGACGGGAACGGGAACCGAGGCTTCTCGATCCGTCAGGTACAGTTGGACGACTTCCTCGCCGGACAAAGAATCCGTGTTTTCAACCTGAACGGAGACATGGATCGTGTCCCCTGCCTGGATGTCCGGATGGCTCATCTCCAAATGGCTGTAATGAAATCGAGTGTAACTCAATCCATGCCCGAAAGGATACAGGGGCTCCCCTTTAAAATAACGGTAGGTCTTGCCAGTCAGGGCATAGTCGGTGAAGGGCGAGAGCTGATCCAGCGACTTGTAAAACGTCACGGGCAGCCGGCCCGCCGGATTGGCGTCTCCGAACAGGATATCGGCGATGGCGTCCCCACCCCGCTGCCCAGGATACCACGCTTCGATAATAGCCGGAATATGTTCGTCGGCCCAGTTGACGGCCAGGGCACTCCCGCTCAGCAGGACCAGAACCGTAGGCTTGCCCAGAGCATGAATCCCCTGCATCAGATGTTTTTGAACCTTGGGGAGTTGGAGTGTATACCGGTCGCCTCCCCTGAATCCTTCTAAGTCCACATCCATCTCCTCGCCTTCCAACCGCGGAGACAGACCCATAACCAAGACAACGGCATCGGCTTTTTGGGCCACTTCAACCGCCTCTTCTTCCAAAGGTCGGTCGTGCTTTGCCCAGACCAGTTGTGCCAGAGACTCGCCGTGATGCGAATGAAATTCCATCACGATCCTGTATCGGCGGCCTTTCTCCAGCGTCACAGTCTGCGTTCGAACCACAGGATGATGCCGGCTGCGTCCTTCGACGAGGAGGGAATCCTCCAGTAACAATCGGTATCCGTTGAACGCGAACGTCCCGAGTTCGTAGGTTCCGGTCTCAGGCGGTGTCAGGTACCCTGACCAGCGAATCCCAAAGTCATCGTCGTCCAGGCGTTTGTCCGGCGATCCGTTTTCCCAGTAAAAATCGACCATCTCGTCGATCTGGGTGTAAAGCGGCTCTCCACGGAATTCGTTGTTGTCAAAATACGCACCCAGAAGGCCGGGTTGCCCGTCCGGCGTCGTCAGTGCCGACGAGGGAACCGGACGCTCCAAGTACAGTCCGTCGATGAGCTCACACCCCTGAGCATACAGGACGGTCGTTTTCCGTCCCACTTTCTTCCGTATGCCCTGAAGAGGTGTGACAGGATCGGAGGGCGTGCCGTTGTAGTTCCCCCACAGCACATCCAGGCGATGGGCATTGGGGCCGATAACAGCAATCGTTTTTAATTTTTTGGATAACGGCAGCAGGTTATTGTCGTTCTTCAGAAGGACGATGGATTTGCGGGCGGATTCCAAAGCCAATCTATTGTGTTTGGCGCAATCGTTCATGCTTCTAGGAATCCTGGTATAGGGAACCCTGTCGGGCGGGTCGAACAGGCCCAGCTTCATTCGAGCCGTGAACAAACGCCTCACCGACACATCGATTTCCTCCTCCGTGATCAATCCCATCTGCGCGGCCGGAAGCAGACTCGGATAGGCAATGCCGCAGTTGAGATCCGTGCCCGACTTCACGGCCATGGCCACCGCTTCCTCCGGGCTGGCCGCCACTTTATGTCGCTCCCAGAAATCCTCGATGGCCCAACAGTCGGAGACCACATACCCCTGAAAACCCCATTCCTGGCGCAGTATGTCGTTGAGCAAACGGCTGCTTCCACAGCACGGCTCGCCCAGGAACCGGTTGTAGGCGCACATCACGGAGAACGCCTTTCCCTCCACCACACAGTCACGAAAGTGGGGAAGGTACGTCTCGCGCAAGTCCCGTTCGCTCACCCGAGCATCGAACGTATGGCGGTCGGGTTCCGGCCCGCTGTGCACGGCATAATGCTTGGGTGTGGCTACCACTTTCAGGTATTTGTGATGGGTACCTTGAAGCCCCTTCACGAACGCCACGCCCAACCGGCCCGTCAAATACGGGTCTTCTCCGTACGTCTCCATACCCCGGCCCCATCGGGGATCCCGGAAAATGTTGATGTTGGGTGACCAGAATGTCAAGCCCTGATAGATGCCCCTCTTTCCGTCACGGACGAATGCGTGGTGCTTGGCTCTGGCCTCATCGGATGTCGCCGTGGCCACACGATGGATTAAATCCGTATCCCACGTGGCTCCGAGACCGATGGCCTGGGGAAAGACGGTGGCCACTCCCGCCCGAGCCACGCCGTGCAGGCACTCGTTCCACCAGTTGTATTCCGGAATTCCGAGACGGTCGATGGCAGGGGCATCGTAACGCATCTGGCTGATTTTCTCCTCCAGCGTCATCCGGCCTATCAGATCGTCGACCCGCTCCTCCACCGTGAGCCTCAGATTGAGAAAGGGGTATTCCGCCTGCTTTTTCGTGCAACCAAGACTGACCAGGAGTAGAAACAGACATCCGACGAGGATAACTCCGCACAGGATAAGACTGATTTTCATCTGCTCTCCTTCCTAACATTATCATGTGGTCTACCGATTGTTGATGTATGCATAAGACTATTATTTCTCCTGAGTGACAGGTTCATCAAACCCATGGATATCAAATATCTCGATATGATAATCGTATTAGACCATGCTTACCGAAAAAATCGACATCTTTTTGTACGTCAGATCTCTTTCCTATTCGAAGTTCCATTTCTGTCTACTCAGTTTTTTCGGTACCGTATGCGGCGTCTCCAGCATCCGACGGAGCCAGGAGCCCGATGAAAACGGCCGCAGCCTGAAACGGTACCGGTATTCCTTGGGGGGCAACCGGTATTCGGGATGCGGCCAGGCCCGTGATCCCCAACTGGTATCGCCCCCCACACCCATCTGCCCGTAATCGAGTTTGAGGGTGACCAAATCCTTCGGGTAGATTTCGCCGCCGTGTTGCTGAGGCCGGTCTTTCCGCCAATCCAGGTCTTCGGGGAGGACCGGAAGCGCACTCGTACTGAGCAGAGGCATTCCCACGGCCAGAAGGCCAATGCCCCGGCCATTGGTCAGTGCAATCCATCGGACGTCCGTCTTGTTGCCTGTCTCCTGAGGACGGGCATAGGCATGGAATTGCTCCCACACCGTACCGGAATACACATCCACGGCCGCACCCGTCTTTCGATCCCAGTAAGACTCGTGGGGCCCGCGTCCGTACCACGACACGTTGGAGAACGCGCCGGGCAGGATCATCATCATACCGAAGCGCGGCAGGTCCGGCAGCCCCTCCCGTCCAGGGGTGAACCCATTCTCGACGATCACATCGCCGCTTCCGTACACCGTATACGTCGTACGGTATACCGAGCCCACATCGGGCAGTCCGAGTCGGATATCCACCCGCACTGTTCTGTCGTCGATGCGCTGGGCCGAAACCTCTTCGACCTTCCGATTCATCTCTGCATGCTGCCATACTCGGCAGATTCGAGCCAGCCCGCCCCCCAGGTCGTTGTCCGTAACCGGACGCCAGAAGTCAGGAATCAGACCCGATCGTACAAGCTCCGTCCCACGAAACTTGAAAGAACACAGTGTGCCCAGCTCTTTGCTGAATCTCAGCGAGAATTCACGGCCGCTCAAGGCGATTTCATCGTCGTTCTCGGACAAGGCGATTTCAGGCAGTTTGGTGGTATCAATCCTCCGAGCCTGCTTGTAGACGGGTAGCTTTATCTGTTCCCAAGCCACGGTATGGCCCATGGGCACCAATTCCGTCCGGTTCCTCGTCAGAGCCCCGACCATCAGATAATACTCGACACCGGGTTCCGGCTCGATTTCAGGCAGCTCCAAATCGACGATAATGCTGTCTCCGGGTGCCACGTCCAACTTCGACAATTCCCCCCCAGTAATCCTCCTTCCGTCTCCTTCGATTTCCCAGATGAATCGGAGCGTATTCAGGTTGACGAAATCGTATGTATTGATGATCTTCACAAAACCGGCTTTCATATCCACGGGACGTATCTGCACAGGCTGATAGACTTTCTTCACCTCCCAGATATGGGGATGCGGGGTGCGATCCGCATGAACCAGACCGTTGACGCAGAAATTAGAATCGTTGGGAACACCGGTAAATCCCATGTCGCCGCCATAAGCCCAGAAAGCCACGCCTTCCTCGTTTTCCTTCAAGAAAGTCTGATCCACCCAGTCCCAGATGAACCCGCCCTGCAGGGACGGATAGGCTTGTATGGCATCCCAGTAGTCCTGAAGATTCCCCACGCTGTTGCCCATGGCGTGGGCATACTCGCAGAGAATCAGGGGCCGGGGATCGTCGGACTGGGCAAAGGCGACGATTTGATCGATGGTATTGTACATGGGACAGTAGATGTCCGTCAGGCCTCCCAGTCTTGTTGCATCCTCGCTCTGCACGGGCCGGGTGGGATCACGCTGTTTGATCCACTGGTACGTGTCCCTAAAATTTTGACCATACCCCGTCTCGTTGCTTAGAGACCATACGATCACCGAGGGATGATTCTTATCTCGCTCCACCATTCGAACGGTTCGATCCATGAAAGCCTCTCGCCACTGGGGCTTATCGGCCAGCGTCTTCTCGGGATTGTACGGGTCGCTTCCGTGGGCTTCGATGTTGGCCTCGTCGACGAGGTACAGGCCGTACCGGTCGCACAGGTCGTACCATTCAGGCCGATTGGGATAATGGCTGGTGCGAACAGCGTTGATGTTGAAACGCTTCATCAGCCGGATATCTTTGATCATCAACTCCTTGGTGATGACGCGGCCGGTGATCGGATCGTGCTCATGACGATCCACGCCTCGGATGGTGACCGGAACGCCGTTGACCAAGAGCTGTCGATCCTTTATCTCGACGGTTCGGAAACCGATCCCGCAGGACAAGGCCTCCAGCTTGTTTCCCGCAGAATCCAAAAGCGAAATCACCAGCGAATAGAGGTTCGGCGTCTCTGCCGACCACTTTTTAGGATGTGGGACTGTTGATTCGAATGATATGTGGATATCGTCCGACGGGCCCAGAATCACGTCACGGGTCATTTCCAGGACGGCAGGAGACATCCGCTCCTCTTCCACAAGCCGGACTTCCACCGTATGCTTTCCTGCCTTTTGGGTCAATGCGTTCTTGAGATCCACATCGAGATACAAGAGGCCGTTTTTATAATCCTCATCCAGACCGGCCCGGACAAAAAAATCTCGCACGTACACGTTGGGTGTGGAGAGAAGGAGCACATCACGCTCGATACCGCTGATTTTCCAGTAATCCTGATCCTCCAGATAGGCCCCGTCGCTCCACCGGTAGACTTCCAGGGACAGCGTGTTATCACCCTCCCGAAGATACTCGGTGATGTTGAACTCCGCCGGTGTCTTGCTCCCCTGGCTGTACCCGATGTTCCGGCCGTTGACCCACACGTAGAAAGCCGATTTGACGCCCCCGAAGTATAAAAAAACCTGACGCCCCTTCCACTTCTTCGGGATCGTGAAGGTGCGCTTGTACGATCCCACCGGGTTCCAATCATGCGGAATACGGGGCGGGTCCGAAGGAAACGGATACTCCATATCCGTGTATATGGGCGTACCGTACCCCTCCAGTTCCCAGTTGGCGGGCACGCGGATGTCGTCCCATGCGCTGACGTCATAGTCATCTTTGTAGAAATCCTTGGGACGTTCGGCGGGCTTCCTGACCCAACGAAACTTCCAGGTTCCGTTAAGGGACGTGACAAAAGGGGATTGCATCGGATCACCCCTCAGTGCCGTCTCGACATCGGGAAAAGGATACCAGCTGCATCGGGCAGGCTCCCTGTTCCGGTGTACGACTTCCGGGTTTTCCCAGTCGTTGACCTTATCGTTCTGTGCGAGGGCCCTCTGAAACGAGACAACGATCCAGAGGATCATAAAAAGAGTACCCTTCCGTGCATAACGAACTATTTCCATGGGACGCATTCCTCCATGTATTGTCATTCCCGTCCCCGAACTCGAAGTAAGGAATTCTGACAAAACGAACAGCAGTGCTCATCTTAGAAATCGGGATTCCCGCCCTTGTTTGAGATCAGGAATGACGTGTTCGGTTGTCCAGCAGCAGCATCGTCTTGCAGATAGCATGAAAGAAGAGAGCTGTAATATCCATTCATTCGTGTCTGACAGGCATTCCCAGCCACCTATCCAGAGTCGTCAGGATTTGTTCTCTCTCCTCATCAGGAAACGACCTGATAAACGTATAATGATTCCCACCCTTCAGCGTCATCGTCAGGGCATCGGCCTTCCCAGTGATGACCACACCGGGAGCAGCCCAGGGGTCGGGTAACATCCGCATGAGACAAGAGAATACGTTGATGGAACGACTTACCTGTCAGTTGATCATGATCCAGGGGCTGGGGGAACTGGATGTCAAAAGCCTCTGTAAAACCAGAATCCGGATCGATTCTCTCGACTTTGATGCCAGGCAGCGACGTCAATCGTCTCGCCAGATCGTCGCCGGTCGATGCAACATTATTTTGAATCCGTCCTTCCGGTGTCGAAAGTACGATGTCCATCTATTTTTCATCCGGGAAAAACTTCGCCAGCACGTCTTTTTCGGGTGGCTTTGTAAAAAATGAAAATACGATCAAACTGAGAACAGACACCGCCAGTGCTGGATAGATCAACGGAACGCCAAACGGGTCCGCGTTGGGATCACCGGCCGGTTTCATGATGGACGGCCATACGGAACCGGCTACCTTTAGAGACAACGTGATGATCGTTCCCGAGATGATGGATATCAATCCTGCCGTTCGGGTGACCCTCTTCGATATCAGCGCTGCCAGCAGGGCCGGTGTGATGGCCACACCGTAGATGGTATAGGCAAAATAGGCATTCTCCAGCACCGAACGCATTCGCCATGCCATGATGAAGGCGACGATCCCCACGATGATGACGAGACCCTTTTGGAGCAGCACCAACTTTTTTTCCGAAGCCTCTTTCTTTTCTTCCTTTTTCTTCAGGAAACGCTGATAGATGTCGTGCATCATCGTCGTCGTGGGTGAGAGAAGATAATTCATACCCGTGGAGATGACCACAGCCGTAGCGGCTCCCAGGAGCAGTACGCCGACGGGGAACCAGATCATACGCTTGGCCGCCATGACGATAACGGCTGCATGATCCATGGAGCCTGCCTGTATTTCCTGCCAGAAGAAGGATGCTGCAAACACGGCGATGACGATAGCCACGGTTTCGACGATAATCGTCCCCACAACCCATATGCCTGCCGCCTTTTTGGCCTCTGCGGGATTCCTGGCACTGTAAAATTTTTGGTACATACTCTGAACACCCAGCAACAGCAAAAGGGTTGAGAGTCCGATGCCCGGTATCTTCAAGTATGGATTGGCACCAAATTCTCTGCTGAAGGCTTCAAAATGGCTGTCGGGCAGGATCGCCCGGATCTGAGACCATCCACCGGCTGCGATGATCACCAGAGGCGTAGCCAGGATCGTCGATGTCAGGATGATGATGCCGTTGGGCAGGTCGGTGTTGGCAATGGCGATCATGCCTCCTATGGCTGTAAAAATCGTCACAAAAAGAAATGCCATGAACATACCCTGTTCCGTGGAGATGGCGCCGTCAGAAATAGCATTCAGGATGTATCCACCAGCCCTAAACTGGTAACTGACGATTACCGTAAAGCTGATGATGATGGCAATCGCGCCAAAGATGCGCGCCACAGGCCCGTACCTGGCTTCCAGGATATCCCCCACCGTGAACTGACCGAAGGATCGGATTTTCGCAGCCAGAAAGTAGATGAGAATGATTCCGATCCACGCTCCGGCTGGGAACCACATTGCGCTCCAACCCGCCCTGGCGGCAAACTCGGCTCCGGCAATAAACGTACCGCTGCCGATCCACGTACAGATCAGGGTAAACACCATCTTGGTCATGGAGATCTGACGGCCCGCCAGCATCATGTCTTCCTGATCCTTGATCTTCCGCGACTTCCAGAAATTCATCACAGTCAGGCCGGCCAGGTAAACCAGAATGATGATGATGTAGACGTTCATATCGCACTCCTTTCTTGACGAATAAAAGCTGTGTCCATCGAAACCATCGCACACGATGAATGTTCAGGAGGGTTTTAAAATGTCATAATCTCTATGTGATAACAATGACTGAAACGACGGATTTAAACAACAATGTAAATAGGCC
>CAZTKR010000059.1:0-16816 GCA_964614115.1 uncultured bacterium | reverse complement strand
ATATGAACTTCCTTCCATACCGTGCTTTTTGTAGACTGGCACATAAAAAATAGATCCCCCCTGAGATACTTGATCGGTGTGAGTTTCAATCCCACATATACCCTGTTTTGATTGAACTCGTTTTTATCGAAATCGATAAATATTTCATTCGAGATATAAGGCTGAATTTTCAACCGTGTCCATCGGAATGGCGACTGAATCGACAATTTATTTCGCCATCGCCAGGAATGATTTCCGTTCTCAAATTTCCTGAACTCGATTCTATTCCTGTCTCCAATGACGAAGTCGTGCCACTTGATTTTCATCGTTCCATTCACATGGGGCCTGTATTCAGTCGCCCAGTCTTCATTTTTTTTGTTCTTGATGTGCCGGTAATTCAGACTGAAATCCAAGTAATCACGAAACGCATACAGGAGTCCTGTTTCAGTGAAATAATGATACAACGATCCCCCATTGTCTTCTAGCCGAAACTCCTCTCTTATCTCGAACGCCCAATCTGTGGTCAGTTTAATATGGACGCCTTCAGAGTTCCAGTGCTGGAAGTTCTTAACATCAGAAGCATGGCATACATGCGACGTCATGAATACTGCCCAAAAGACAAGAACGAATAATATGTTCTGATTTTTTTTAGATCTTTGCTTACACATGAAATATCACCTTGAAAAGTGTCAGGCAGCCGAGAACGCAGATCACAGCGGCGATGGCAAACTTCATTTTTCTCTCCGTGAGCCGTTTTACTGTATGGGCTGCAAAGGGAACAGAAATGACGGCTCCGGCCATCAGCCAGGGCGCTAAGGACCAATCCACGGCAGATTGAAAACAGATGTATCCGATGATGCCCACCAGACAGGTGACGCCTTCTGCGAGTGAGGTGATTCCTATGGCATTCTTCACGCCGATACCGGAAAGAATTTGTCCACCCATAACCAAGGGGCCGTACCCCCCGCCACTCAATCCTTTATTGAAAGAGGCCAGAGTTCCGACGACCGCAATTTTTTTCCAAGTAAACCGGGGTTGTCGATTCCACGTCACCAGAATGATTACACCCATAGAAAGCACGATGATTCCTATCCATATCTTTAGAATATTCGCTGGGAGTGTGATAGCTAAAAAAACAGCGATTATGGTTCCTGCACCGGAAAAGATGGAGAGTACAGAAGCAACCTTTCCGTCCTGAGATTTCAGGTTCAAATTCACGTTGTTCAAACTGTGATGGAAAAAGGCAGCCGTGATGCCTGTTACAAACTCAGAGAAAAGCACAGCTGGCACAATTTGTAAAGGCTCGAATCCCATCAGAAGAAGCAGAGGAGTAAGGGTCGTTCCGTAACCCATGCCTAAGCTGGAATCGACATATTCGCAAACGAACGCGATGGGCAAAAGGATGACGTATTTGGTCTCCATCAAGTACTCCTATGATTATCCATGGAAAATGCCTTTAAAATACACTCCTTACAGCCAGATGGATAAGCCCCAGTATCTTGTTGATGCATAAGCCCATGCCGAGGGAAAGGACACCCAAGAAAAGAGCACTCCCTATCATCGACCTGGACGCTTCATTGACCTTTGAGAGTTTTAAATCGCCCAGGAAAACCGACGCGAATAATCTAAGTAAATAAAGCATGGTCAGAACAGCGGCGATAATGGCCAGAAAGGAAATCCAAATATGGCCCTCTCTGACCACGGCGCTGATGACCATGATTTTTCCGAAGAATCCCCCGAAGGGAGGCATCCCAATGATCGACAGAGCGCAAAGGGCAAATCCCGTAGCGGTCAGAGGCATGCTTTTTATCAAACCGCCCAGCTTGGTGATGTCGCGTTCTCCACATTTTTGTTCGACAATACCCGCACCCAGGAATAATCCACCCTTTGCGATGGCGTGGACGATAAAGTATAAAAGACCGGCCGCGAATCCGATTTCACTAAGAACGGCAAATCCCAATAAAAGAAATCCCATTTGACTGACCGTCGAATAAGCGATGATCTTTTTCATGTCTCGTTCCAACAAGGCGCCCGAGGCTGCCACGATGGACGAGATAGCCGCCAGTATCAGAATCCAATCCCACTCGGTGTGAAAAGTCCATATGAATATCCGAATAAATACGAGTATCCCGATTTTAACGACGATTCCAGACAGCAATGCGCTCATAGGCGACGGAGCCACGGTATGGGCATCGGGCAGCCAGTTGTGTACGGGCAAGATGGCTGCTTTGGTGATAATGCCGATGAATATCATAAACAGAATGTAATAGCTAACCGAATAACCTTGAAGAGCAACCATGTCCAGGGTGTGGGTATTTGTATAGATCATGATGAATCCAAACAGCATGAAAGAAGACCCGGCAAATATCATCAAAAACGTTTTATTCGCGATAGCTGTTTCCTTTTTACCTCGATAGAATCCCACCAATCGCCAAGTGGCGATGCTGGCGATTTCCCAGAATACGTACAGCAGGATGAGGTTTCGGGCAAAGGCGATTCCCATGAGGGAGCCGACCATCAGGGTCGTCATCAGGTAGTATTCCGTTTGATGGGCAGCCTTTTTTATGTACCCGGTCGAGTAGATAACAGCGACCGTACCCAGCAAGGAAAAAATCAGGGCGAAGATGAGCCCAATTCCATCCCCTATGAATGTGATGGATAACCATTCCAGGGAGAAAGCGGAAAGCTGAACCTCTACGATGTGTCCCTCGCGTATCGGTATGATGAGCACACACGTCAACACAAAGGAAATAAAAGTCATCAGAAGGGCTCCATGGCTTCTCAGCCTTCCCTTTAAAAGACCGAGGATAAAAGATCCAATCAATGGGATACTGATGCTCAACAGTAATGCGATTTCATACATCGGTCACCTCGGTCATTTCATCAGCAGGAGTAACAGGGCCGTGATCCCTAAGAAAAGCCATATCACATACGTCGTTAGAATGCCCGTGTGTAACCGACGGCCCCATTCACTCAGCTCGAGAGTAAGGATACAAATCATGTCATAAAAACGATCGATCATGCGATCCACTCCGTGGTAGAGGACGAGGGAGAGCACCCGGATTCCCTTTTTCCCTATTTCATACAGATCGAACGCACGTGACTTTCCTTTTTCGAGTAAGACACGCAAAAAGCCGGTAGATTCGATGGTGTTGTAGAAATGGGTTCCGGGTATTCTTACTTCTTCCTCGTCGATGGGTTCTCCTCCGACGAATATCTCCCCTTCCTTAACATTCTTTATATTTCCCAGCCGGTAGAAAAGCAATCCGGCACCCAGACTAATCAACATAAAAAATGTAGCCAGAGTAGGATTCCACATTCCCGTCAGCTGAAGATTTTCTCCCAATCCTCCGAATGCCATTCCCAGCACCGGGCCGATGAAATACATCAGAGGCAGTTGGGCGAAGACTCCGAAAACCAGACAAAGCAGTGCCAGTATCATCATGGGAACTGCCATGGTAAATTCTACTTCTTTGGGTTCGCGGATGGTCTTTGGTTTTTGACCCATGAAAACCGAGTGCAGTACTTTCACAAAGGAGGCCAGTGTCAACGCACTGCCAAACATGGCCGTGATGAGGAAGAAGTACCCTAACGATCCGCCGAAATCAATCATTCCTTGATACACCATCCATTTAGAGACGAAACCGTTGAAGGGGGGCACACCGGATATGGAGAGTGCCGCAATTCCGCACGTGATGAAGGTGATGGGCATCGTCCTGCCCAATCCCCCCAAGTTTTCCAGACGCGTTGTCTTGGTCCTGTATTCCACGGCCCCACTGCATAAAAATAGACAACATTTATAGATGGCATGATTAAGCATGTGCATCAATCCACCGGCCATCCCTACGACAGTCCCGGTTCCGATTCCCAGAACCATATACCCGACTTGGGATATGGCGTGAAAGGAGAGCAGTTTGTTCAAATCCTTCTGGATCAGGGCCATCATCACAGCGGCGAGTATCGTGACCGCACCGATGGTCATCAGGAGAATTTGCATACTCATGTTCGGTACAAAGAGGTCCAGCACCAACCTGATGAGAAGGTAGATTCCCAGCAGTTTGTCCAGGGCCGCGGGGAGGAAAGCCATCACAGGCGTCGGGCTCACCTCCGCGGCGTCGGGAATCCAACTATGGAACGGCATGGCCCCCGCTTTTGTGATGGCGCCCATCATCAGGAGAATGAAGGCAGCCGTGGACAACGGTTCCGATACGGGTATTTTTATATCCGTCATGCTTAAGCTGCCGGTGAGATGCCAGACGAGGACGACACCCAGCAGCATGGCGAAATCGGAACCGCCAACGATGATGAGGCTTTTCTGGGCTGCTTTGTGTGCTGCCGTGCCACCGATGGCGATGAGAAGGGCGAGCATGATGGCCACCATACCCCAGAACATCAAAAGAACGATCAGGTTGTTGGAAAGAACGGCGCCGCTGGCAAAACCTACCGTCCAAAGCAGATAGATGTAATAGGCTTTCAGATGGGCTTTGCCTTGCATCTGACGTAACGAATAGAGAGTGATCAACACGCCGAACAACGAACAGGCAACGAGAATCCAGCCGGAGAGATGGGATGTGATGAGGTCTATGCTGATACGAAGGGCAGATACGCGGATCCAGTCGATTTGAAACCTGAGGTTACCCAGGACCAGAATCGTCAGAGATGCAGTAAAGGTCAGCAACATACCCGTTAAGGCCAACGTTTCGCCCACCCTCTGTTTTTTCATGAGGAGGGATACGAGTCCCGTAAAAATCGGTATGAGAATCGGGAAGAGGAGTATCCAGTCCATTTTATACTCCTACCAATGCGAGGATCAATCCTATGACCGCTACCGGGGTCACGATTCCCCAGAAGAATCGTACGGCCTGATCAATACGAAGACGGGGATGAACCGTTTTAACCACAATGATGAGCAGGAGGATCACTATGTACGCTATCAGGCTCCCAACGATTCCTCCGAACGTGAAACGGATGCCTCCCAGAAACAGTGTGATCAGAAATAACGGCAGGGTTAGCAGCATCATGGCGTTGGTGATTTTGAAAAGCGCCAACGAGACACCCGAGTATTCCGCCAGGGTTCCGCCGATGATTTCTGTCTCCGCCTCCGGTATGTCGAAGGGCAGGTATCCCAGTTTTGCCTGCATGCACACGAGACCGACGATCATGGCCAGAACGCCCGAGGGATGGGCCAGCACGAAGCCTTTCAGTGACTGGGTCATTATGATTTCTCCCAGGAGGATTGATTTTGTATGGATGATTACGGTCGCAATGGCCATCAGGAAAGGCAATTCATAGGCAAGGATCATTTTCATCTCTCGAGCCACGCCAACGGCTCCGAAAGGATTCCTGGAAGAGGACCCGCCGATGATGAGGGCGAGGGAAGGCAGGATGAGAAGATAAAGAACAACAATCAGATCCCCCATGAAACTTTTTTCGGGCTGGATATTCACCATCCAAACGATGGTCGCCACCAGTGTGATACCGGAGAGTCCTAACAGGGGTGCCAGAAGAAATCCGAATTTTCGGCTGCCCCGGGGTAGAATCATGGTTTTGGCCATGAGCTTGAACACATCCGCATAACACTGGTACCACGGAGGACCCTTCCGGCTCTGAATACGGGCGGCGACCTTCCTGTCGACCCAGCAGAGGAAGAGTCCCAATGTACTCGAGAAAATCAGACCCGGGAATACGATCACGTAGAATATCCCTTTTACGATTTCATCCATTTTGCGATTTTTTCCTCTTTATGAACGACGGGAGATACCTTTTTAGGGACCAGTCCCAGGGCCACGGCCACACCGTGAAGAATGGCTTCCGGTCGTGGAGGGCAGCCCGGAATGTAATAATTCACGGGCAGCACGTTATCTACACCTCCCAGGATATTGTAGGAGTCATGCCAGATACCACCGCCCGCAGCGCAGGAGCCGACGGCGATGACAAGTTTGGGATCCGGAACCGATTCATACAACTTCAGGAGGGCCGGGAGTACCTGACGGGTAACGGGCCCAGATACCAACAGGGCATCGGCGTACCGGGGTGAGCCCACCAGTTTTATACCAAACCGCTCGGCATCGTAATACGGGGTAAGCACGTTGATCACTTCGATATCACATCCGTTGCAGGCACCGGCGTTGGTGTGGTATACCCAGATGGATTTTTTAAACGATTTCTGAAGCAGGGTCTTGAACATCGCTCTTAACCTATCGTTAATGGGTTTTCCGCATTTTAAGCTTTTTCGTCTTTTCTCGGCTCAGGCGGATTAATTCCTGGCCGGTCATGCAGTTTTTATTGGTCTTGCGGTCTACGACGATCATTCTTTCCGTACACGAGAAACAGGGATCGAGGCTGCCTATGGAAATGGGCACGTCTGCGATCTCCTCGTTTTGAATCATATCCGGAACCACCTGAAGGTTGGGATAGGTCGGTGCCCGGACTTTCCAGCGGTATGGACGGTTGTCTCCTCCGGTCATCACGTAATGCACGGCTTCTCCACGAGGGGCCTCTACCACGACAACGGCCTCTTTATACGGAGGGATATCATCGAACTCGGCCATGATGTTTCCCTCTGGCATGTCTTGAAGAGCCTGTCGTATGATACGGACGGATTCGAAAAGCTCGTCCAGCCGGACGAGAGTGCGAGCCCAGCATCCACCACCTTCATGAACAGAGACACGGACATCCAGATTCTTATAAGCAGCGTAGAAATGATCTCTCCGGGAATCGATGTCGACACCCGAACCTCGGGCTACCGGACCGACGACACAGAATTCCTCGGCCACATCCTTGGGGATGACACCGACGTCCCGCAAACGGGCATGGAGGGACGTATCTCCCTGTATGGCTTTAAATACGGCGTTGAGTTCCTTTTCAATCGTCGTCAACGTATCCGACATGTTTGGATGGAGTTCGCGGGGAATATCCCTTCGAACTCCGCCAACGAGATTCATGCCGTACGTTTTTCGGTTGCCGCTGATCTGCTCACACAGCCACATCACGGGTTCGCGAATGCGCCAGCTCTGCATCAGGATGGTATCAAAACCGATGATATGACCGGCGATGCCCAGCCACAACAGATGGCTGTGAATTCTCTCCAACTCCAGCATGATGGTTCGAATGTACCCCACCCTTGGGGGCACTTCTATACCGGCGGCTTCTTCCACAGCCTCACAATAACAGGTCGAGTGAACGAATCCACAGATACCGCAGATTCTTTCAGCGATAAAACAAATCTGATTGTAGGTCAGAACGTCCTCGCCCATTTTTTCGATGCCCCGATGGCTGTAGAAGCCCCGGTAATCGCAGCCCACGATTTTTTCACCTTCAACGAATACTTTGAAATAGGCCGGTTCTTCAAGGACAGGAAAGAAGGGTCCGATGGGCACTGTTCTGGCGCCCTCGGGCGGTTTTTTCATCTTAACCCGGTTCCCTGGAGACGCTGTGGGTTTTTCGTTATAGGAAAATCCCTTGCGCAAAGGATAGACGTTATCAGGCCAATCATCGGATAGAATCAGACGTCTGGGATCCGGATGATTCTTCGGTTTGACTCCTATCATATCCCTCACTTCCCTTTCGGCCCAGTTGGCACCGGAAATCAGGGGTGTGATAGAGTCGATCACAGGGTTGGCGGGATTCACCGGTACACGGACACAGCAGAACAACCGGTCCCGGTCTTGTGAGAAGATGTGAGAAACGACATATGTGCCGTTGAGTAGCACCTCATCGGAGCCCACATTTACCAGAAACCGGAATCCGTGTGTATGGAGAAGGTCCCTGGCTACGGGTAATAATATGTCGGGCTGAATAGTGAGGAAAACCTTGCCCGGCGACGGCTCTTCCCACCGTTCGATTCCAGTGCTATACTTCGACACCAAGGCTTCGATTAATTGACTGCCAGTTTGCATTTAACACTCCCTGAATTCGGTGTTCATGAGTTTATCCAAGGGATGAACAGGAGTAAAACATCGACCGCATCTTCTGCAGGAACCCATGTAAAGCTCCACCGATATGTGAAGGTCTTGTTTGTCGTCCGTTGCCGTCTCGAATGCCGGAGTCATGACGATTGCGCCTTCGGGACAGACTTCCTCGCAACGGCCGCAGTATGTGCAGCGTTCCAAGTAAAAGTCGATCCTGCGCCAATCCTGATCCGTATCGGTGACCACGATAGCTTTAGGGGAACATACGTTGGCACATCCGGCACATCCGATGCATTTATCGGGATCGATATCGAGCATACCCCGAAAGCCCTCGGGTGGCGACAGTGGCTTGAACGGGTAGGGCAGCGTCACCCGTCCAGCCTTTAGGCATATCCAAGCTTGTTTCAATTTGCTGAGCAGCATCTTGTATCCTATGTTATGATGATCTATTGATGCTGGATACCGGAAGTATGATGGTATATATTTTGGGATTTATTCTTGGGTCATGTCTTTAAGGTTCTCCGGTATCCAGCATCAATCCTCATTTTTATTTTTTCGTACCTTACGCCTCTTCTGCCAGAGCTTTCATTTCTTTATAGGAGAACACAGGGCCATCCTTACACACGTACTTATCGCCAATACAGCAGTGCCCGCATTTGCCCACTCCGCATTTCATGTGGCGCTCCAGTGTGGAGATTATGGCCTCATCAGAGAATCCCAGATTCAACAAATCCTTGATAACAAAGGGAATCATCACCGGGGGACCGCAGACAAAGGCCATCGTATTCTCTGCGGTAACATCGGCCCGGGGGAGCAGTGTCGTCACCACACCTACATTTCCCTGCCACGTCTCTTCCCCACGGTCCACGGTGACGAGGAATTGCAGGTCGCCCCTCGTTTCCCATTCGTCGAGTTCTCGCTGAAAGACAAGATCGGACGGCGTACGAGACCCGTAGAGGATAGTCACATTCTCGTAACGATCGCGATTGTCCAGAGCAAAATTGATGAGTGACCGGAGAGGGGCCA
The DNA here is from genome assembly GCA_964614115.1 of uncultured bacterium. Taxonomy (GTDB): domain Bacteria; phylum Zhuqueibacterota; class QNDG01; order QNDG01; family DSAB01; genus CAZTKR01. The sequence goes on along the minus strand of CAZTKR010000059.1, from coordinate 7,901 downwards.
ACCCGATCCCGCCGGCGATGAAGAGCAGATTCTTTCCGTAGGCACTTTCGTAGGGGAATCCATTTCCGAATGGGCCCCGAACGCCGATTTCCGATCCTTTGTCCAATTTGTGTATGGCGCCCGATACCAACCCGACGTTCTTGATGCTCAATTCGATGTAATCTTTTCGCGTCGGTGTGGATGTGATGGAAATAGGGATCTCTCCGACGTTAAACACAGACACTTCGAGGAATTGTCCCGGTCGGTAATCGAACGCGTCATGTATGTCGCTTTCCTTGAACCGGACAAAAAAAGTGCTCACATCCCCGGTTTCGGGAATTTTATCATGAATAACGGCTATATCCGGGAGATAGAGATCCTTCAACGTACAGTCCCCCTTCTCATTTTTTCAGCGATGTCCGGCATGCTGATATTGGCAAAACATGTATTGATGCATCGCCCGCAACCCACGCAACCATGACGTCCGTTCCGCAAGATGTATTGGTACGATAGTTTATGGAAAAACCGCCGTTTAAGACGTTCCTTCTTATCGCTGCGGGGATTGTCGCCTCCGGCCATCTTGGTGAATCCTGCAAACGCGCAACTGTCCCACGTCCGGACTCTGTATCCTTCCGTATCGCTGACAGGCACATCGACCACGTTGTAACAGCAGCATGTCGGGCAGACATAACTGCAGCCCCCACAGTCCTGGCACCGATTTCCCATTTCTTCCCAGAGCTCGTCGGGGACTTGATCGTAGGTAATCTTTTGGATGGCTTTACTCAAGTAAGCCTTGGTGTTACCGAATCGCTGGGTAGCGGTCGTGACGATCTCGGTCAGCTTTTTCTCCTCGGTGTGATTGGCCGTACGGAACAGGTCCTCGTGACCGAAGATGATTTTCAAACCCCTGGCCGATCCGACTTCCACGATGTATTCTTCGCCGCCCAGCTGTGTCAGCTGCAGATCATATCCTTCTCTAAGAAACGGACCGCTGTCGCAGCAGATACAGAAACAATCGTCACCAGGCTGATGGCAGCCGAAAGCGATGATGAACGTGTTGGCCCGTCGTATGGCGTAGTAGTTGTCCCTGAGCACGCCATCCCTGGATACAGGTGCCGGCCGGCCGATGGGACCTCCGCCGAAAAAACGGTCGAGGAATAACAGGGCATTTACATCGCAGGGACGAATGCCGAAGATCATACGTACATCATCGTTGTAGGTGGGCTCAATTTCGTAGCCATTCTTCCCATTTTTATAATGAAACAACTCTTCCGTTTGAGGAAGGAAAAAGCGTTTGGGTGGCAGCACGGTGTTGACATACTCCCAATCCCATGCCACATCCTCGATAGACTCGATGGGGTAAAAAATGACTTCGCCGCCATGACCCGGGATGGGAGCGATGACTTCCCGGGATTCCAGGAATCGGGACATCAATTCAAAAAGATCGCTCCTTTTGATAACGCTTAATGCGTCTGAGTAGGCTCTCATACTTTTTCAATCCTCGCTGCACACAGGTACTCGGCAATCCTGGCCTTATCCGTACGTGTGGGATTGATCAATACCTTTGCGGCGGTTTCTTTGTAATGGAAGGGAATGAATACGGTTTTTTCATGAACCATATCCGTAATCAATGCTGCCGTCTCGATTTCTCCTCTTCTTGACATCACACGAATGCGCTGATTATTCCGGATGTCCAGCATTTCGGCGTCCTTGGGATTCAGGGCCGCGAAAACCTCTGGGTATTCCCGATTGAGGGTGGCAGAACGCCGTGTCATCGTGCCGCTGTGCCACTGGTAGTACAAACTGCCGGTGGTCAGAGTAAACGGATATTCATCGTCGGGCGGCTCCAGCAAAGGGATGTCCTCGACGGGTGTGAAGTGGGGCATTTCCAGACCGTCTTGTTCCACGAGAGAAAAGTAGCTCGGTGTTCGCTGGGAATAGCCTTCATGCAGAACCTGCGTACCCGTGTGTTTTGTATCCGGGCAGGGCCATTGAATTCCCCACTCGCTGTCCAGCCGTTGGTAATCGATACCCGCCAACAGGGGTGACAGACCGGCTATCTCCTGGAATATACCTTCCGGAGAGCTGGCACTCATATCGACTCCCATTCGCTTCGCCAGTTGGGCAACGATCCACCAGTCCGGCTTGGCATCGCCCGGAGGATCGACCGCTTTTCGGATTCTCTGAACTCGCCTTTCGAGATTCGTGAACGTACCGTCTTTCTCGGCAAAACAAGCGGCAGGAAGGACGACATCGGCGTGTTCCGCCGTCTTTGTCATGAATATGTCCTGGACCACGAGGAAGTCCAATGTATTGAATGTCTCTTCCACATTCTTTACGTCGGGGGCCGTGACCAGGGGATTTTCACCGGCGATCAACAGGGCCTTCAGTCTGCCCGGTGTCAGCATTTCCAGAATCGTAAGACCAGGTCCATCGGGTATTCGTGCATTCCAGGCCGTCTGGAATTTTTTACGTACCGCTTCGCTTTGAACGGATTGATGGCCTGGCAGGAAATCGGGAATCGCACCAACGTCGATGACACCCTGCTGGTTATTCTGCTCCAGGAGGGGCAGCATGCCCGTGGAGGGCATGCCCAGATGCTGCGTTAGAATAACCAAATTGGCAAGCGCCTTGACATTATCAACGCCCGCGGCTTGCTGGGTGAATCCTGTGGAGTAAACGGCCATGGCCTTCTTCGATCGTGCATAGATTCTCGCCGATTCGCGAAGATCCTGGTAAGGAATCCCGGTTATATGCTCCACGTGATCGGGGGTGTAGCGGGCCACCATCTTTTCGAGGTCAGCAAGATTGGAGGTCTGCCTCGTTGTCTCATCTTTATCGATGAGTCCCTCGGCCAGGAGGAGGTGGATCAAACCGTTAATCAGGCCGATATACGTACCGGGTTTGAGCTGAAGGTGGAGACACGCAAATTTGGCAAGGTGTATTTTTCTGGGATCGATGAGGATCAGTTTGGCCCCTTTTTCGGTTACGGCATTGATGATACGGGCACTGACCTGGGGATGCACATGCGTGGGATCGGCGCCCAGCAGGAGGATGACCTCTGCCTGTTCCAGTTCGTTCATGGAATTCGTAGCCGCTCCGGTACCCAGGGCCGTGGTCAGTGCCGGCAGCGTAGCCGCATCGTAGAGGTGTCCTCCGCTATCGATGTTGTTGGTTCCCAGGGCTTTTCGAGTGAATTTCGTCAGTATGTAGTTGTCCTCGTTGGTGCACTTGGCCGAGGAAATCACTCCCATCGAACTTACACCGCTCTCGCTTCGAATGCGACGAAATTTTTTCGCAATCAGGTCCAGGGCTTCGTCCCAGGTTGCTTTCTTAAAAGGAATAGAACCTTGGGATTTCTTTACCGTATTCTTGGCATCGCATCTGATGAGGGGTGTTGTCAGTCTGTCGGGGTGATGGATGAATTCGTATGCGTGCCAGCCGCGGGCACACAGTCGACCTCGAGAAATGGGATGTTTCTGAGAGGGTGTGATACCCGTGACTTTGCCTCTCTCTACCTGAAGATAGAGTCCACAACCGCAGCCACAAAAAGGACATGTCGTTAAAACATCAATCATCGAATTCACCTGTTGAGCAGAGCGGCCACACGGCTCAGCAACTCGCTGCTTTCGATGGGCTTTTCTGCATAATCGTCGGCTTCGAAGTACTCCCCATCTGTCTTTGGAGAGAATTTAAATCCCGTCTCTTCCGTGATGGATGAAATCGCAAATACAGGTATATTTTTCAGGTTGGTATCGTGTTTCAGTTTGTAGCAAATCGTAAATCCATCATCCAGTCTGTCCATCATGATGTCCAACAGAATAAGATCGGGCTTGTATTTATTGATCTGATCGATAGCCTCGTTTTTGTTACGGGCTATCGCAACATCATACTTGTGACTCTCTAAGATCGTGCGAGTCGCACTGACGAAATCGGGATCGTCATCGATGACCAATATTTTTGCGGGCTTATTCATTTTTTTGCCCTCCTTGAGTTTACCACATTTCCTGAATACATTGCTGACCGCCTCACAAAACTCTCGCTTTCCAAAAGACTTGATGTAATAATAGAAAATTTCTTGTTCGCGTACTCGGGCCTCCAATTCAATTGTATTTTTTGCTGTGGTAAGGATGACTTGAGATTTCGGATTCAATGTTTTAAAAATTCGAACGGCTTTATAACCTTCCATCTCGGGTAAATTCACATCCGCAACGATACAGTCGTAGGCCACCTCTTTTATTCGGTTCAGAGCCCGCGTAATATTCGGGCTTGTTTCTATTTCGTAATCCCTTCCACGAAGGTATGATAAATATCTCTTCCTGGATTTTATGTCTGGGTCGATAATAAGGATTCGTTTTGTCGCATCCATTTCTTGTCTCCAAACACCCGCATGGCAGACAAATCCCATACCAATCTGTGTAATGCATCAGGAGGCAATACTCAATCAATTGTTTTATATATGATTATACGTTTTGTAGATTTCTAAAGCTTTAGAATGAGAACGTCAATTTTTTGGGGTATTCCTCCCGATGATGGGGTGTTATGCCCCACAGTAAAAGCACCCGAAACCTTGATGAATCCATGGCGAATGTACAGTCAGATGAGAATACAACGAGGGGAGGATAGGAATAAAGGATGTTCTATATTATGGAATGATGTGACTCACGTCCGTAAGTAGCATGTAGCTCTCAGTCAATCTGTCTTGATACCATACTTTTTAATCTTCAGCCGAAGTGTTTTGCGGTCGATGCCCAGTGCCTCGGCTGCCTTCATTCTATGTCCGTTGTATATCTTGAGCGTCTTTTCAATGTGTGCTTTTTCTATATCAGCGAGGGCTGTTTCTTTCGATGCATCCGATTCGATACCCACGTTAAAGGCGTAGTAAGACAAGTCACTCGATTCGATGAACCGATGCTCCGTCAGGACGATAGCCCTTTCGATGGTGTTTTCGAGTTCCCTCACATTACCCGGCCAATCGTATTTCGTCAAGGCATTCATCGCAGGATCGGATATGCCTTGAATGGATTTTCCCCGTTTCTTGTTATATTTATTCAGAAAGTGATTCGCCAGCAGAGGAATGTCGTTCTGACGCTCGCGCAGGGGTGGCAGATGGATAGGCACGACACTCAGCCTGTAGAACAAGTCTTCGCGGAAACTGCCTTCTTTAACGCACTCCAACAAGTCCCGGTTGGTAGCGGCAATGATACGGATATCGATCTTAACGGCTTGTGTGCTTCCAACCTTGGTGATCTCCCGCTCTTGGATGGCTCTGAGAAGCTTGGCCTGCACGTTCAAACCGATGTTACTGATCTCATCGAAGAAGACGGTTCCGCTGTTGGCCAATTCCAGGCGACCGTGCTTGGTGGCCGTAGCACCGGTAAACGAGCCTTTGACATGGCCGAAGAGTTCGCTTTCGAACAGATTCTCCACCAGTGTACTGCAATCCACGGTCACAAAAGGCATCTCGCGGCGTGCACTGTGCCTGTGGATGGCGCGAGCCACGAGTTCTTTGCCCGTTCCGCTCTCACCCGTGATGAGTACCGTGCTGTCGGTAGGACCCACTTTATCGATCAGTTTCAGGATCTGACGCATGCCCTGACTTTTTCCGACGATCATCTCAAATTCTTGGTTGGAATCCAATTCCCTTTTAAGAAACAGGTTGTTTAGAGTAAGCTTCCTCTTGTCTATGGCTCTTCGGATGATGATACGTAGCTCCTCTGGAGTAAATGGCTTGGGGAGAAAATCATACGCTCCGAGTTTCATGGCCTCAACGGCCGACTCTACTGTTGCATAGCCAGTGATAACGATAACAATGGTTTCGGGATTGTCCTCTTTGATGATTTTTAGGAGTTCCATTCCGCTCAAACCGGGCATCTTCAAATCCAGGATCACGATATCAAAGGCCTCTTTTTTTATTTTTTCCAAGCCGTCTTTCCCATCAGCAGCAAGTTTTACATCGTATTTCATTCCTGAAAGTAGCTGGTCACACGCATCTCGAATGACCTCATCGTCGTCGACAACGAGAATGTGCATTGGAATAGGCATTTATTCTTCCTCTTTCTCGATAGGCAATCGAATGTTGAACGTCGTACCCTCATTTAGTTTGCTTTTTACGGCAATGGTTCCATTGTGTCGTTGAATGATCCCATAACTAATGGCCAAACCCAAACCTGTACCGCGGCCAACTTCCTTGGTCGTATAAAATGGCTCAAACAGCCTTTCGATATTCTCTTCCGCAATGCCACGCCCCGTATCAGTAAAAGAAATTTCTATATGCCGTCCATCGTGGGAGACATTTGTCTGAATGGTTAAATTCCCTTGACCCTCCATGGCTTCTGCTGCATTCAAAGCGATATTGATGAAGACCTGCTGAATCTGTGCAGCATCAACCATGATACTGGGAGGACCGGTTGCCAAGTTTTTGATGATGTGAATGTTCTGGAAAATGGCCTGATGCTCCACCAGCGACAAGGCACTGTTTAAGAGCTCGTTGGGATTGGCCGATTCGATCGTAGGTTCTGTTTGCCGCGAAAAATCGAGTAAATCCTTTACGATTTTCTTACACCGTGTCGCCTGGGTGACGATTTTCTCCAGATTGTCTCTATTGGGATCGGTCTCATCTATTTTTTCCAGCAGAAGATAGCTGTACATCAAAAGACCGCCCAAAGGATTGTTCAACTCATGGGCCACACCGGCAGCCAACTGACCCACTGTGGCCAGCCGTTCTGATTCCTGAATCGTCTTCTGTGCCCGTTCTTTGAGCTTTTCATCCCTTTCTTTCAGGGATTCGGCCATGAAATTGAATGTTTCCCCGAGCTTGCCGATGGCATCCTTCAAGTCCAGATTCACACGATACGACAAGTCACCCTGAGCCAATCGTTCCGAAGCATACACAAGGTGTCGGATGGGCTTGACGATACGAGAGGCGAGATAATAGGACATCATCAGCGATATGGCCACTCCACCCAGCGTCAGACCTAAAAAAACCCACATCGTCGATTGCCGCATATCGGAAAATTTTTCTTCCAGAATACCGACGTACAGGATACCGATAATCTCCCCGGTGATATTCTTGATGGGCTCGTAGGCCGTGATATACCAGTTGTTGACCACAAAAGCCCGTTCGATCCAAGGCAGTCCATTGACCAAGACCTGATCGTAGACTTCCTCTGAAACGCGTGTACCGACAGCTCGAAGCCCATCCTCCCGTTGGACATTTGTGGAGATGCGCAAGTCCCCTTGGAAGATCGTAGCCGTGCCCATGTCCTTGCCCTTGTAGATTTCGCCCTGATAGACCGTTTCCTTGATCTTATCCACGATATCATAACGACGGTTCAGGAGAATACCGCCGTAAATCACACCCAGAAGTTCCTCATGTTCATCGAATATGGGCGCCGCGGTCAACATCATCATGCCCGACGTCTCTTCACCCTCGGGTCGAGGTTTGGCCTTGGGCGTTGGGATGAACTTGAAATACGCCCGATCGGCCAGATCGCTTCCTTCTTTTAAGAGCTCATCACGTGAGACGATGACTGTTGAGGCCACTTCTTGTTTTTGTCTGAGGACGAAATCAATGACTGGATTACTGGATTGACGATCTCCCTTCATGCCCGGATTTCTACTTCGGGTCGCGACCACGCCATATTTGTCCGTTATCGTGAGGACGTCGAGGCCCTCCTTAACTCGGATTTTTTCCAGCTCGATATTCATGAGCCTCGTATCGCCTGTTTTAAGGCTTTGCCCAATGAAAAAATATGTAGCCGTTAGACGAATGAGATCTTCAGTTTTTCTCAGGTTTTCCTGATAAATTTCCCGAGCCGAGTTCAGATCGACCCCAACTTTGTCCTGGGCCTGCCGTATAACGCTGTCTCCGATGAGACGAACACCCACGAATGTGGTGACGATACCCGATATGGCGATCA
>CAZTKR010000058.1:0-17047 GCA_964614115.1 uncultured bacterium | reverse complement strand
TGATACGAATATTCCGTTTTGCACATAGTCTGTTGTTGTCTTAAGGAGTGTCGATATGAGAGGTGTATATCGTATACGGACGATCGTTCTCATTTTCTTGGGCGTTCATGTCTCCGTGCATGCCCAGGGTTTGGATGCCAGCAGACATCCCGATTTCCAATCCGGGACACAGGACTCTGTCTACGCGGTCGAGGGAGAGAAGGTTCTGTACCGCCATACGCTGCGTCATCTCCCGTTCCGGGGAGACCCCCAGGAATACTATGCCCTGTTTCCCGGTGTTGTGAATCAGGATTGTCAGGGCACGGACTACCTTCACGTTCGGGGAAGCAGCCACGATGAGATCGCCTATTCTGTGGAGGGCATCGACGTACGAAACGCATATACGGGGCTGTCGATGTTCCGCATCATCCCGGAGGCACTGGACCGCATCTCCCTGGACACCGGCCCTGGGGCTTCGGCCAGTCATGCCTCCGTGCTCCTGGGGCACCGGCTTCGCCGGGGCGGGAAACGTTACCGGTTCTCACTTCAGGGGGAGAGCGACGGCTTCACATCCGAGTACGAAAAGCGGTTGGGCACGTATTCGTACGGATACACGGATATGGTAGCCACGGCAGAAGGGAAAATCGTCACGGAAAATGTCTGGTTCTTTGCTGCCGGGGAGTGGCAGCGGTTCGGCGACCATTATCGGAAATTCTGGGACGGTCTCACCGTAGGCCCGCCGGAATTCGAGATGGTCGATTACTGGAAGGGAACCCCCCTGCAGGATATCGCGGGCACGGATCAGATCGTCATATGGCCCGGGAACATCCCAGAAGCGGGATCGGATCGGGTTTCTGTCAACGGCATCGTCACGGTAGATGTCGAACCGTTTCAGTTCCGGCTCATCGGTCTGTACGACTGGTCCAAGACGCAGATGAACGACACACCCATCATGGATGTGTTCAACCCCAGACGCATACCTGTCTTCGAAGAACGAGCCGGCCTCTTATCACTGCAGGCGGATTATGCGTCAACGGATGCATGGAAGGCTCATGTACAATTCGACGTGATGCGGTCGAATAACAAGACCTACGACCCGCTGTTCGAAGATGATTTTCTCCTCTACCGCGACAGCCTGGCCGTGACAGCACAGGGACTGCCATGGGGGCATCCTGATGATAATTCGGGCCAAGCGTACTACAGCGATCCACCGAGTTTCAATCTTTTAGATTTTTATTTTACGGGTCCGGGAGAACTGCTCACAGAATACTCCAAGAGTGTAGAGAATTACTGGGCCGTCTCGGGCCGGGTTGAAAAAACGTGGAAAGGACACCGGATCGCCTTGGGAGGAAGTCTGCAGAAGAGAACGTTGCGCCGGTATGTCATGGGTTATTCTTATAATTTTATGGAATTATACGATGGAACGGATGCGGGAGAAGAAAATGATTATAACATGTATCTGTCTAGCCTTCGTCGGTGGGGAGATGTCCGCGCCTATGGGTACGATGTCTTCGGCAATCCTGTCGAGGAGACCGACAGTGTGAATGACGGCCCCAGACATCCTTCGCAGTATGCCATTTTCCTGGAAGACCGTTTCCGCGTGAAAGATTTCCTTGTGGACGTCGGGTTGCGGTACGACCGTTTTTCCAGTGATGCCTATTATATCGAGGACCCTGACGATGTTGAGTATGACGAGTGGGGATATATATCGAATGAGAGCTACGAAAAGCCACCCACCAATGACTACTGGAGTCCCCGTCTTCGTCTCGTCTATATGGGAAGCCATCGATTCACGCCGTATTTAAACGTTGGTCAGTACGTACAGCAGCCGCGGCTCAGGGATGTGTACGCGAGCCGAAATTATTACGAAAATTGGGACTTTAGTTGGTATGGACACGACATCAAGGGTCCCCGGGCCCAGCCGGTTCGGGTGACCCAGACGGACCTGGGATTTTCGTACCGTGCGGGTCCGGGAATACGTATTGAATCGGCACTGTTCTATAAAACGATAGACGGCCATCTGGAAATGGGTCGAATTTCACACGAGTCCAGTCCTTACCATTATACGCATCTTTCACTCATGAACAGCGGTGAGGCCACGGCCAAGGGATGGGAGCTCAGCCTGGAGTACCGGAAGCGGGGATTTTACGCGTGGATAAATTATACACTGTCCGATGTGAAAGGATACGCCTCGTATCCCCGATCCAATGCCAGTTATTTTGACTATTATTCGGATGAACCCGATCCCAAGACCGAGCCGCCCGTACCCCTGGAATTCAACCAGAGAAACCGAATCAACGCGCTGATGGGATATGCGTTTGGCGGTAACAACCCCGGGTGGCTGCGTTATTCCGGGGCCTTCCTGCTGTTTCGGTTCAACAGCGGACACGATTACACGCTCTATGAGGGTGGAGGATTTGGGGGAGGGCGTTATTCCCTCGGCAGATTGTCGAGATCAGCAGGAAATGAGATTGGGATGAGTACGACGCCTTGGAATTATCAGCTCGACATTAGGCTGGATAAAACCGTCAGGCTGGGCCGCCTTGCTTTCACGGCATACATATACGTGCACAATCTGTTGAACCGGAAGAACGCACAGCACGTGTACCCGGCCACAGGCGATACGTCCGATGATGGGTCGTTTCCCACGACCGACCGATGGCGGTCTTGGGCCCAGCAGTTCTTTGGTGATGCGTTCTTTACTTTATACGATCAGATCAACATCGGTCATCGTCAGCATTATCAGATCATGCACGGAGGCGACCTGTTCGGTCATCCGCGGGAAATCCGGTTCGGGCTGCAGATCGGTTTCGGTACGGATGAGTAACCCGTGTTCGTTCTATCCCAGGAGAGAAGACCCATGAAGATTTATAGCCCAATGAAAATAGATTCCATCCTGTTGCTTTTTATCTTTTTTATCGTGTTCGGATTCCATGCCTCCTCAACAGCGGAAGCACCGGGGAGAGAGGAACGTCGATTATATACTTCTGGTGGAGACATTCCCCAAAACCAGGCTCCCATCAACGTGGGTAACATGGTGTACTGGATGTTAAGCGACGGCACGTCGGGATGCAGTCCGCATCCTGGGCAGGGAGGCGTCAAATTCCCGATATATTCGAGTGGGGGGAGCGTGGTGAAACGGGATGGCATTATCTGGGGAGGGCTTGTCCGAGACGGTGTGGAACCCGCACTTCGGGTGGGCGGGCAGGCCGGTTATTCGGGGACGTCGCCGGGCCGGATATATCCCCAGGGCCAGGTTTATGCATTCGACAAGGTGTGGCGCATACGGAAAGATGTATGGGATTTAGGCAATTATGATTGGGGGGAATTAAGTGATGATGTTGAAGAATTGCTGAACATTGACTGGGATAGTGTGACGGACGAACAGGTACGGGAGCTCAAGGAGCTATACGCTCTGGACTGGGAGCATTGGCCTGTGGTGTGGGGTGCTCCGTTCTACGACGCCGATGGGGACGGCATGTACACGCCCCGGTTTCGATCGGATGGTAAGCCGGTGTTCTACCCGGATGGGGATGAGCCGGGCCTTGCCAACGCCGATCAGGTGATATGGACGGTTTGTCACGACCTAGTTACCGCACAGACGAACCAGTTTGCTGGCTCGCCGCCCATCGGATTGGAGCTTCAAACCTGCTTATGGGGGTATAGGCGGGGGATTGTCTATAATAGCGGTCGCATTTTCAAGCGTGTGCGTCTTATCTACAAGGGTACCGAGAGTGCGCCGGCGGATGCAAGAATCGACAGCATGTTTCTGGGCGTATGGGTCGATCCGGCCATCGGCCGGGCGGATAACGATTTGGTTGGGTGTGACACGACTCTGGACCTGGGATTTGTGTATAACGAGACGACCTTCGATGAACAATATGTCAGTTACGATCGACAAGAACGAACACCGGCTATGGGATACGATATCATAAAAGGCCCGGCCGTCCCTGCGGCCGGATTCGAAATCAGTCCGGGCCGGTGGCAGTGGGCCGGCGAGCAAAGCCTTCCCATGACACGATTCGGGTATTACTGCATGGGCGACGATCCCGCCCTGAACAGTTATGAAGGAACGCTCGCGTGGTGGCGTCTCTTCAACGGCCAGAATCCCGAGACCGGCGAGCCGTGGAAGGTTCCGGATGCCTCCGGTGGGGGAACGACGATGTTCATGGCATCCGGTGATCCGATTACCATGGCGGGCTGGACAGATACCGAACCGGGCGACAAGCGCATGCTCCTGGTCTGCGGACCGTTCTCCATGGCCCTGGGCGACACGGCCGAGATGACTATCGCTGTTGTCGGCGGGCGGGGTGACGATCAATTGATGAGCATCTATACCATGAAATACAACGATAAAAGCGTTCAGAACTTTTTTGAGAATTCGTTTGGATTCCCTGGGTCACTGCCCTTGCCCCAGGTATCGGTCACGGAGATGGACGGACAGGTTCTGCTGAGCTGGAGCCTGTCCCAGGATGCGGTGGAGACTGTGGAGGATTGGGAGGACGCGGGATACCGGTTTGAAGGATACAATGTGTATCAGAGGTACGGATACTACGATGATCAATATTGGACAACGGACTGGATCAAGCTGGCGACGTTCGATGTCAAGAACGACGTGACGACCATCATCCAGGAAGCGTACGATCGGGCGATACCGGGCTATATCACCCAGCCCGTCCAAACGGGGACCAACAGCGGCATTCGAAGGTCTGTGTTGATCGAATGGGATGAAGCGGAAGAACAGCCCCTGATCAACGGACAGGAATACTGTTTCGGTGTGACAGCTTACAGTTATACACCGGACCCCGGGGCTGTCATCCGTTCCTTGGAAAGCGACAAGGTAGAGGTTTATGCCGTTCCGGAGATGCTCAAGCCCGGCCTGAGGCTGCATGCTGCCATGGGCGATACGATACCCACGGCACATCCCCAGGGGTCCGGTAACGGCAGGGCGGTGGTGATCGTGACGAATCCTTATGCGTTGACCGGGGATGCATACGCGGTGGGTTTCCGAGAGGATGCAGGCGCGGTCGTCTGGTATCTAGAGAACACGACCTCGGATGTTATGCTTCTTCAGAATCAAACCAATCAATCGGGGGACGATGAGTATCTCGAAACCGACGGTTTTATGTGCAAGGTGATCGCCCCTGCGGGAGACGATAGTGGTTTTATGGTTGCCGATTATGTCACGTTTTCAACGATTCCCTATCAACCGACCGTGGCACAGGAGGATGCCCGGGATGATGTGAAGGAGATTAAGGTCTACCCCAACCCGTTTTACGGCGACGTGGGCGATCCCCTCACAGCATCGGAACGTTTTGTGACCTTCAGCCACCTGCCGCAAAGGGCTGTGATTCGAATTTTTTCATTATCCGGCACACTGATTCGAACGATCCACAAGGACGATGCGTCCCAGTTCGCCCGCTGGGACCTGCTGAACGAATTCGGCCGCTTCATTGCCAGCGGGATGTATATCGCCCATATCGATATGCCGGACCTGGGAGTCGAGAAAATATTAAAGATTGGAGTGGCGCAGTATTGAGACAGAAGTGGTCTGGTTGATTCAGGCCGATTGAACCGGGGATGCTGAGAGAAGTTGTCCACCTCCAAATGAAATGGCTGCCCATAACATCTCTCTCCTGCCGAGGATGATTATCCTATCGTTTTATGGCGTATTTTTTCCTCTGAGAAGCATCCAGACCCGGATCCGTCGTCATTTTCTATAAAATATCCCCCTTTCGTCCTTCCGTATGTCCGTATTCAAACACGCCTTTATTCTTGACTTTAGTCATTATATCCGTTACATTTAAAGGCTATGGATCTTTTTGGTGAGCCATCAAAGGGAAAGATAACGTCGCGTCCGCCCCTGGCAGACCGGATTCGTCCTAAGACATTGGGTGATTTCGTGGGTCAGGAGCATTTGGTGGGCGAGGACCGGGTGCTTCGGAAGATCATCGAGGGGGACGATCCGGCCTCGATGATATTCTGGGGACCTCCGGGCGTGGGCAAGACGACCCTGGCCCAGATCATCGCCCACGAGACGCAGGCGGCATTCTTTGCCATCAGCGCGGTGACGGCCGGCCTGGCCGACGTGCGCAAGATCATCGCACAGGCAAAGGTCAACCGAAAAGGTCTGGGCAAGCGGACGATTCTGTTCATCGACGAAATCCACCGGTTCAACAAGGCGCAGCAGGACGCACTCCTGCATTCGGTGGAGGACGGCACCATCGTCCTCATCGGTGCTACGACGGAGAATCCTTCGTTTGAGGTCATCGCGCCTTTGCTCTCTCGGTGCCGGGTTTATCAACTGGAGCCGTTGGAAGACAGGGACATTCAAACCATACTCCAAAGAGCCCTGACGTCCGACTCCGTCCTGATTCAGTCCAACCTGGAATTGAGCGATGATGTGAAAACAGCCTTGATCGAGCTCTCCGGGGGTGATGCCCGCGTGGCTCTGAACGGACTGGAACTCTGCGGCCGGTTGACGCCGATAGAGGACGGTAAGCGGAGAGTCACCCTGGAGGTCGTCAAGGAAGCCATGCAGAAGCAGACCCTGATCTACGATAAAAAGGGTGACTTCCACTACGACACGATATCGGCTTTCATCAAATCGATACGAGGATCGGACCCGGACGCGGCCGTTTACTGGATGGCCCGGATGTTAGAGGCAGGCGAGGATCCCCTGTTCATTGCTCGGCGTATGGTCATCCTGGCCTCGGAGGATGTGGGCAATGCCGATCCCCAGGCTCTGGTGGTGGCCAACGCGGCCTTCCAGGCGGTGCACGCTGTGGGACTTCCCGAAGCCCGCATCATCCTATCCCAGGCGGCCACGTACCTGGCCTCTGCGCCCAAGAGTAACGCGGCCTACGTGGCCATCAACGAGGCCCAGGAGGATGTGAGGAAGGGCCGGCCCGAGCCCGTTCCCATGCATCTGCGGAATGCGCCCACACGGTTGATGGCGGATATGGGGTATGCTGAAGGATACAAGTATGCCCATGACTTTGAGGGCGGGTTTGCCGGGCAGGAGCACCTGCCCCCGCGATTGAAGGGTCGGGTTTATTATCGTCCGAAAGACATCGGCCATGAGAAGACGATCAAAGAAAGACTGGAGGGTTGGTGGCCGAAAAGACGGAAAAAGAAGGACAACGAAAAAAGCAAAGACCGAACATAGATATATAAACAAAATGCATGCATGGGAAGTATAAAGGAGTGGTGTGAAATCGACCGTTCGTTTCCGGCACTCATCAAGAGCAAAAGATTTTCACGGACGGGATCGGTTTATAATAAAGAACCGGACGCTGGACATTGGCACCGGTGAGTATCCGGCTTAAAGTCAAGAAGACGTGTGTCCCCTACCCCAGAAGCTTCGACAAACAGGGCATCTTCTCCCGGGTGTGTAAAGGGGTTATCCCAAGGCCATAATGGATGATATGCGGATTCATCATCGTCACATATGTTCAGTCTTATTTTTATACTCACTCTTGGTTGCAAGAGGACTACTCGGACAAGTTCCGTCGTCTCCCGCATCGACTGATAGTGTCCGCTCCCAGAGGGGTAATCAAGAATCGGAGATCCAGGGGCCCATCACGTACGAGGCCCAGGATTTCGATATTCTCGTGAGAGAACAGAAGATGATCCTTCTGGGCAGAGCCAAAGTGACGTACCTGAATATGACGCTGACGGCAGCCAAGATCGCGGTGGATTGGGAAAAAGACCTGATGACGGCGGAGGGTGTCTGGGATACAGTCTGGGTGAAAGACGGCAGCGACGACGGGGATTCCGTTCAAACAGTCCAGTACATGGGCGCGCCTCAGTTTGCTGAATCGGGGGATGTGCTCACCGGGGAAGTCATGGTGTACAATTTCCGCACCCGGAAGGGACGCGTCCTCAGGGGAAGGACGGCCTACGAGGATGGATTCTACACGGGAAACACTCTCAAGATCGTTAAACCCAATTCCCTGAATGTGGCCGATGCCACGTTTACCTCGTGTGATAAAGAAGAGCCCCATTTCCATTTCTGGTCCCAGAAGATGAAAATCGACGTAGATGAGAAGCTCATAGCCAAACCCCTGGTGATGTACGTGGGCAAGATCCCGGTTCTGGCCCTGCCGTTCGCCTACTTTCCCATCCGCAAGGGCCGGCATTCAGGCGTCCTGATTCCCCGTTACGGAGAAAGCACGCTGGAGGGGCGTTATTTGCGGGGTCTGGGATACTACTGGGCGGCCAGCGACTACTGGGATGTGAAAGGGACGATGGACTACTACGAGAACAGTGGATTCCTTTTCCGGGGAGACCTCCGTTATAACCTGCGGTACCGTCTTCAAGGGGCGATCTCGGGCTCCTGGACCCGTAAGGATTTTGAAGTCTACGGTACCAAAGAACGGCGTTGGGACCTGGCCGTCCGTCATTCTCAGACCTTCTCGCCCACTTTGAGCCTGGCTGTCAGCGGCCAGTTCGTGAGTTCCGGCAATTTTTACAGGGATGTCAGTGCCAACTTGGAGCAGAGACTTCAGCAGGAGATTCGTTCCAATGCCAAGTTGATAAAAAAATGGGGAGCTACGGGGAAAGCGGAAATTACCCTAAACCAGACACGTTACCTGAAAACGGATCAGATCAGCGAGCTCCTTCCCCAGGTGACCATCAGCAACCGTGTCGCCAGTCTTATACCCAAGCCCGAGGCCAGACGAGAACAGGAGCAGGAACGCCGCTGGTACCACGATATCACGATACCCTATAATTTCAATATCCTGATGAGACGGAGCCGGCAAAGGTCGGCAGACGGCGTGGTGACGAAGAGGGACGGTATCGGATGGGATCACTCGCTGGGCATGTATATATCCCCCACGTTGTTCGGATGGCTGCGGCTCCAGCCGAGAATCAGTGTCGACGCCTGGTGGCTCGACCGCCGGAAGGAGTATTACGTCGATCCTGAGACGAATGCCATCCAAAGCCGGGATAAAAAAGGTTTTTTCATGCACCAGACGTTTAATACGTCGGTGTCGGCAAATACCAAAATATACGGGCTCTTCCAGCCCAAGTTTCTTAAGAATGTCATGATTCGGCACGTGGCTTCACCGAACATCAGTTTCTCATGGCGACCGGATTTTTCAGAGGACAAGTACGGTTACTACCAGACCGTTGTCGACACCCAGGGTGTCGAGTACCGGAGAGATCGCTACTCCGGCGGTTTGTTCGGCTCCACACCCACGGGAGAGAGCCAATCAATGCGATTCGGGCTGGACAACGTGTTCCAGATGAAGATCGGCGAGGGAGAGAATGAGAAGAAAATCGACCTGTTCATGTTGAATTTTTCCTCGGCATACAACTGGAAGGCCGAGCAGTATCGTCTCAGCGATCTCCGATCCACGCTGCGAGCCAATCCGTCGCGAAATATCAGTCTGGATGTTTCAGCGACCCACTCTTTTTATCAGACCGACGAGAACGGGAGTCGAATCAACCGGATGTACATGGATGAAATCCGCATAAAAGACTGGAAAACCATCTTCACAAAGCGCTGGGCCAGAATGACTTATTTCAGCGTGAACCTGAACCTTCGACTCCAGGGGAGGGCGAGAAGTGGCATGGGGAGTGATGCCAGCATGGAGGGAGGTCAGGAGGGGCTGCAGACAGGCATGGAAGGCCTGGAAAACCTCTCGGGAGATCGTTTAACGTACGATGAAACCGTATCCGGATTTGATATCCCTTGGAATTTAACCACAAGACTGTCCTACACCATCAACCGGTACAATCCCTTGAATTCGTCCAAGAAATTCTGGTTGGATCTCAATTTTGATTTCAACCTGACGAAGAACTGGAAAATTTCGTACAAATCCCAGTGGGACTTCATCGAGAAAGAACCGGTAAGGCAGGATTTTATATTCAAACGGGACCTACACTGCTGGGAGGCCATGATCGCCTGGACACCCACGGGCTATAACAAACGGTTCTATTTCCGGATCAACGTAAAGTCGCCGATGCTTCGGGACCTGAAATTCGAAAAGGGTGCCGGCAGAAGGGGATTTACCAGCACGCCGTTTGATGGTTATTTTTAACGATAAAAGTGGATATCACGGGGAGAATAGGGATTCTATCAGTACAAAAAATGAGAGACCTATGAAGAAAAAGAAAAAAATCAGAGTCGCTTTACTGTTCGGGGGGCGATCCACAGAACATGAGGTGTCGCTGGAATCGGCCGTCGGCATACTCCAGAATATCGACAAATCAAAGTACGATGTGCTTCCCGTCAAGATCACTCGTGAGGGGCGATGGCAGCTTCTGACGGATGTGGATTCCCTGGATTCCGCATCGCGCGTGGATAAGAGTGAAGGTTCCCTGGTTGTCATGGGCGATCCTCTGGTAAAGGGACTGTTCCGGCTGGGTGGAAATGACGGAGCCCCCTCGGTTCCACCGAAGGATGAAGTAGCCGTCGATGTCATCTTTCCCATTCTTCACGGTACGTTCGGGGAAGATGGCACGCTTCAGGGGCTCGTCAGCATGGCCGACCTTCCCTGCGTGGGTGCCGGTGTACTGGCCTCTGCCGTGGGTATGGACAAGATCATGACCAAGCAGATATACTTCCAGAATGATCTTCCGGGTGTCGATTTTATGTGGTTTCTGCGAAAAGACTGGAAGGCGACACGTGAGGCCATCAAAAAAGGCGTGAGCGAAGAAATCGGATTTCCCTGTTTCATCAAACCGGCCAATTCGGGGTCCAGCGTGGGTGTCTACAAAGTCCATGATGAGCAGGAACTCGATACGTACATGGATCGTGCTGTCGAGTACGACCGCAAGATTCTCGTGGAAAAAGCGGTGGATGCCCGGGAGCTGGAATGCGCCGTGCTGGGAAACGACGATCCTCAGGCATCGGTGGTGGGAGAGATCGTTCCGGCCAACGAATTCTACGATTACGAGGCCAAGTATCAATCGGAAGAAAGCAGGACCCTCATCCCGGCCGACATTCCCGGTGAGGTCTCTGAAACAGTCCGCAAACTGGCCGTGAAAGCGTTCAAAGCCATCGACTGTGCGGGGATGGGACGGGTGGATTTTCTCCTGGAGCGGGGTACGAACCGGATTTATGTCAACGAAATCAACACGATTCCAGGGTTCACACCCATCAGCATGTATGCCAAGCTGTGGGAAGCCAACGGGATATCGTATCCGGAGCTCATCGACCGTTTGATTCAACTGGCCATCGAACGGCATGAGGATCTCAGTCGTACGAAGTTTCTGAGAACGTAAATCGGTCGCCGGCCATGCAGAAAGGAATCGTTCCGTACTCAGTTTGATCCGCTTTATAATTATAACGGAAACATCGAATTGATGTATGAAATGCATATCGGCCTGGAAGTCCATGCCCAGCTTCTGACGGATTCCAAGATGTTCTGCGGGTGCAGCACGCGGTTCGGTGCCCGGCCCAACACGCAAACGTGTCCCGTGTGTCTGGGTATGCCGGGAGTCTTGCCAGTCGTCAACCGGAAGGCCGTCGAACATGCGGTGACAGCGGCCCTGGCCTTTCATGGCGAGGTTCACGAGAGGTCTGTGTTCGCCAGGAAGAATTATTTTTATCCCGATCTGCCCAAGGGGTACCAGATTACCCAGTACGAGGAACCGCTGGCCGAGGGCGGTTGGGTCGAGATCGATACGGAAGAAGGCGTGCGCAGGATCGGTATCCGGCGTATCCACCTGGAAGAGGACGCCGGCAAATCGGTTCACGACGAAGCGTATGTGTCCGAAAACGCGAGTCTGGTGGATTTTAACCGATGCGGCGTTCCCCTCGTGGAGATCGTGAGCGAGCCCGACATCCGGTCGCCGGAGGAGGCGAAGCGTTTTTTGACGACACTCCGCCATACGGTGCGATGGCTGGGTATCTGTGACGGCAACATGGAGGAAGGCAGCCTGCGTTGCGATGCCAACATCTCCGTTCGTCCTTCGACGGACGAAGGACTCGGCATGAAGACCGAACTGAAAAACATGAATTCTTTTCGGGGTGTGGAACGGGCGCTGGCCTATGAAGCCCAGCGTCACATCCGTGTTCTGGATAGCGGCAAACAAGTAGAGCATGAAACACGCCTATGGGATGAGACAAGGGGCGTTACCGTACCCATGCGCAGCAAGGAGGAGACCGACGACTACCGGTATTTCCCCGATCCTGATCTGATCCCCCTGGTGGTGGACAAAGCGTGGGTGGAAAAAATTCGATCGTCCATGCTAGAACTGCCGGAGGCGCGCAAGATGCGGTGGATGCGCTGTTTCGATCTGTCCGATACAGACGCATCTATCTTACTTGACGAAAAGGGAATAGCTGATTATTTCGAGGACACCGCCCAACACGTCAGCGACCCGAAGCAGGCCGTCAACTGGGTGATGGGTGAGGTGCTTCGGGCGTTGAAGGAAGATAAAATTAGCATCGATGCACTCCGCATTCGGCCAAAACAGGTGGCTGAATTGATCACCATGACCGAAGAGGGAATACTGTCCAGCACATCGGGGAAAGCGGTTTTCGATGAAATCGTTCATCACGGAGGGAATCCCTACGAAGTGATGGAGAGGCTCGGTCTGTCTCAAATATCGGATACGGCCGAGATAGAGGCCGTCGTCGATGGGGTTATCGGGGAATACCCAGAAGAGGTCCAGAAGTATCTGAATGGGCGAGAGGGCGTGCTGGGCTTTTTCGTCGGGCAGGTGATGAAGGCCACGGGCGGGAAGGCCAATCCCAGACTGGCCGACACTATCCTCCGTAACCGGTTGGATCGGATGAAATAGGTGTCGTTTTTATCGTACAAAACTAGGTAAATGCGTGTCTGGATGACGTGTCTGGGTGTCGTCCTAAATAACCGAGAAAGTCAATGTACCATCCAAAAGCAAATAAACAGGCGAGGAGAAGCACTTTTTGATCGACCTGCAAAATCTGACAAGAACATTCGGCGACCTGGTTGCAGTGGATGATGTGTCGTTCCGTGTGCCTGCCGGACAGATCTGCGGTTATCTGGGGCCCAACGGTGCGGGGAAAACAACCACCGTGAAGATGCTGACGGGCATGATCCGGCCGACGGCGGGAACGGCCGTGGTGGCGGATCACGACATCCTGACAGACAGTCTGGAGGTCAAGCGCCGTATCGGTTACGTGCCCGAGTCGGGGGCTGTATACCAGAGTCTGACGCCCTTCGAGTACCTTCGGTTTGTGGGCCAACTCTACGGGATGGATGATGAGAGCCTCTCGCGCCGAATCGAGGAGTTCTGCGGGTTTTTCCAAATATCCGACCATGTCCACCAGCGAATGACGGAATTCTCCAAAGGCATGAAGCAGAAAGTCGTCATCGCGTCGGCCATGATTCATAATCCACAGGTCATATTCTTGGATGAGCCCCTGAACGGACTGGATGCCAATGCGGCCGCGAGTCTCAAGGAACTCCTGCGGAACCTGGCCGATGACGGAAGGACGATTTTCTACTGCTCCCACATACTGGAGGTCGTGGAAAGCCTGTGTGACCGGGTCGTGATACTCGATAAGGGCACAGTGGTTGCCGACGGATCGGTGGGCGATCTGAAGGAAATGACAAAGCGGTCGTCGTTGGAGGGCGTGTTCCGCAAGCTGACTCATGCCGAGGATTTGGGTGAGCTGGCCAAGGCGTTCTCCAAGAGCTTTACCCAAGGAGGACGCCGACGAGGATGATGAGACCTGTCTCCCAAAAGCTCGGCGTGGACTGGGATCAGTTGAGAGCCCTCCTGGCCGTCAGCATCCGGATGGATTTTCGGGAGCATCGCGGAACCGGAAGTGCCCGCCGGGGCATGGCACCCATCTTTCGCACGATGATATTCTATGCTATTATGGGCGGCTTTTTGGCAATGAGTCTGGTCTCCAAAGCATCTCCCTTCCTCTTTTCGTTGCTGACCCTGGCGTATTCCAACGCAATGATGGCCTTTGCCGTGATCCTGGAATTCGGGAACATCCTCCTGATTCCCGACGATATCGACATCCTAACCCATCGGCCCATCCGCTCCAGAACCCTCTTTTTGGCCAAGATGCTGAATCTTTTGTTCTACGTCTTTCTAATGAGTACGGCCCTGTGTCTGGTGCCCTCGTTCTTGGGCATTCTGCTTAACGGCTCCTCCGGAATGTTTCCCCTCGTTTTTTATCCTGTGGCTATCATGTCCAATTTTACATCGGCCTCTTTTGTGGTGCTCATCTACACGGGATTAATGCGCAAGATGAGCCAAGAACGGTTCAAGGACATCCTGGCCTACCTGCAAATAGGTTTTACGTTTATTCTGTTCCTGTCGTATCAGATGCTGCCCAGGATGGGCGAAGGTGTTTCCCGATGGGGTGCCGATGTATCGGCGTCTTGGCTGTACGGTGTGCCTCCGGCATGGTTTGCCGGATGCGTGCAGGTTCTCCTGGGAAAAGGACGGACCCTGGATGCCGGTTTGGCCACGATGGCCGTAGCAGCGACGCTGGTCCTGGCTTTGCTGGCGTTTCGGAGAATATCTCTCCAGTACGCGCATCATGTCGCTGACCTTCAAACGAGCGCCGGGTCGGAGAAAAGCGATCGGGCCTTTGGGGTTTCTCCTGCCGATGATGACTTGGTCACGCGTCTTGCCCTGCGAATTCTCCGATGCCCTGAGGCCATGATCGGGTTTCGCTGGACATCGCAGATGTTGAAGCGCGATCGGTCGGTCAAGATGGGCGTCTATCCCGTCTTCGGTTTTCCGCTGGCTTTTGTGGCGCTATCCATCATCAACGGCGAAATCGTCGATCCATTCGTAGACGTATCATTTTTCAGCGACAACGGCATGTCGACCATGGTCGTGTTTTTCATTTTTTTTATGATTTACTTCTTCATCAAGGGATTAGAGAGTCACCGAGAATGGGAAGCTGCCTGGGTGCTCTATACGGCCCCCTTGCGATCTCCCGGACGATTGTACCGGGGTGTGCGGCTTGCCGTTCTTCTCAGGCTGATGCTGCCGTTTTATATGCTCCTGGGAATTCTCTACTGTACCCAGATTCCGCTGGGCCATGGAATCAAACATACGGTCACACTCCTTCTCTTTGGGCTTGTGGCTTTCTCTATCGTCTCTCTGGCCGTGAAAGAATTTCCGTTTTCCAGGAAGCGGGAGAAGGGGGAACGAATGCAGCGGTTTGCCTTTCTGTTTTTTGTCATGCCGTTTTTTATGTTTACCCTCTTTCTTCAAAGAGTCGCTTACCGGGACTCTGTGGCCTGGTGGATGATGCAGGCGGGACTTATCCTGCTGTTTGTTACGATGGAATCCATGACCGTCAAGAGAATTGATAGACGTCTTTTAAACAAGGAGTCTTTTTAAGTTTATGAGAGGGTTTCACCGCATTCTTATCGTATCGTGTCTGGTGGCGAATTTTTCGGTTACCATGTCTCAGCACTACGTGCCGCCAGATTCCGATCTGCCCGACGCGTTCGACCTGAGGAACGTGGGAGGAATCAACAAGGTGACCTCCGTGAAGGAACAGAGAGGGGGCACGTGCTGGACATTCGGGGCCATGGCAGCCATAGAAGGCAATCTCTTGATGACGGGCAACTGGGCGGTTGCCGGGGAGTCGGGCGAGCCCGACTTGGCGGAGTACCATCTCGACTGGTGGAACGGCTTCAACGAACACTGCAACGACGATTTGTATCCAGACGCGGGCGGTTTGGAGGTGCATCGAGGAGGGGATTATCGCGTAACAGCCGCGTATCTTGCACGGGGAGAAGGAGCCGTGCGGGACATCGACGGGCAGAGCTATTTCGGCCCGCCCGACAGGTACCGATCCAGCTATCATATTTACTATGCCCGGGACATCGAGTGGGTCGTCGCAGGCAAAAATGGTCGTGGTATCGATACGATCAAACGGAAACTCATGGCCGAGGGTGTTCTGGGAACGTGTATGTACTACGATCACACATTGATCGGTCTTATATCCTCGGAACTCGTGCACTACCAGCCGCCGAGCCACGATGCAGATCCCAATCATGCCGTGGCCATCGTGGGATGGGACGACCGGTTGATCACCCAGGCTCCCGAACCTGGTGCCTGGTTCTGTAAGAACAGTTGGGGGAGTGGTTGGGGCATGCAGGGTTATTTCTGGATTTCCTACTACGATAAACACTGCGGTCAACATCCGGAGATGGGGGGCGTATCCTTCCAGGATGTCGAACCCTTGTTATACGACCGCATCTATATGCACGATTACCACGGATGGAGAGAGACCAAAGTAAATTGTAATACAGCATTCAACGCCTTCACGTGTTTGGGCGAAGAACGCCTGACAGCCGTGAGCTTCATAACAACCGCCGACAGTGTCGCTTATACGGTCACGGTTTACGGCCGGTTTGAGGGCGGTGTGCTGATGGATGCTTTGTCGACGAAATCGGATCGTATCGCCCATTCGGGATTCCATACCGTGGACTTGGACACACCCGTACAGCTGAAGAAGGGGGACAAGTTCTATATCTGCCTGGAATTATCTGAAGGAGGCCAAGCGTACGACTGCACGTCCGAGGTTCCGGTTCTGCTGGGAGTCACTGGACACGGGCCCGTCGTCGAGTCTGTGTCCGATCCGGGCCAGAGCTATTTCCGCCAAGGAGAAACATGGTACGACCTCTATGATTCGGACAACACGGCCAATTTCTGTATTAAAGGGTTGACCGTGTACGGCCACTTACCACCGTCGCGTGGTACGCTGCTGCCCAACTATCCCAACCCGTTTAATCAGGGTACTACGATTCCGTACCTTGTGCATGTGCCCTGCCGTGTGGTCTTGAAGGTGTACGATATTCGGGGCCGGGAGGTCGTGACACTCCTCGATGGCGAGGAGAAGGCCGGACAATCGTTTGTCGTTTGGGATGGAAGGAATCGTGATGGTCAGCCGTTGAGTTCGGGCGTGTATGTGATCAGGCTCTCGGTGGGAGATGAAATCCACACGAAAAAGGTGACTGTTCTCCGGTAACGGTCATTTGTCGTTGAAATCGTTTAAAAGTTTTTGTACATTTGTCCTGCGTGAATCATACAAGAGAAGGAGTTTAAACATGACAAACGGTATTTTTCAAGTTCCGCCCCCAAA
>CAZTKR010000057.1:0-17095 GCA_964614115.1 uncultured bacterium | reverse complement strand
GTCGTCCATCCGCGCCCATTCACCATCCAGTTGAATGAGCTGAGCGAAAAGCCAGAGGACGATAAAAAGCCACAACCATTTATTTTTAAACAATCGTGAATAACGCATCGATCACATCACTTCACAAACCAACGGGCAAACACCCAGTATAAGGCAAACAGTCCGTTGATCATCCGGTTCGCCAGATTGAGCACGCCGCCTGCCTCCACGTCGCCAATCAAATCGATCCCTGCAGCGGAAAGCACTTGTCTGTCTCGAACCTTCTTTCGTTTCATGACATCTTTTCGTTTTCGCCATACCGCCGGCAGGCTTCTGAACACACCCCACATCCCCTTGATGAATCCTCCCAGATGGCCCTTCACCGTCAAGAATCCCATGATGGCCAGCTGATAGAGAAAAATCGCCGGAAAGCTCACGACGAGCGTACGAAAGTTGTACGTCTTCAAGATAAACCACCATCGATTCCGGACCTGAAAATGTACCCAGTGCAGCCCCCGCTTGGCCTTCTTATGGTACACCTTGGCCTGAGTGTCTACGTAGCAGGGATAACCTGCAATCGTCATGCGGTAGGAGAAATCCCCGTCCTCCCAGCCGTAGAAGAAGTCTTCGTCGTACAGGCCGATTTCAACGGCCTTGGCACAGTCCACCAGTAGACCGATGGCCGTGACTGCGCTCACACGCACGGGCTCGTGCCATTCCAGCTTATTCTGAATGGCACCTCCGGCAAAGTGGATATGGGCGCCGTTGTACTGGATTTTCTCGGGATTGTCGTAATAACAGATCTGCGCGCTGACGATACCGGCTTCAGGATCTGTATGAAAGCCTTCCTCCAGGCGGGAAAGTACGTCGGCTGGGAAAGCCACATCTTTATCCAGGAGGAAAATCAGTTCGGATTTCGCCTCTCGGATCGCCACATTCCGGGCTGCGCAGGCACCCAGATTGGCTCCTGTCTCCAGGATTTTTACTTTTGGAAATTTCTTTCGGACCAGATCGACACTGCCGTCGCTGGAGGCGTTGTCGACCAGGAAGACTTCCTGGACGGCAGGATAATCCAACCCGAAGACCGAATCGAACGTATCCTCTAAATATTCCTCGCCGTTGTAGTTGATGACGGCCACGGAAACTGTTTTTCGGGATCGGTAAGGCGCCTCGGGCGGCTTCCGCTTGTTCACAAAGGTCACCGGCACGCCGGCGGCCACGGCATAATCGGGAATGTTCCGGTTCACGACCGAACCGGCACCGATGACGGCATGCTTCCCGAGTCGAACCCCGTCCATCACCGTCACGTGGGCGCCCAGCCATCCCCCGGGCTCCAAAACGATACCCCTGGACGAACGTTTCTGTTGAATCACCGGAAGCGTCAGATCATCGAAATGATGCGTTCCGCCCACCAGGTAGCAGTACGCTGCCATTAGAAAGTTCGCCCCCACCCTCACCTCGCTGGCAGAGAATATCATGCAGTTGGCGCTGATGTTCACGTTGGACTCGAGAACGATGTCCCCGTTCTTGCAGTTGAGAATCGTGTTCCGGCCGATGTACACGCCACTGCCGATGAAAATACCCCGGTTATCCTGACCCTTGGCATCCAGGACACAATGGTCGTCGATGACCACGTTATCGCCGATCTTAATCTTGTAGGGATGACGCAGTACCACGCCTTTCCCGAAAGTCACATTCCGTCCGACATAGCCCAAGAGCCGAGGATAAAGCTTACTCCTCATCAGGAGTCCCAACGCACCCGGCATCCAACCGGAAAGACCGGTGATCAGCTCATATTTTAGAAGCTTTAAAAATCCCCGCTCTCCCAGGATGAGCTCCTGGTACTTAGCCCGCTTGCTGCCCTGCTTCAGGAGCTCTTTTTGTATGTCCACGGTCTCTTCTTTGGCGATGGTTTTCTTCAATCCAACAGCCCTTGTTCTTTGTACCACTCCGCGGTGCGTCGGATTCCCGTCTCCAGGTCGATCCGGGGTTGATATCCCAGTTTTTGTCGCGCTTTCTGGATGTCGAAGGCTCGGTCTTTCAGGAAAAAATCGACCCTCCTTCGGTAGACGGGCGGATGAATGCCCAACGGACGGCACACGAATTCACACAGAGCCCCGGCCGTCCACAGGGGCCAGACCGGATAATGACGTTTCGATACACCCACATCGAACACCCGGGCGATGGTCTTCACCAGTTCGTTCAGCGTCGTGTACCTTGGGCCCGCCAGAGTGAAAATCTCTTCCTCGATGCCCTGGGTCTCTCCCACCAGGAGAATCCCGTCGACGAGGTCGTCGATATACGTCAAATGATACAGCACGTTTCCAGATCCGAACATCCGGAACGTGCCCTGATAGATGTACCGGAAGAGTTTCAGGAAGCGCGTATCGCCAGGGCCGTATATACCCACGGGCCGGAATACCACGCCGGGCAGCCCCTCCTTCTTAAAAAAGTCCAGGGCCAGGAGTTCCCCCTCCATCTTCGACTGCTGATAATAATCCCCGGGATTGTAGGCGGTTTCTTCCGTGGCCGGCGGGTTCGTGATCTCTCCCTGAACACCCACCGTGCTGCAGTGCACAAACCGACGCACGCCGGCATCCCGGGCAGCCATCAGTATGTTTCTCGTACCTTCGACATTGACATCCCAGAAGGTTTTTCGGGGAATGCCCTCCTCTCTGTACACCGCGGCAATATGGTACACCGCATCCACCCCTTCCACACCAGCCTTCAGAGAATTCCTCTCCCTCAAATCACCCCTTATGATCGTGACACCCATGGCTTCCAGTTCGGTGGCGTCGATATCCGGCAGGACGAGTCCTCGGACGTCGTAGCCCTCTTTGACCATCCGACGGCAGAGATGACTGCCCGTGTACCCCGATGCACCGGTGATGAGTACCTTCTCCATATTGGATTCAATCCCTTAAATACTTTAGAGTTGCCAGGGGAATGCCCAGGAGCCGTTTTCGCCTGACCGAATCGCATTCACGGCACGGGGATTCCAGAGCCTCCGGCGTCCCCTGGAGCATTTGAAGCCTCAGTGCCTGGATGCGGTCGCTGTTGAAAATGGCCCGCAGCGACTGCTCCTTCGCATCTCCGTACACGATCTTGGCAAAAAAATCGTGGGGGCAACTGCCCACACGCCCATCCCAGAGAACGACCAGGGCATGCCATGGAAACGTACAGGGTGAAAAGGATGACGAGTCGCACGTCTGTATATCCGCGTTGCCCGCCCAATTGTGGGGTTTCTTCGTGATGAACCGGTCGAGCCCCCGGGACTTGAGTCCCTGGATAAAACGCTTTTTTTCTGCCGAGTGCTCTGAACCGTTTCCAAAATCCATGACTTCCAGCACAGTCCTGGGACTCTCGCGCCCCAGGGCCTGTTTCATCTCCAGGAATCGATGAATCCGGTCCAGCGTTCGCTTAAAATCGCCTTTCACGCGGATGCGTTCATAGACCTCTGGCGTGTATCCATCGAACGAAAAAGAGATGAGACGCAATCCGGATCGGATGAGTTCTTCGGCCAACGTCTCGTTCAGCATCGTGCCGTTGGTGTGGAGTTTGGTCTTGACCCCTCGATCATCGGCATACCGGATCATCTCGATCAAGTCTGGGTGGAGTGTCGACTCGCCCCGATGATGCAGATTCACATCATGGACGAACTCCCGCGCCTGATCGATAATATTTTTAAAGAGATTCAGGTCCATCATTCCCAATTCGCTCTTGGGAAATTCCTTGTTGGGACACATGACGCAGGCCAGGTTACACCGGTTGGTCGGCTCGATCCAGAGGCGATACGGTGCATAAGGCACTCGAATCTGCCCGAAAAGCCAGTAGCTCCACGTGATTCGGCCCAGCCGAAGCAGCGCTTTTTTATGACGCCATACACCCATACTATTCTGCGGGTACATAGACGGCTTCTACTTCCCGCAATTCTTGTTTCCTCCGAGTCTCACTCCAGCCGAGTTCCTGGGCCATGATAGCGGACACGGCCTTCATCGATTCTTCTTTTGGAATTCCGCCGGAGCCTAGATTCGTCCGCCGGAGAACGACATCGCCGAGTTTCAAGGCCATCTCTTCCCGGACGGCGTGGACCACTTCGGCACCCAAAACGTCCTTAGAACCGGGAAGGGGCTGTATCCAATCGCTACTCTCTTTCCCGTACTCCAGGATACGCGGATATTCGGACCCGTAATGATGGACCAGATGCCGCATCACTCTCGCATCCAATCCATCGGATTTTTGACGCTCGGCCTGCAAGAGAAAATCCTCGAACCGATGGATCTCTCCGCCCACGAGCCGTGTATCTCGAGATCGGGATGTGGGGACGTGTCGGCTCAGCTTCCGGAATATCAGGCTTACTGTCTTTTCAGAGACATCCCGGGCGGTCGTGTACTTCACACCCACAACACTGATCAACCCTTCGATCCCTTCTTCTTTCTGGTGGTCGTGGATGCGGGAATGCTTTGTCAGCTCTACTTCGCCCGATTTCCGGTTGATCCCATCCATGGGAAGAAATCCCTTGTGGAAAAACGTGACATCCCTGCAGTCGATGGGCTCCCCGGGATATCCCCTGTTTATTTCTTCCAGGAACGTGTGGATCTCCGCTTCCTTCACCCGTAGTGCATCGGGATGACCGTCGTACGGCAGATGATACGTTCCCACCAGCGTACAGGCATTCCAGGGCGTCATGAACAGAACGCGGCGACCCCGATGCATCGAACCGTCATGTTTTTCATACGCGTACCAGGTGTGAATTCCTGCCGCGCATTCGGGCAGGACCTGCCGATTCACCACCAGATTCATGGCCGTGGAAAGTCCGACTTTACGGGACAGTCCCTTCGTCTTTTCCAGGACATCATCCACCCACCCCCCGCTGGTATTAACGACGATGCGTGCACGGATATCCAGAGTATCTCCGGTAAAAACATCCCTGATTTTCATGCCGGTGATGCAGTCGTCTCTCCTTAGAAAATCGACGGCTTCGACATAATTGACTGCGCAGGCACCCGCTCTGACTGCCGAGAGTACAAACGCCAGGACAAGACGCTCGGAGCTGACCATCTGCGCATCCGTCCAGAGAGCTCCACCCGTCACTTTTTTGCCGTCGATGCCCGGAATCAGGCGAAGACATTCGTCCTTGGAAATCACCCTGCTCAGGGGTATCTGCTTCTGGGGGTCGTCGATGCGGTTCCTATCGAAGCTGATGATATCGTTTACCAGCATGCCCATGCGTAAAACTTCTTTCCCCTTCATCCCATAACCGTAGGTGGGCATGACGCAGTGAAGGGGATGCACCAGATGGGGCGCAATATGCATGAATGTACGGCGCTCCCGGATCGATTCGCGCATACGCTCCACATCCAGAGTCTGGAGGTATCGCAGCCCGCCGTGTACGATCTTCAGGCTGTTGGCCGATGTCGCTCCTCCGAAATCACCACGGTCGATCAAAGCCACGGACAAACCCCGTAATGCAGCATCCCACGCCGCCGTGGCTCCATAAATGCCGGCCCCGACGATGAGCACATCGAATTCCTGGGCAGCCAATGATTTTAAATCCCGTGTCATTTTATCTATCTCATGTTCGATTATCTGGATGATTCAAATGTTTATAAATCCCTTGAATCGTGATGATGGACACTTACTTCACTGCCCAAGCCATCAGATGCCAGCCCGTCCGCCTGACCAAGCGCCGTGGAATCAGGTTGAACAATCCCACAAAAAATGTGTTGAATAGAAAACCTTTCAGCCCCTTGTGCAGTCTGGATTTAACAGGAAAACGTTCGGGAACGATACGCACCGTGGAGAACGGGGAAAGCATCTTCCGAAACTCGCCGATGGTGTATTTCTCCAGTACGGGTGCATCCTCGTGCTCCAGCCCAACCTTGAAAAATCGGGACATGACGTTCAACCAGCCTCTCCGGTTGTACACCATAGCGATGAACTCCCCTCCGGGCTTCAACACGCGGCGAGCCTCGCTCACCATCTTGTGGGCATCGGCCGTGTACTGCAACACCCCATGTGCATAGACCACATCGAAGGATGCATCGGGAAATTCCAACGCCTCTCCGTTCATCGTCCGAAGATCGGCCTTCAGTTGCTTATGTGAAAAATATTTCTTTGCCAGATCGATGGCCGTCTTGGACAGGTCCACGCCCGTGACCAACGCGCCGCCCTCCGTAAAACGCACCAGATCGATGCCCACACCGCAGCCCACCTCCAGCAGGTTCTTTCCTGTATATCCCGAAAAATCGACGATCTTTGGAAGATAACGCAGTTTGTCGTATCGATACTCCGCCAGCTCATCGAAAAAAGCCGGCGTGCCCACAGGATGTTTGGCGATTTCCAGGTCGTGAATACGTTCGTTCCAGTAGTCTCGAATCCGATCAATCATATCTTCTGGCACCATTCTATCGTCGCATGTATAAATTTATATAATTTAAACATTATTTTAAAAAAATCAAGCTTTTCCATATAAATCGTACCATTGTTGAAAAACCATCAGCGCCCAGAGCTTGTGGCTGTGATTTTCCACGCCCTTAAGATGCTCGTCCACAAGCCGCGATACGTAGGCTTCATCGAAGAATCCCTGCTGCCGGATTCGGCGGCCGTCCAGAAGATCCAGCATCATGGGCTTTAGATCGCTCCGAATCCAATTCTTGACGGGTATGCTGAACCCCTGCTTGTCCCGATTCTGGACTTCTTTGGGAAGGTCTTCCCAGAACACCCGTTTCAGGAGATATTTTGTGTCCAATCCCCTCATCTTGAGCCGGGGTGGCAGCGCGAAGGCAAATTCCACCACCCGATGGTCCAAATAGGGCACCCTGGCCTCCAGCGACGTGGCCATGGACATGCGGTCGACTTTTACAAGAATATCATCCACGAGATAAGTTTTTACGTCGATGAAACCCGTACGCGTCACGTCGTCGCATCCATCGGCCACCCGGCTGTGACGATGGATAAAGTCGTACGGGTCACCTTCCTCGATCACGCCCACCACCTCCTTTGTGAAGAGCTTCTCCCTCTCCCATTCCTGGAGAAAAATCATCCAGCGGGCATGATACAGAGACGGAGGCAACTGGGTTCCCTGCACGAATCGTTTGACGCTGTTGGCGATCCCTTTCTTCTTTTCTGTGGGTGGCAGCGCCCGGGCGATCCTGGCCACGATACCGTTCTTGATGCATGCCGGCAGGTGCCGGTAGTACCGCCGTTCGAACCGATGCGCCCTGTAGGTATCATACCCTGCGAACAGCTCATCCCCTCCGTCGCCCGAGAGCGTGACCGTCACAAAATCGCGAGCCATCTTGGAGACCAGGTACGTAGGGAATATGGAAAAATCCCCGAAGGGCTCGTCCAGTTGGCCCACCAGCTTCTCGGTCAGTTCCAGGGCCTTGGCTTCTACGGTAAACTCGTGATGCTCTGTGCCGTACCGCTCGGCCACGGCCCGGGCATACGGCAGCTCATTGTACGAAGATTCCTTGAAACCGATGGAGAACGTCTTCACCGGCTGATTCATCAGCCTGGCCATCTGTGCCACGACGATGGACGAATCGATACCCCCGGAGAGGAACGCCCCCAGGGGAACGTCCGAAACCAGGCGGAGGCGGACAGAATCCTCCAGAAGCTCGGCCAAACGCTGGCCGGCTTCATCCTTCGTGTATGGCTTTTCCTGTGGAATCAGCTTCCAGTACGGCCGGGTCGTTAATTCATTGTCCTTCCAGACCAGGAAATGCCCTGGTTCCAATTTACGAATGTCCTGAAAGATCGACCGCGGGGACGGGATGTACTCGAAGGTGAGATAATTATCCAGGGCCGACAGGTCCACCCTTCTACGTACGCCGGGACATCGGAGTATGGCTTTGATTTCCGATCCGAAGACCAGCTTCTCGTCATCTTCATAGTAGTATAGCGGTTTGATTCCCAGGCGGTCCCGCGCCAGCATCAGCATCTTCTCTTGCTCATCCCAGATGGCCAACCCGAACATCCCGTTCAGTCTCTCGCAAACGGCTTTCCCCCAGGATTCATACCCGTGGACGATGGATTCCGTGTCACTGGCCGTCTTGAAACGGTGCCCAGCCTTCTCCAGCTGAGTCCTTAGTTCCCGGTAGTTGTAGATTTCCCCGTTGAAGACGATCCAGATGGTCTTTTCCTCATTGGTCAGAGGCTGATGCCCGGTGGACAGGTCGATGATGGCCAGACGGCGCATGCCCAATCCCACATGGTTCAAGACGACATGGCCCTCATCGTCCGGCCCTCGATGCACCAACGTATCGCACATCTGCCGGAGGGTGGACGCATCGACGCGTCTTTCCGCATCCTTGTACAGTATGCCGCAGATTCCGCACATCCTAAGCTCCTGCCCCCGTGGCTTCCTGGATCGCTCGGTGAAGCTTTTCCAGGTAAACGTGATAACTGAATTCTTTCTCTGCCAGTTTGCGCGCCCGTGAACCCAGTTTCTTCGAGCGGTTTTTATCCTTCAGGGCCGTTAGAATCCCTTCCGCGAAAGCCTCTGGCGTGGGATCAGTGAGCACGGCCACATCATCGTTCAGAACCTGGGTATGCGTCCACAAACGCGTGGCCACCACGGGCACACCCGACCGGAGGTAGGCATAAATCTTCAGCGGTGTATTCGTTCCCTGTATTCGAGGCGAGGCCAGGACATCGGCGCATCGGATGTAACTGCCCACCTGCTGGGGCAGAACCTGGCCCGTGAACAGAAACTGATCGTCCAGGCCGCGTTCGCTGACCCTTTTCTGGTACGATGCCACCTGTCCGGGATGGCCGCCCACCATCAAGAAGACTGTGGATGGGATTTTGGAGACCACCCTATCGGCACCCGCGATGAGAAGATCAAGGCCCTGATACGGCTCGAACGTTCCGGTGTACAGGACGACCCGTCGGCCTTCCAACTTTAGGGATCGTGTAATTTCAGCAGACCGGTCTTCCTCTCCGAAAATCATGCCGTAGTCCACGACGTTCTCCACCAGGACCGATCCCTTCCGGGGAAGCAGCGTACGGACATGCTCATAGAGGTCCGGGCAGATGGTGATGACGCGATGGGCATACGTCAGCACCCATCTCTCGAGCCTCTGAAAAACGGCGATCAACAGCCTGGAATCGGAGAATTGAAAATTTCGAAGCTGTTGGGGAAGGCTTGAATGCATGTCGTAGATATGGGGAATCCGGAAAATCCGGGACAGGGCCGTGCCCCAAAAGCCGGCTTCTTCGTGGGTATGGATGAGATCGTACCGGTTCCGACAAAGCCAGACGACCGATTTTATAAGAAGGCATACATCGAGAGGTATCTTCGTGAACGACGGGCCGATCTTCACTGTGCGTACGCCCGGTAGCCGCGGGATTCGGAGAATGCGCACGCCCGGAAGGACGACATCCTCACCCATGGGATACGTGAGAAGATCGACGCGATGACCTATATCAGAAAACGCCTTAAGCCGTCCAACCACACTTAAAGGCGTTCCTCTGGGTTCAAATATCGGTTCTGGTGCTATCATTAAAATTTTCATACATCACCACACGCATAACAGATATGCGTTCTTCCATACTGTTCGCATCATCTCTGGTTTGTTATCCCCCCTTTCAGACGGGTATCAGCTCCTTCGTTGCTTTGGACCATTTCGTATGATCCCCGATGATCTTCTGACCGTCCTGGGTAGTGATGAAGTTCTTAAAACCGCTGGGATCGATCTGGTGAAGCAGCGCCAGTGCACAATGGGAGTCGATGACTACCATGGATAGCGGACACGGCGCCCACGAGAGCAGTGTGTGCAGTATCTTTGCCTTCCGGGCGCCCACGGTGATGGCGATGACACCGGCACCCTTCTTCGTTTTTTGATAGCGACTGGCCACATCGATGAAGTCGCTGGGTTGCGCGGCCAGGAGCCGCCGATTGATTCGTGTGAGGAATGCAGCTACCCTCTTGTCGTGCTTGCCGGCCTCCGATTCAATGAGATGTCCGCCGATATCCCCCACCACCTTGCCCTTTCGGCAGTACCGCAAGAAGGTATCGATCTCTTTGGGATCCAGGAGAGACTTGTGATAATTCCGCAACACGGTGTAATTATCGGCTGCACCCAGACCGGTGATGATGGTGTCGATTTGTATGATCTTGGCCTGGGACGGACGGTTTCGAACCCCCTCGATGCTCCGCGGCTTTCGTGGATTCTCCGGGGGCGAATCGCCGAAGATGCGCCGGTATGATGTGTGCGTCGTCATGAAATCGCGGATGGCATTGAATGTATCCGCTTTCTTGGCAAATTTAGCCGGTATAAACCCCGGAACATTCAACGGAACAGCTTCCCCGCGTCCCCCCAGCTGCTGCACGAGCTGGGTGACCAGGTTGTTGCAGTTCATGTCCATGCCCACCACCGACGATAAATCCCATTCAGGAGAGAAAAAATCCAGATCGCCGAACAGACTGACCACGGAGATCTTCGCATCGTCCATACGGCTGGGAACGGGACGGATGCGCTTGATGGTTTCGCCCACGATGGCTCCCCAGTTCAGACCGACGGCATGATTTTTTCCGTCGAACAGGGCCGTGGACAGTTTTTCCGCCGCACGTCCGGCCACCATCTGGACGGAGCCCCTCTCGGCTCGAAGGTAGGCTTCAAAATCCTTGGACGACTCGTCGGTATCGGCGGCAAACTTGGTGAACATCGACCGTGGCGATGGCGTGATCGTGATGGGTGTCAGAGTGCATTCCAATTTCTGACGCAGAGACGCGTTCAGGGTGGAGGTTAAAACCTCGTGGGCCACAAAATTTCGGACTTCGGGGCTGATCACCTCCGACGCCAAACGAGGCTGATAATCGAAATACCCCCTCTGGGAAGCGGCCTCGATCATGCGATCCACTTCGTTCTCCGGGACATACACTATCTCGGCAATTTGCTGCCGGTTCATGCCTTCACAGTACAGCGCAGCGACTTTCTGTATATCGATTTCATCAAAATCATGAACATTCATACGCTATTCCTCTGCTCCTCTATGGACGACTTTCTGTTTCCATCAATCGCTCGGCTGTCTGCCGGACCAGACGCTGAACGGCCAGGCCGTGCTTCAGGTCGGGAATCACGGCAGTCGCATCGGTTCCTCCGAAAAACAAATTATGAGCATGAATGAGCGATCGAAGCCACCCGGCCGGAACCGATCGGGCCGGGAATTGTGTGACCGGCAGGAAGTCATTGCCACAGTGCAGCGTGTGCCATTCTCCCGAACCTTTTCCGGGAAAAAATTCCAGACTATCCGGGCGCAGCGTAGACAAACGAAGAGAGCACTTTGTGCACATGATTTCGAGCTCCAGCTGATCTCCGGCCCCGGCCGAGATGCGGCTGGCTCCCACCGTCCCATGAGCGCCGCTCTTTCCATCTCGAATAAGGGCGGTCGTACACAAGTCCGATCCGGTGGGCACATCGTTGAAATGACCGCTCTGCCGGGCAGCCATAACGTCGAGATTCTCTCCCAAAAAAGCCACGAGGAAACTGAGGGCATGGGAACCCAGGTCTGCCATGGCCCCACCCGCAGGGATGGGCTTCAGGCGCGAGTGTCTCTTCTTCCGATACTGAGAATCGAGATACCCGCTGTGGAGATACCGGGCCTGAAAATGAATGGGCGTCCCGAAATCTTCCTCTTTCCACAGACGCAGCGCCCGCCGCACGTTGGACATCTGCAGGAATTGAAAACCTGCCTGAATATAAATACCTTGCAATAGATTCTTTTCGAGTCGGGCGACGTGTTCCTCTTCCTGCTTTGAGGCACAAATCGGTTTTTCGAGATAAACGCAGCGAAGATTCTTCATCTTGAGCGTCTGCTCCAGATGCGCGGCGTGGAGCTCGTTGGGCCCCAGGATAAAAACAGTGTCGATATCGTCTCGTGATACGAGGGCATCCAGCGGGAGCGCCTCTGCGAAACCGTATGTCTCGGCGAAACGCTGGCGGCTCTCCGGCCTGGCTGATACCACCGCCTCCCGGACGAGTGAGGGCGTGCCGTCGTAATAGTAGGGCAATGCAGCCATGGCGAAGGCATGGGCACGGGCGATGCCGCCCGCTCCGATAAACGCGACTCTGTACGACTCCATAGAAGTCCCTAAATTTTAATCAACACCTTGAGCGTTTCCGCCAGTTCGGTGCTGTAGACCGGGTCCTCTATACCGTAGGGCGACAGCAGCACCTCGATGGCGCTATCGAAGTGTCGGTGTAATCTGAGGGGCGCCTCATAGGTCACGTCTGAGGCATTCAAACCATCCAGGATCACATTCTGTACCCGACGGTAATGATCGTAGTGAAGGCTGAGCTCGTGCACCGAACGCGCGGAATCGTCGAAGTTATACCCGCTGGAACCGACCAGGGTGACCGTTCTCCCCGACCCTACAATTTTCGGGATTCTCTTCTCTCTGCGATGGATATTCTCGACGGTCTCAGCAAATGTCCCGCCTCGTTTCCGATCCCGCTGGATATCGTCCGTGTTGATGCCCGAGAAAAGCATGACCGTACCCGCGTTGACGGCTGCCTGGATGGCATCCCGGGACGCCTGAAACTTGCTGGAGGCCACAAAACCCACGTGGTTTTTCTCACCCGCAGGGATTTTTTCCACCACCACATCGGCCATTTCACTCTCCTGGACCAGACGACGCCGGGACGCATTGGGTTCCACCATCTTCACGGGTACGTTTGGCCAGAAACGCCCGACGGCCCGGGCTACCAGGCATCCGATAGGACCGGCACCGTAGATGGTAAAGGGATTGATGTTCTTCTGCTTCCTCTTCTTACCGCTGGACAGTGCGGCCAGATCATTCTTCAGGTGGAACAGGGCCCTGAGAATACAGGCCAACGGCTCTACCAGGGTCAACGCATCATCGGGAAACGCATCGTCCACGGGCAAAATACACTGGAATGGAAAACTCATCAGTTCCACCATGCTACCATGCAGGTCGAATCCCAGATGCCGCATGTTCTTGCACAAGTTCTGCCTATGACTCCGGCAGGGCTCACAATTTCCGCACGTGAGGTGGGGAAGTACCACCACTTTTGCACCGGCTCTGATTTTGTCCTTCCACGGTCCCGGGTCCACCACATACCCACCGGCTTCATGACCCAACACGTACGGCTCTTTCTCCAGCTGGCTGAGCTTCGTTCCCAGGAGAACCCGACGATCCGACTGACAGATACTGGCGTGGGTCAATCGAACCAGCACGTTGGCCTCTTCCCACAAATCATCCCAGCTCTCATCCCCACTGGGCAAAGACGCGTCCGATGGAGATATCCAGTGACGGGATATCTCCGGCAATCTCTGAAAGACCGTGTTGGACCGAACCTCCGGCTTGTAGGCTTGGGCGGCAGACCCGTCCCGATGAACCGGGTAAACCGCCACTCCAACGGGTGGCATACCAAAGGCTTCTCGAAGCTTCCGCTCCAGGTCCAAAGCCTGGTTCTCCTTCAACGTGGTTTGTACGAAGGTTAAATCCTTCTGGATGGAATTCATCGTGTCCACCCGCTTGGCACCCGGGATCAATACACCCGTGAGGAATTCCAGTCCACCCAGTTTTTGATCCGCGGCCTCGGCGTACTCTTCATCTCGGCAGGCCACGGCGATACGGATATCGGTAAAATTGGGATTCTCCAGTGTCATCGGATAGGCAAAGAGATTGTAAGAAGTCTCCCATGCATTCATATAATAATGAAACCGGATCACGGTTTGGGCGACAGCCTTTGGATTTTTACCCTGGAAAGCCAAAGCATAAAAACCAGCATTCGACAGCCGAGAAATCACCGTACCGTTCTGGGCGTCCTGACAAACCTGCCAGGGCACCGCATCGGCCTTCGGAAGGGGAATATAATGCGCAGGAACGCAGTTCACGTGAAGATGGGGCTCCGAACGTCCCGACCCCGGAAATGGACTTACATAGACGGCCCAGGGTAATCCGAAGGGATCCTCCCAGTGGCCTTTTTCGGCTTTTTTCACGAGGATGGGGTGCTCTCCTTCGGCCTGGAGGGGCATGCCCGTAAATCCCTTCATCGCCAGATCTATGGTCAACAGCACATCCGCTTCGTTTAGATCGATCCGGTGAGGAAGTCCGTCTTTCGAATAATGCTCGTCATGGGGAAAGATAAGCAGGTGGTCATCGACGATGGGATTTGTATTCCGAGTGATCCAGAACCGTTCGCCCTGGTATTGAACAGAGCTCACTTCCCGTCTGTCCTGGGCATCCAAGACAATACGGCAAATCGGGCATGGCCCACGATGAAGGGGTTTGGGACGCTTGAATCGTTTCTCGTTATACACATAAAATCCGCCCCATTCAGGAGACTGAAGAAAATTCTGGTAAGGGATCATCCGACCCCTAAACCGGTACGTTTGTCTCATGCGATAGTCTCAAATCGTTGATGATGATTACAGGAATGGACTAGGCGGCACCGTAACCCGTAAGCACGACGAACACGGTCCGAAAAAGTATTTTAAAATCCAGCCATAAAGAAAACGAGTCTATATACTGAAGATCCATGTCCATCCACTTATCAAAATCGACCTTGTTTCGTCCACTCACCTGCCAGATGCACGTCAGGCCCGGTTTCATGCTTAATCGCCGGCGATGCCATGTTTCGTACATATCGACCTCATTGGGAATGGGCGGGCGCGGCCCGACCAGGCTCATGTCTCCCCGGAGCACGTTGAAGAGTTGGGGAAGCTCGTCGATGCTGAATCTCCGCATGAACCGGCCGAATCGCGTGACCCGAGGATCTCGCTTCATCTTGAATACCGGACCTCCCATGATGTTCTGCCGCTCCAACTCCTTCTTGCGCATCTCGGCTCCCACGTACATCGATCGGAATTTATACAAGGAGAATTTTCTCCCATTCAGTCCGCAGCGTGTCTGCCTGAACAGAATCGGCCCCCTGGAAGACAGCTTGACCCCGATGGCTACGAAGATAAAAACAGGCAGGAGGATCAGGATGGCGATCAAAGAAATAATCAAGTCCGCCGATCTCTTGAAAAAAAGCTGCCACTCCTTGGCCATCGACGTCTGGAACATGATAAGGGGAATGCCGGCAAAATCGGACATCCGCATCTTGGCCAATTTGGGTCGGTAGAGGTCCACACACACGGCTGTACTGATGCCCTCAACTTCGCAGTGACGAATGGCCTCCTCAATCCGATTGAGCCACATTCTGGGTACGACGAACATCACCCGATCGATGATGGTATTGTGAAGGATTCTCGGGATATCGCGGATGCGTCCGATCACAGGGTAGCCCATGATCTGTTTGCCCAGCAGCTTGGGGTCGTCATCGATGAGGCCGACGATTTGCATGCCCCAATCGGAATGGGCTTTTACGGCTTCGATCAGGTGCTGAGCTCGCTGTCCCGTACCGACGATGAGAACGTTGATGAGATTGTACCCACTCCTGAGGATGATGTGCACAATTTTTGAAAGAACCGACTTTTCCATGCCTATTAAAACAACACCGGTGATGATAAAAACGGCGATATACGATCGGCTGGCTACCTGCATCTTCATTAAAAACGTTGCGCTTCCCAAAAAAATAACGGTGATGCCTCCCGTTAAAACCACGTTCCACATCGTTTCGGGAAACGGCTTTATCCGGAAATTGTCGTATACGCGATAGTACGACATCGTGGTAACCCAGATAAGAACGGCGAGAATCGCCAACCAGAAATAAGCTTGGATGAAGGCACTGAAGCTCTCCCAAAAAATGAGACCGAGCCTATCTCGAATGAAGGCGGTAATAAAGTAGGCGATGCATATAGACAGTGAAATGACAACCGCATCGGCAAACTTCATCAGCCGAATCAAAAGTGCTTCTTTTTCTCTAATCATCGCTGCTTAAAGATGTCGATCCATGGTTAAGATACCATTCGACAAACCAACGAATCCCTTCGGTAATCGGTACACAAGGGCTGTATCCCAACTCCTTCCTGGCCTTTGACACGTCGGCATAGGTTATGGATACATCTCCCGGCTGAGGAGGCATCGGCTTTATTCTTGCCTTTTTGCCCAGCGTCTCCTCTAAAATTTGGATGAGCTGACTTAGCTGAATCGTCTCGGATTCTCCCAGGTTGTAGATATGGTATCCGTCACACAAATCGATGGCTTTCATAATGCCATCGATGATGTCCGTGATATACGTGTAATCTCTGCAGCTCGACCCGTCTCCGTACAGGCTGATTTCCCTGTTTTCAACGATAGACTTCGTGAATTTATGGACAGCCATATCCGGCCGCTGCCTCGGTCCATAGACAGTAAAGAATCGCAGGCAGGTAACAGGGAGATTATACAAGGACGCGTATGTGAATCCCAACAGCTCACACGCTTTTTTCGTAGCTGCGTACGGAGAGATGGGAAAGTCCACAGGATCGTCCTCACTGAACGGAACCTTGGTATTGTTTCCGTAAACCGAGGATGAAGAAGCGAGAATAAATCTCGGTAGGCCCATCCTGGAGCTGATTTCCAAGAGATTGACGGTTCCTTCGACGTTGACTTTCTGATAGAGGCGGGGTTCCTTAATCGACGGTCGGACTCCGGCCCGAGCGGCCAGATGGATAACTACCTCAAACTGCCCCTCTTGAAATAGTTTTTCCAGAAGATCCCACTGGAGGATATCGCCCTCGATGAGTCGATACCGAGGGTGGGGCAGCAGAGGCTCTACATTCTTGCGTTTGATGGCAGGATCGTAGAACGTATTAAAATTATCTAAACAAACGACATCATGATTCCCTTGTATCAACCTCTCCGACAAATGCGATCCGATGAATCCAGCTCCCCCTGTTACCAAACACCGCATGGTACGTCCTTTAGTACGAATAATAACTGTAGCCTTCGTGAGCAACCTCTACACCGGCACAGTTCAGTATGACTCCGACGATCTTGGCCTGCACGTTGCGAAACAGCTCCAGTTTATTCTGAACATATTCTCTGTGGGTCTTTCCCGATTTGATAAGTATGGCCACACCATCCACCAACGTTCCCAGGATGACGGCATCCGTTGCAGCTGTCAGAGGAGGTGTGTCAAAGATAATAAAACCAAATCGTTTGGAAATGCCTTCGATGAATCGTTTCATCCGGTTTGAACCCAGAAGCTCCGAG